>CP032046.1:979531-1306041 GCA_008032955.1 Helicobacter pylori
GCGTAGCCACTATCCATTCCTTACGCCCCTTCCCCTATGAAAAATTGGGGCAGGATTTGAAAAACCTTAAAGCTTTAGCGATTTTAGACAAGAGCTCTCCAGCGGGCGCTATGGGGGCGATGTTTAATGAAGTAACGAGCGCGGTGTATCAAACGCAAGGGACTAAACACCCCGTGGTGTCTAACTACATTTATGGTTTAGGCGAAAGGGACATGACGATCGCGCATTTATGCGAGATTTTTGAAGAAATCAATGAAGACGCTCTTAAAGGCACGCTCACGCACCCTACCCAACAATTCGTAGGCTTGCACGGCCCTAAAATGAGCTTTTTTTAAAAAGGAAATATCATGGTAAAAGAAGTCAAAACACTCAAAGGTTTTAGCCAAAGCGCTGAAAAATTCCAAGGCTCGCACTTGCTTTGTCCGGGTTGTGGGCATGGCATTATTGTGCGCGAAGTTTTAAACGCTGTAGATGGGCCTATTGTTTTAGGCAATTCTACCGGTTGTTTAGAGGTATGCTCGGCGGTGTATCCGCACACTTCATGGGATGTGCCTTGGATTCATATTGGCTTTGAAAATGGCTCTACGGCGATTTCAGGGGTGGAAGCGATGTATAAAGCGCTAGTGAATAAGGGCCGCTATCAAGGTCAAAAACCAAAATTTGTGGCGTTTGGAGGCGATGGGGCTAGTTATGATATTGGTTTTCAATTCATCAGCGGTTGCATGGAAAGAGGGCATGACATGACTTACATTTGCTTGGATAATGAAAACTACGCCAATACCGGCGGTCAAAGAAGCGGATCTACGCCATTAGGGGCTAGCACTTCTACCACGCCATCAGGATCGGTTAGCTTTGGTAAAAAAGAAAAGAAAAAAGACATCGTCAATATCATGGCAAGCCATGGAGTCCCTTATGTGGCACAGCTCTCCCCTAACAAATGGAAAGACATGAACAAAAAGATTAAAACTGCGCTAGACACTGAAGGGCCTTGCTTCATCAACGCTCTTAGCCCATGCACGACTGAATGGAAATTTGAATCCAATAAAACCATTGAATTAGCGGATATGGCTGTGGATAGCTTGATGTTCCCCTTGTTTGAAGTCTTTAATGGTAGGGAATTGAAAATCACTTACCGCCCAAGAAATATCATTCCTGTAAGGGATTATTTAGCGGCTCAAAAGCGTTTCAAACACCTTTTCAAAAAGGAAAACGAACACATCATTGAAGAATTGCAAAAAGATGTGAATGAGCGTTGGGAATACTTGCAACGCAGAGAAGAAGCTAAAGTATAACTCTTAATTTGAAATCAAGGGGCTTTCTTACGCCTTGTGCGATTTCCCCCTTGATTCTTTAAACCCCTTTAAAGTAACATGATCCCATTTTGATTTAAGGATTGTCGGTGTTAGAACGCTATGCGAATGAAGAAATGAAAGCCCTATGGAATGAGCAAACCAAATTTGAAACTTATTTGGAAGTGGAAAAAGCTGTCGTTAGGGCGTGGAACAAGCTTGGGCAAATCCAAGATAGCGATTGTGAAAAAATCTGCTTAAAAGCGGCATTCAACCTTGAACGCATCAAAGAAATTGAAAAAACCACTAAGCATGATTTAATCGCTTTCACTACTTGCGTGGCTGAAAGCTTGGGCGAAGAGTCCCGCTTTTTTCATTATGGGATCACTTCTAGCGATTGCATTGATACGGCTATGGCGTTATTGATGACCAAAAGCTTAAAACTCATTCAAAAAGGCGTTAAAAACCTCTATGAAACCCTTAAAAACAGGGCTTTAGAGCATCAAGACACGCTAATGGTGGGCAGAAGCCATGGGGTGTTTGGCGAACCCATCACCTTTGGTCTAGTTTTAGCTCTTTTTGCTGATGAAATCAAACGGCATTTAAAAGCCCTGGATTTAACGATGGAATTTATCAGCGTGGGAGCGATCAGTGGGGCTATGGGGAATTTCGCGCACGCCCCTTTAGAATTAGAAGAATTAGCGTGCGAATTTTTAGGCTTAAAAACCGCCAATATCAGCAATCAAGTCATTCAAAGAGACCGCTACGCCAGGCTTGCATGCGATCTGGCTCTTTTGGCGAGCAGTTGTGAAAAAATCGCTGTCAATATCCGCCATTTGCAACGCAGTGAAGTCTATGAAGTGGAAGAAGCTTTTTCAACAGGGCAAAAGGGAAGCTCTGCGATGCCTCATAAAAGAAACCCCATATTGAGCGAGAATATCACCGGGCTTTGCAGGGTGATTCGCTCTTTTACGACCCCTATGCTAGAAAATGTCGCCTTATGGCATGAAAGGGACATGAGCCATAGCTCTGTGGAGCGTTTTGCCTTGCCTGATCTGTTTATCACTAGCGATTTTATGCTCAGCCGTTTGAATAGCGTGATTGGAAATTTGGTGGTTTATCCTAAAAACATGCTTAAAAATTTAGCTTTGAGTGGGGGGCTAGTCTTTTCGCAACGGGTGTTATTGGAATTGCCTAAAAAAGGTTTGAGCAGAGAAGAAAGCTATTCTATCGTGCAAGAAAATGCGATGAAAATATGGGAGGTTTTGCAACAAGGCGCTTTTAAAAACGCTGATGAAAATTTGTTTTTAAACGCCCTACTCAATGATGAACGCTTGAAAAAATATTTGAGCGAGGACGAAATCAAAGCATGTTTTGATTACAGCTATTACACTAAAAATGTGGGAGCGATTTTTAAAAGGGTGTTTGAATAAGGCGCGTTTTTACAAAAACAAAACTATAAAATAAGCGGTAAAAATTGAAGTTTTAAGGGGTTTTTTGAAACGAGCGTTATACTTAGTTTTAGGGCTTTCTTATGCCTTGCATGCGGATAGTTTTAAAGATGTTTTGACTAAAGGGGATTACACTTTTTTTAATAAAAAGGTGGTTTCGCCCATTAAACGCTATGCGGATAGATCGGCGTTTTATCTGGGGCTTGGGTATCAGTTGGGGAGCATTCAGCACAACTACAGCAACTTGAATTTATCCCAACGATTCAATAAAAGTCAGATTATTTTCAGCGATAGTCTAAGCCCTGTTTTTAAAAATTCGTATGTGTCTAATGGCCTTGGCGTTCAAGTGGGCTATAAGTGGGTGGGTAAGCATGAAGAGACGAAGTGGTTTGGATTTAGGTGGGGGCTGTTTTATGATTTGAGCGCTTCTCTTTATAGCTCTCAAGAATCGCAATCTATCATCATTTCCACTTATGGCACTTATATGGATTTATTGCTTAACGCCTATAATGGGGATAAGTTTTTTGCCGGGTTCAATCTGGGGATCGCTTTTGCTGGAGTGTATGATAAATTGAGCGATGCGTTATTGTATCAAGTGCTTCTTTTAGACACTTTTGGCGGGAAAGTGAATTTAAACGGCTTCCAGTTTTTGGTGGATTTAGGGGTTCGTTTGGGGAATAAGCGCAACCAATTTGGCTTTGGGATTAAAGTCCCTACTTATTATTTTAACCATTATTATTCCATGAATAACATTAGCAATAATAGTGGAGATGTCCTAAAGGTTTTACGATTTTTAGAATACGGGATCAACAGCTTATTATACCAAGTTGATTTCAGGCGCAATTACTCGGTTTATTTCAACTACACTTATAGTTTTTAAGCGATAGCGTTTAAAGCGTTCTTAATTGAGCGATTTCGTCTCTCAAACGCATCGCTTCTTCAAAATCCAAATTTTTCGCGCATTCTCGCATTTTTTTATCCAATTCTTTAATGATTTTTTCCCTTTCACTTTTAGGCATTTTGTCCTTTTTTAAGGCTTTAGCGATTTTAATCTCATCGTCTCTTAATTTCAATTCCTCTTCTAAAGCACGAGTAACGGTTTTAGGGGTGATGTTATGGATTTTATTGAACTCTTCTTGCTTGGTGCGTCTGTAACTCGTGATCTCAAAGGCTTTTTGCATGCTTTGAGTGATCTTTTTAGCGTATAGTAAAACCTTGCCGTTAGCGTTTCTAGCGGCTCGCCCCATGGTTTGAATGAGGCTTGTTTCGCTCCTTAAAAACCCCTCTTTATCCGCATCCATGATCGCTACTAAAGAGACTTCAGGCAAATCCAACCCCTCTCTTAAAAGATTGATCCCTATTAAAATGTCAAATTCTTTAAGCCTTAAAGAGCGGATAATGTGATTCCTTTCAATCGCATCAATTTCACTATGCATGTAACGCACTTTCAAGCCCCATTCAGCATAATATTTACACAATTCTTCTGCCATTTTTTTAGTGAGCGTGGTGATGAGCACCCTTTCACCTCTAGCCACCACTGACTTGATTTCATCAAATAAATCCTGGACTTGCTTATCGCTGTCTCGCACTTCAAATTTGGGGTCTAAAAGCCCTGTAGGGCGAATGATTTGCTCAGCGACATTCTTTTGAGAAAGCTCTAATTCTAGTTTATTGGGCGTAGCGGACACAAAAAGGAATTGGCAATTTTTATGGATAAATTCATCAAATTTTAAAGGGCGGTTGTCCAAAGCGCTAGGCAATCTAAAACCATATTCCACTAAAACGCTTTTCCTGCTCATATCCCCTGCATACATCCCCCCAAACTGCGGCAAACTCACATGGCTTTCATCTACAATGACTAAAAACTCCCGCTCAAAAATCCCTAAATAATCAAACAAACAAAAGGGCGTTTCATTGGGGGCTTTGCCTGTAAAATGGCGCGCGTAATTTTCAATGCCCTTACACACACCGGTCGCGCTAATCATTTCTAAATCATGCTCGGTGCGTTGTTTGAGGCGGTTGTATTCAAGCATTTTATCCTGCTCTTTAAAAAATTTCAATCTTAAAGCGAGTTCATCTTCAATGCTTTTAATGGCTAAATTCAACCTCTCACTCCCTACGGCAAACTGACTGGCCGCATAAAGCATGACAGAATCCAAGCGCTTGATTTCATTTCTTTCTAAAGCGTCAAAGACAGCAATCCTTTCTATCTCATCGCCAAAAAATTCAATCCTGATAAATTCAGCGTCATTATAAGCGGGGAAAATATCCACGCATTCCCCAGTCGCTCTAAAGCTCCCCCTATCAAACACCACTTCATTACGGCTATAACCCATTTCCACTAGCTTTAACAAAAAGCCCTTGTAAGCGCGCTTCTCGCCCACTTTGATTTTTTCCATGACTTTTAGATATTCTTCAGGGTTACCCAAACCATAATTAGCCGAAACGCTCGCTATCACAATCACATCGTCATAACCTAAAAGCGAGGTGGTTGTGCTCAATCTTAAACGCTCCAAGTCATCGTTAATAGAGCTGTCTTTTTCAATGAATAAATCCCTTCTAGGGATATAGCTCTCAGGCTGGTAGTAATCAAAGTGGGAGATAAAATACTCCACCCTATTATGCGGGAAAAACGCCTTAAACTCGCTATAGAGCTGCGCGCATAAAGTCTTATTATGGCTCATGATCAAAGTGGGTTTATTGGTTTGAGCGATGACATTAGCCATCGTGTAAGTCTTACCGCTCCCTGTAACCCCCACTAGAGTTTGATAATGGTTGTTATTTTTCAAGCTTTTCGTTAAAGCTTCTATGGCTTGGGGCTGATCGCCTGCTGGTGGGTAAGGGCTTTTTAAATCAAATAAAGGCATCTTTAAAACTCGCATTTTTTAGGGGTATTATAGTGGTTTTTAACACGCCTTATTCAATCTCAAAAAAATCAATGTTTTGATAATGATCGTGTTTTTCGCTTCGGTGATCTCGCTTGTGGCTTGTTGCTTTTGTTGCGTGATGTTGTTTAAAACTTCTTGCTTATTGGTGTTTATTTCATTGTTAGCGTTCGTTTTAGCTTCGTTAATGTTAGTTATCGCTTGCGTTTTGTTGGTATTGATTTCATTGTTAGCGATCGTTTTAGCTTGGTTTATTGCTTCAAGGCTTTCGGTTTTGTTCGTGTTAATTTGATTTGTAGCGCTATCTCTAGCCTGGTTTAAAAAGATTTGATAACTCGTTAAAAGCTTTGTAGTGGTTTCTATGATTTGATTTTCTAGCTTTTTAATCTCGCTTTTGATGTTTTCAGTATTAGCGTTTAAGGTAGCCGTTACTTCTTGCTCGTTGGCTCGCATGCTCGTATTAAACTCGCTAAAAAAGCCCTCGTATTCTTTCATTTTGTTTTTTAAGCTCTCGCCGGCGTTACTCAGCCATTCAATAGAGTTTCTCAAACTGCTATCAATTTCGTTCGTATTCTTGAAAAAATCCAAACTCAAAAGCACCTCTAAAATCCTAACGATCCCTTTAAGGCTTAATTCCACTTGATCAGTAAAAAGACTATTAGAATTTAAAGCGTTTTGTAGTTGCTTTAAAAGCTCGTTAGTGATTTCTTTCACTTCAGGCTGCTCGGTGATTTCTAAAGCGCTATTAGGCAAATTAGGGTAATTGATCATTTTATTCCTTTTTTAATCGTGTTTGTGGTAGGATTAGGTTCTGTGAGTTTAGGGGTTCCCAAACCTACCCCTTGTAATTGAGCCATAAGGAGGATCGGTGGCTCACCCTCACTATTATAAATTTCATAACTGCTTATCACCCACTTATTCTCTAGCTTTTGATTATCCCACTTATCATTAAGTCCTACTCGCATGCCGTTGTATTCAATAGCCATTCTGCCGTTATTATCAACCTTAACGCCTTTCTCTATAACTTCCGGTATCGTTTTAGCTATATTTAGGGCGTATTCTTTGGCTTGTTGTTCGTTTAATCCTTGGTTTTTGGCTTGTTTCTCTCGGCGTTTCAAAATGTGTTCTAACCCGTAATCTTTATTACCCCAAACTAAATCAATATCCCCTAAACCTTCCTTATAAAACGCTCCCGCTACAAAACCTTTTTTAGTTTCTAATAGCTTGCTAATCGCTCCTAAGCCATCGCCCTTAAACTCGCTATAATTGTGTCCCCACTCGCTAGGCGTTTCAAGTTTTTGTTTTTTAATCCCTTTCTCGCTCTCTTTTTGCATGTCCTTTATAGCTTCTATCAAGCGCTTTAAGGTAGGGTTATTTTCGTTCGATTCTCTATTGACCATTAAAAGGTAATGTGCAAAGTCGTAAATATCAATATCTTTAAACTCTTTACTATCAGGGTTAAACATGTCCTTAGTAACGTCTGCGATCTTAAATTCTTTCAAGCCTTTTTTAATGTTATCGCTTCTTAAGGCTTCAAATAACGCTTTGCTCGGATCATCAAACCTCGCGAACCTGGCGATCGCACCTCCTAAAATCTCGCTGATGTCGCTTGTGCTTTGTTCGCTCTTTTCAAACATCTCTAAAGAACTCGTTTTATAGAATTTCTCGCTCAAATCTTTCAGGCTTTCGCTCGTGCTTTGGTAATTCTTTAAATTAGCAAAACTGCGATCCATGATATCGCTTAGATAAGCGTTTAAACTCACCTTAGGAAAATTCATGTCATGGATTAGATTGTGAAAACTCCCAGCGTTATCTACAAACATTTTTTTAACCTTTTCATAGCTTTTAATGTCGTTAGAAAATTCTTTCTGCCAACGGTTTAATAATTCTATCCCTTGCGTTTTGGTCCTTGGCATGTTATACATAAGCAACGCTAAATTACTATCTCCCACATTAGGATGAGTGGCTTTGTCAAAATTAAGGTTTTTAGCAACGATATTTTTTAACGAATAAATGCTATCAGCGTCTAATTTGTTGTCTAATTCTTTTAATTTCGCTTCATAGTGGCTTAAAACCACTATCGCATGATCGCTTTCGCTGTTGAATCTTCCTTGATTAGATGAAGCCGCTAAATTGTTGATCTCGGTATTATTTAGTCGGTTGTGTGGCACTCTCACTAACAATTCGTCAGGCTTTAAGTCTATGTGATAGTATTCCTGGATCGCTTTGTGGTAAATGTAACGGCTTTTAGGCGTGAAGTTTAGCATGCCTTGGACTCTGTGGTTCCCTGCGATCACTTGTCCGTCATGTAGAATGATCGGTAAATCTTCAAACCCTCCGCTCCCAAATATCTTTTTAGGATCAAAATTTTCAGCAATGCTTTTAATCTGTTCTTCGTTCATGTCGGTGCGTTTTTGCGTCCCGCCTGTACTAAAACTTGGTTTTAAATCTTTGGCTTTGACGATCGCATAGTCCAGATCGTAAATCTCTCGTTCGTTTAGCCTTACTCTACTTTTGGGGATCTGCACTTGGATTTCTGTAGGGATATCCTCTCCTACTTCTATTTTAGTCTGGCTTTCAATGTTGCCTGCATTGCCTCGCTCGTGTTCTAATTTCTTTTTTAACGCTTCTTTACGCTTATTTTCTTGATCTTTAGCTTTTAAAAATTCCTGTTCGCTTTGTTCTTGCTCTCTTTGTAACTTGGCAAGCTTTTCGGCTTCTGCTTGTTCTAGTGGGCTTAATTTTGTAGCGTCTTTGGTGGTTTCGTTTAAATTTTCGCTTGTTTTTAATAAATCCTCTTGATCTGTTAGCGGTTTTTGGGTAGGATTAGGTTCTACGGAGTTTAAGGGCAGAATCTCGCTCTTTGTGATTAGTGGAGATGTATATAAACTTTCACTATTCTCCAACTTCTCATATCCTGTTATAATCCAATGATTAGGTAATTTTTCTCCTTTCCAATTATCTTTTAAACCTACTCTTATATTTTGGTATTCAATAGCTACTCTTCCGTTTCGTTCAACCTTAATGCCTTTGTCAATAACTTCCGGTATCGTTTTAATCACGCTTAAGGCGTATTCTTTAGCTTCTGTTTCGTTTAGTCCATTGTTAAGCGCTTGCTCTTCTCGGCGTTTTAAGATGTGCTCTAACCCGTAATCTTTATTCCCCCAAACAAAATCAATCCCTCCTAAATCATCCCTATAAGCTGCGCCTGCGACTTGCCCGTTTTTCTCTTGTAATAATTTCTCTAACGCTTCCTTAGGCTTTAAGGCAAACTCGGGGTAATTAGTGCCAAACTCTTTGAGTGGGGTTATAGCGTGTTGTAAATCGCTCGCTTTCTTGCTTAACTCTTCGCTGGCTTGTTTGACGCCGTTAGTAAGCTCTTCAATGATTTTAAGCGTGTTGTTAGTGAATTGTGAGTTTTTAGCGCTTAGTTCTAACTGCTTAGTGAAATCACTTATACTGTGGCTTCTTTCTAGCGCTCTTTTAATGTGATACTTTAAGGCGGCTCCTGCGGTGGCTTCGTTTAGGGCTTTGGGTAATTTAATCCCTAAAATGCGATCGGGCGCGTTTCTATATAGCGTTCCTAATGTGAATTTAGTCCATTGGTATTTTAACGCTCCGCTTAGAGTGGTGGCTAAACCTTGGCTTAAATTTTTAGTAGTGGCTGGCTTTAGGCTTTCGGCGATCTTAGCGTCGTTTTTAAAAAGCTTATGAAAACCGCTCGCTATTGTTTGGAGTTTGTAATTTTAGGGATTTGTTAAGACAAGGGGAATATTTAGGCGAGACAAACAAAGCAAAGTTATAGCAAGCAATGTTTTTTGGCTAAAGTTTTTAATATAAAGCCGCTTAGTCATGAAAAATGCAATATCTTTAATCTATCGCTTCAAATCAATTGTTCAAAAAACACGCTACTTAGCATCAAATAAAAAATCCTTGAATCAAGCCCAAGTTTGAGAATTATCGGCTTGAAGTATTCTTTTTCTTACAATTTTTATCAATGTCAAAATCGCATGCTTTTTGCATGTATTCTTCAGCTTTTTGTTTATCTTTTTCCACGCCTAACCCATACCGATAAGACTCTGATAACCCTTCATAAGCCCTAGAAGAACTCATATCAGCCGCCATTTTATAATAGACAATAGCCTTATCTTTGTCTGGCTCAATACCCAATTGATCATTCCCACTATAATAAATATCCCCTAAAAGGATATAAGCTTCTACATTACCCTTATGCATCGCTTTTCTAAAGCACTCTGTCGCTTTCGCATAGTTGCTTGGAACGCCCCTACCCTCCATATACATGATGCCTAAGTTTATATAGGCGTTAGTATAGCCTTTCTCTGTAGCTATTCTAAAATACTCCACGGCTTTCTTTTCATCTTTAGGAACGCCCCTACCCTCTTTATACATCACGCCTAAATTGTTATACCCTCTAGGTATATCATTATCAACCGCTTTTTGAAAATATTCAGCCGCTTTCTTGTAATCTTTAGGCACACCCCTACCATTTTCATACATGATCCCTAAAAGAACATAAGCAAGCGGCTCGCCATTTTTAATAGCGCTCTTATAAAAAGAAGCCGCTCGCTCGTATTCCTTATTATTATAGGCTTCCTCCCCTTTATAAATATAATTCCTTTTTTGTTCAAGGTGTTCTGCACCAAGAGTGCTAAATAAACATAAACTTGCCAAACAAATCTTCAAAGCTAATTTGCTTGCGTATCCCATTGTTACTCCTCTGCTTTAATAAGATCAAACATAATGTCAATAGCTACCAATCTCAAAAAAGAAACTGCATGCGTTCTAAAACTAGCAAACATTCTCAAACCCCATTCTGCATACACCATTTAGATCTAATATCGTTTCTTGTAATGAGAAATTTTACACTATTTTTATGAATTTTAAAACTAAATTTAAGATTTTCTCGCTAAAAAGTCCCCCTCCATCCCAAAAAATAAGGCTAAATAGGATTAAAAACCCATATATAACAAAGAATTAAAATTCTTTCCTTGGATCCGTTGATCCATAGAAAACGCTCCCTTTAGTTTTAGGCAAAACTTGGATCGCATTCACATCACCCATGACCGGCTTAGTAACGATTTGATAGCCCATTTTAGTGAGGTTATTTTTCACATCAGCGGGCATGCCAAACTTTTCAATCCTTAATTCATCAGGCAACCATTGCATGTGGAATCTAGGGGCTGAGACCGCTTCAGAAATATTCATATTGTAATCAATGACATTGGAAATCACTTGCAACACTGTAGTGATAATCCTAGACCCTCCAGGGCTTCCCACCACCAAAAAAACCTTATTGTTTTTCAACACAATCGTAGGCGACATGGAGCTTAAAGGGCGCTTATTGGCTTCAATCGCATTCGCATCGCCCCCTACTAAACCATAGAGATTAGGATTCCCAGGCTTGATGGAAAAATCATCCATTTCGTTGTTCAATAAAAACCCTGCCCCATCAATACTAGCAGCGCTCCCATAAGAAGCGTTAATGGTGTAAGTAACGCTGACTGCATTCCCCCACCTGTCCGCTACAGAATAATGCGTGGTATTGCTCCCCTCATGCAACTGCCCCATTCCTGGTTTGATTTGAGAGCTTGGCGTAACCGTATCTGGCTGGATAGCGTCAAAAATCTTTTTGGCATACGCCTTATTGATGAGTTTATCCACCGGCACCGAAACAAAATCAGCGTCTCCCATATAAACCGATCTATCCGCATAAGCTTGACGCATCGCTTCTGCAGCGATATGGATATTCTTAGAAGCCCCATACCCAAGGGTGCTTAAATCCGCATTTTCCATGACATTTAAAATCTGGATCAAATGCGTGCCTCCTGAACTTGGCGGCGACATAGAAATGATCTTATACCCACGATAACTCCCTACCACGGGTTTGCGCCATTTCACATTGTAACTGGCTAAATCCTCTTTAGTGATAATCCCCCCATTTTTTTTCATGTCTTTCTCAATCAGATCAGCGACTTGCCCTTGATAAAAGCCTTTAGCGCCTAGCGTTTTGATTTGATTCAAAGTCTTGGCTAAATCTTTTTGGACAAACAAGTCCCCTTCTTGATAATCAAGGTGCCCTTTTTTAAAAAAATACTTTTTGCTAGAACTGTATTTTAAAAACCGCTCCCTCGCTTCTTTTAGAGTTTCTGCTTGTCTTTGTGAAATCGCATAACCATTTTCAGCCAATTTAATGGCAGGATCAATGAGTTGCGATAGTTTTTTGGTGCCGTATTTTTTAAGCATCGCTTCCATGCCCGCCACCGTTCCAGGAACCCCAGCCGCCAAATAGCCATCTTCGCTGAGTTTAGGGACTACATTGCCTTGCTTGTCTAAAAACATGTCCTTAGTGGCTTTTAAGGGGGCTTTTTCTCTAAAATCTAACGCAACATTTTCACCATTAGCCAAATGGATAACCGCAAAACCTCCACCACCAATATTGCCTGCTGCCGGATGGACTACTGCTAGAGCAAAACCTATCGCTACCGCCGCATCAATCGCATTACCCCCATCTTCTAAAACCTTTTGCCCAATTTCAGTGGCTAGCGGGTGGCTAGAAAGGGCTAACCCCACTTTAGTGTTTTTAATAGGGGGGTAACTCGCTGCACTCAAAGGGCTTAACAAACCCAAAAAGAGCGCTATCACGCCCAAGCCAATCGTTTTTAAAAAACTCCGTCTCATCTGTTTTCCTTTCAATCAACAATAATCGTTATTATAACACAAGCTTTACAAAACACCCTCTCGCTCATAGCTTATATGATGCTATTAATTGTTTGAGTGCTGGCTATAAAAAAGGCTCAAAAATGAGTTTTAAAATAAATAGAGTTTAAAAAATAAGTTAAATAAGGCTTATTTGATCAAAACGCTATGGGTAGAAAACTTATTGTTTAATCCCCAATAAAGTGTCTATCATCCGATCAATAGCGGTAATGACTTTAGCGTTAGCCGCATAGCCGCTTTGAAACTTGATTAAATTCACCATTTCTTCATCCACGCTCACTTGCGAAATAGAGAGTTGCTCTTTTTTAATGGTTTCTAGCATGCTTTGTTTGGTGTCCAAAATACGCCCTGATTTTTCAGCGTCCGTGTTGATTTTACCGGTTAAAAATTGATAAAACTCGCTGATTTTCATTGGTTTAATGTCAAACTTGTCGTTATAAAAATCCACGCTGTCGTATTGCAATTGCTGCATCATGTTCGCCACATCAAAATTCCCGTTAATGGGGGCAAGCCATGGGCGGATAGTGGTAGGCTCTTTTTTGTATTCCTTATTCAAGCTGATATTAGAAGCGTCATCGCCTTGAAAAAAAGGGTTGAGTTTTAACGCTCCCATAAAATTCGTGCCGTTATCTTTCATAGAGACAAACAACCCTTGCGAAGCGTTTTTAGGCTGGATGACAAACTTTTTAGTCTCATTGTTAAAGCTCGCTGTGAAATAATCATCAAAATCGTTTTCGGTGTTATTGTCCTGATTGTCATCAGTGTTAGCGTTAATGGCTTGGATAATATCGTTCATGGTTGTAATGGGCGTGATAGCAATGGTTTTTCTGGCGATTTCTTTACCATCGGTGTTGTAAGCGATTAAATCAAACGAGCCGTTTTTGATATTGTAGTTCGTGTCTTTAAAGGCTTCATCGCTGTTAAACTCCACAGGCTCGCCTTCAATATGATGACTCGCGCTTTGAGCGTAAATCGCATTAGTGGATTCTATCAAGCCCCTAGCAAAAGAATCCAACAAATCAATATAATCTTGCAATTTGCCCTTTAAAGTCCCGTTAGAGCCGTCATTATACACATTCAATAACGCCCCCACTTTCCCTTGATTGAGCTTGTCAGTAATATTAGTGAGCTTAAAATCATCGCTTTGAAAATAGATTTGGTTCAAACCCCCTTTATTTTCGGATTCTTTAACCACTAAAGGATGGAAAATAGAACCATCAATGATATTGAACCCATGCCCAATATTAAGGTTATAGCTCTCATCAAAATCCGCTGAGTCTTTATCTGTGAGCGAATGAGTTTTAATGCTGCTTTTAAAAACATTCCCCCCTAAAAGCTCTCGCAAATGGAATTCCAACTCATCTCGCTTATCCCTTAATTCATTCGCATGCTTTAAGCTCTTATTGTTTTCCACTTCTTTGATGCGTTTGTTGATTTCAGCGATTTGAGAACCCAGACTATTGACTTCTTTAATCACGCTTTTTAATTCTTCACTCGCTTTATACTGTAAGGTCGTTAATCTTTCTCTAGTGTCTTTAATGTTGTGCGTTAAAGCTTCTGTTTTTTGAGCGAGAGCCTGTTTTTGAGCGGAGTCTTTGGCGTTTTTAGACAATTCTTTCCATGAATTAAAATAATCTTGCAAATCCGTAAAAAGGCTCGCTTCATCAATGTCCGGAAAATACGCACTCGCTTCTTTTAAATGCGAAAACTCTGTATCGTAATAAGTGTTTTCGTAATTAGCCTTCGTGTAACGAGAAAAAACAAACTCATCATGCACCCTTTCAATGGCTTCTACATCCACGCCCATATTCACGTTTTTAGTGCCATACATATAAGCCGCTTGAGGCTTTGCGATCACGCGTTGGCGGCTATAAAATTCATCGCTAGCGTTAGAAATGTTATTCCCAGTAACATCCACCATGCTCTGATGGGCTTGTAGGCCCGTGTAAGAAGTGTTGAGTGAAGATAAAATCCCGCCCATTTTACGCCTGCACTCTTAAAAAATGGCTCCCCACATGCCTAGAGCCTTTATAGTCGCAAGTGTCATGGGGAATGATTTGTTGGATGAGCGAAGAATAAAACTCAGAAACCGCAAACGCCATGCGCGAATAGATCAAGTTTTTTCTTTCAAAACAAGCAAGGATTCTCGCATTTGGTTTAAAAAATCGCTCGTTTTTTCGTCTAACAATTCACTCATTTCTTTATTAGGGAATTGATTTTTTAAAGACAGCATTTGCGCATCTATATTTGCTTTTTCTTTTTCAAAAGCTTGAATCGCTAGCTGTTTTTGATGGTTTCTTTCAAAAATTTCGGCGTGTTTAGCGAGCTTAATGTCTCTTATATCGCGCTCGGTTAAATCAATCAATTCTTTCAATTGGTTTAGCGCGTTTTCTAAATGAGAATGTAAAACGACCATAACAAATCCTTTAGCTCTTGTTTCAGTGATACTCAAGCAAATACTATGCCGTTTTATTTTGGATTTTTCGGTTTGTTGTAAAACTCATTTTCTTAAGGGGATAGGGGGTGTTTTGAAATCATTCTCCCCTTAAAACTCCCTTATTAAATCGCCTTTAACATTTGTTTGGCGATAGCGGCAATCACATTCACGCTCATGGCATTCCCCGCTTGGGATAACAAATGGCTTTCTTTAAAATTAGGGTTGTCTTTAATCTTAGCGATCAAATCTCTAGGAAATCCTTGTAAAAGCAGGCTTTCAATAGCGTTTAATCTTTTGATTTTGCCTTTTTGGGTATAAAACAAGCCATGCCGAGAAGTCCTTAAAGTAGGAAAAACATTAAAATACAACCTTAAATCAGATTGTCTTGTGTCTAAAACGGCGTTTTCTAAAGCTAAGATATTCTCTAAAAAAACCCGGTTATGGTTGTATGGGTTGTGCAAGTATCTTTGAAAAATAGCGTTACTCACATCCAAATAACACTCATTATCTGCGTCTAAAAAATCTTCAAAATAATAGTCATTGGCTAAACCTAAAGGGAAATGAAATGGGTGTTTCAAATCCTTCCTAAACCCTACGATATAAAGGCGTTCTCTCTTTTGGGCTAATTGGAAATCAGCACTGTTTAACATTTGATAATGAGTTGTATAGCCCGCTTCTTGCAAGGCTTTGATAATGGTTTTAAAAGTTTCTTGTTGCTTATGACTAATCAAGCCCTTAACGTTTTCAAGCAAGAAACATTTGGGCTGTTTGACTTTTAAGATACGAATAAGCCCATAAATAATAGTCCCTCTTTCATCTTCAAGCCCTTTCCTTTTGCCATTGATAGAAAAAGCCTGACAAGGAAACCCGCTAATGAGCGCATCAAAATCGGGTAAATCATTAGGGTTGATCCGCATTAAATCCCCAAAATTATGGGTATCCTTAAAAAACAATTCATAAGTCCTAAGAGCTTCATGATTGATTTCTGCATGCCCTACGCATTTCAAATGGCACCGCTCCAAGCCCAAACGACCTCCACCAATGCCAGAGCAAAAATCCATAAAAGTTAAAATCCCCAATCAATCATTCCTAACACACGACTAAAAACGCACCCTATTTAAAAGAGCGACAAACGCATTTCAAAATACAAAAAAACTAAACTTCAGTGAAAGACGAAACGACAGCGAGAATAACCCCCCTAGAAATGAAGCCCTTAAACCCCCTAGCTTATCCCCAATAAATCCTGTGCCATTTTGTGAGAAGTCTCATGCAAATTGATCTTATACTGGTTATTTTCAATAGCTTGCTTGATTTCAGCCACCCTATCAAGAGCGGCTTCATTGTTTTCAACTTTTTCATTCTTTTCCACACGCTTGTAATTCCCCAAAGATTGCACTAGAGTGAGCGAAGAGACGGCGTTAATCATCTTAAAATCCTTTAATCTAATATCCAATTCATTTGATTACAGCAAGTATCGGCAAAAAAGAAAAAAAGTTAATGGATTTTTGAAATCTGTTTTTGCAATTCCTTACCAAATTTCTTGGTGGTAGTAATGGGTTTTTTTCCGGTTTCTGCCACAGAGCCAAAAGATTGCGATTGTAAATTTTTAAACATAAAAAACATCAAAAAAATTAAAATATAACAAAATAAAAAAAAGCAAATAGTGGGGAATAGCCAATTCTTGAGGTTAGAACTATTCATGACCTTGCCTTTTTAAACATGCCTATACCTCACTACCCATGCGAACATGAGCAACCACAGCCCCCACCTTTCTTTCTGCCATGACCCCCATGACCGCCACAGCAACCTGTCCCACTATCATGGTGTGAAGCTAGAATCTCTTCTTCACTCACTTCCCTAAAGCCTAAAACCTTGAAACGAAACGCTAAAGTTTTCCCGGCTAACGGGTGGTTATAATCCACCATCACATGCGTGTTGCTAAAGTCTTTGATAGTGGCTTGAATGGTTTGATTGTCTTCAGTTTGCCCAAAAACGCTCATGCCTTTTTCTAATTCAATGCCTTCAAATTGATCCCTAGGGACTTCTTGCAAATAACCGCTTTCATAAACCCCATAAGCTTCTTCTGGGGCGATAACAACCTCTTCCCACTCGCCAATTCGAGCCTTTAATACCGCCTTTTCTAACCCTACTATGATTTGATTAGCGCCTATGATAAACTCTAAAGGCTCTTTAGAAATATTGCTGTCTAGCACATCGCTAGAGCCTTGCTCCCTCACTTCATATTCAATCAAAGCGGCTTGTTTGATTGATTCTAAATCATGGTTTTGCATGGTGGTGTTTCTCCTTGTTTTCTAAGATTTTTTGCGCCATTTTAGCTTGTTCGCTTGAAGGATACAAGCGTTGCAAAGTGTTTAAAAATTTATAATAGTTTTGATCGTCTTTGATTTTTTTAAACGACCATGCCGTATGCCACAAAAGCACAGGCATGTAAGACGCTTTTTGATTTAAAAGAGCACTTTCTTTGTAATATTTGATCGCTTCTCTATACCTCTTTTCCCCATAAGCCACTTCTCCAAGTGCATAACGCACATAATAAAGTCTGTAACTATTGGCTTCTAACCACAACAAACGCTCTTTGGCTTCTGCATAGGATTTGTTTCTAAAAAAAGACAGGGCTTCTTGAAAGATCTCTTTTTGCTTGGACAGATCTTTATCAAACTCAACTTTCGCCTTTTCTTGGGTTTTTTTCTCTTGATTTTTTGAGGCTTCGGCTTTTAAAGAGGGGTTTTTATTGGCCGGAACGCTTGATTTGAGCGGCTTTTCAGCTTTTTCCTCTTGTTCTTTGAGGGCTTTTTGGATTAAGGCGATTTGTGAAACCAAATCCTGGCTTAACTTGGTCAATAATTCACTCATCTCTTTGTTTTGCTTGTCTAACTGCTGGATAGCTTGCTGGTTAGCGTGAATCTCATTCCTCAAATCCTCTAAAGTTTGCGATTGTTGCTTTAATGTGTTAGCTTGCACTTCTTGAGAGGCTTTTAAGGCTCGCAAGGATTCTTCTTGGGAAAGGATAGCGTTATTGAGATCTTTAATCTTATTAGCCTGCCCCTCATAAACGCTTCTCAAACCCTCTTGAGCTTGAGTGTTAGCCTCTACTTGCGAATGGATTTTGGTCAAAATATTAGAAAAATTCTTACTATTGACTTGCAACTGCTTGAGTTCTTTTTTGGTGGCTCCGCTTTGCAAATCAAACGCTGAAGGCTCCCCATTGAGAAAAAAGGGAGCGACAAAAGGGATAAAAAAAAGCCTTTTCATCCTAGAATTACTTCACTAATTTGACATCCACTCTTCTGTTTTCTTTGTAACATTCTCTAGTTTTTTGGGCGCATTTGGGTTTGGTTTCACCAAAACTGATGGTTTTGATCATATCTTTTTCTACCCCCTTAATGACTAAAGCGTTTTTCACGCTCAAAGTCCTTTTAACGCCAAGCGCTTGGTTGTATTCGCTAGAGCCAAATTCATCGGTATTGCCTTCCAAAAGCACTTGCATGTGGTTTTCTTTAGCTTTTTGCACGATCTCATCTAAAGTCTCTTGATCGGATTCTTTGATCTCATACTTGTCAAAATCAAAATAAATAGAAGCGATGATAGTCCCACTCTCAACAGCCGGTTTTTCTTCAACCACTGGAGCTGGCTCTTGTTTAGGCTCTTCTTTCTCTGGAGCTGGTTCTGTAGTAACAGGTGCAGTCTGAACCGTTTTAGCGCTCACATCACCAGCCACAGTCTTATTATCCATTTTATGACTACAGCCAGCTACCAATAAAAAGCTACCAAGAAACTAAATACAGAAGATCTCTTCATTATAAATTCTCCAAGAATCAAATTTTAATAAGTGTAAATATTAACTCACATTCGCTTAATTTAACCTTACCAATCAAAGGCTTGTATTTTCACATTCTTTAAAGGGAATAAAAAACTCTGATTATAGTCTAGCAAAATAAGCCCCATGGCGTATTCTTGGGGTGTCTTTTTGATATACATGATATTTCTCCCATCCGTAGAAAAACGAGGCATCTGGTTAGAGCCATTCACGGTAAGCCTGCGGATATATTTGCTGTTTAGAGTGATCAGATTCAAATTAAACACCGTTTTGCCAAATTCATTAAGGTTTTCTCGGCTCACATACACAATACTATCTTTATAAGCGTCAATGGATTCATTGCTTCTTCCTTCATAAAGGAGTTGCTCCGCGCTTTCTTTTAACCCCAATTTCTTCATGTAGATGTTAGGATAACCGGATCTATCCGAAACAAAAGCCATAGACTTGTCATCTTCTAAAAACACTCCTGAGACATCTATCCCAGGATAGCGCGTTATTTTAGTTTTAGTTTTTTTATGCGTGTCATACAAATACACATCCGGTTGGCCATAAGGGGCTAAAGACATTAAAATTTTAGAGCCATCAGAACTCACGCTAGAGACCACAGCCATTCCTTGAGAGCTAGCGATATTCTCATGAGTGGCTTTTTGAATGTTGTATTTTAAAATCATGGGCGTTCTTTCGCCATACTGCGTGTAATAAAACTCTGTCTGCTCAGCGTTCGCCCATTTGGGGAAAATATTGAGTCGGTTATTTTTGATGATTTCTTTTTGATAACGCATCGTATAATCCGCTAGTGCGATATTTGTGATTCCTGGTCCAATGTATTTAGAAAAAACAATCAGGCGCTTCATCCAAGCGATAGAAGGGGCTTTTAAATAATCATTCACCACAATGGCCATGTTGTGCGCTGCAAAAGGGTATAGATCTAAACTTACAATAGGGTAGTCAAAAGTCTTTTTGAGCGTTTCTGTATCCACATCATAAAGTTTTAATCGTGAAATTTTATTGCCGTTTTCTACCGCCACGCTCACCAACGCTACAAGTTGGAATTTTTTATCCTTGAGTTCTGCGTAATTGATAGCGCCTTGATCCTTGTTTTGAGAAACATCAAAATGCTGGCTAGTCTTTAAATCATTCGCCAAGACTTCATGCAATTTTAAAGCGTAATTGGCATCGTTATCTATAGAGTAGCGCACTTCAATCTTAGGAAGTTTTTGAATGGTTTTAATAATATCTAGTGTTTTATCTGTTGCAAAAAGCCCTATAGCGCTTATTAAAAAAAGCCATAAATACCTCATTGTTCTTCCTTAGTGGTGAAATTAACTTGAATAGAAATCATGTTTCCTCCCGGGTATGGGGGAAAATCCACTTTCTTTAAATCATTTAAAAGGGTCATCACACTCTTGTTATAATCCTTAAAATCAGAGTAGCTAAGAATGGTATAATCAAACTCCCCATCTTTAGTGATCATAATCAGAGCGCTCACTGAAGCCTTGTGATAAAAAACCCCTTTCCAACCTTTATATAAAATCTGATAGATTTGAGCATACCACTCTTGATAAGCCTTTTCATCAACCCCATCTTGTTTAGGGATTTGCAAATCTAAAGTTTTGTTTTTAACGCTTTCTAGTTTTTGCGCGAATTGATCCAAATTCTGTTGCAAACCTTTCAACATCTCTTGATTTTTTTGGTTTTTTCTTAAACGTTGCTGTTCTTTTAAACGCCTTTGTTCTTCTTGTTCATTTTTTTGCTCGTCTTTTTGGGCGTTTTTGTCTGTCTTTTCTTGAAAATCATTGAGTGAAGAAAAAATATCTTCAAGGCTTTCTTCAGGCTCTTCTTTGGGTTCTTCTTTAGGCTCTAAAAAATCGCCCTGTTTTTCCGTTACTTTTTCAATTTTTTCATTCTTTTTCTCGCTTGGCAGATCTTCTAAATTCAAGTCAATGGTTTGTTCGTCCTTTTTATTTAAATCTAAAAGAATTTTCTCCGCTTCTTTATTGTGCCTTTCTAGCAACAAGCCATATAATAACAAAGCATAGAGCAAGAACGCTAAAAAGCCAGAAACAACAAAGATCGCACTCTTACTCATGCAAATTAGCCCTATTCTTTAAGGACTTGTGATTAAAGAAACTTTTAAAAAACCCGCTTCTTTAATCGTTTTTAACAAATAAATCACTTTGTCATAAGTCAATCGCTTGTCCGCACGGATACTAACCCTAGTGTCTTTATCGTATTTCTTAGAAAGCAAGTTAAAAGTATCCGGGAAAGAGTTGTATTCATAGGTTTGACTATCTATATAGATTTTTGCGTCTTTATCCATGCGGATCTCTATCATTTTATCTTGAGTGGCTCTAGCAGTTTTTGAACCAGAAGGCAAAGCAATCTCTTCTTTATAAGTGAGAGTGGGCGTCGTTACCATAAGAATAGCCAATAAAACAAGCATCACGTCCACTAAGGGCGTGATATTGAGTTCTGGTTTGTCCTCATCCCAATAGTTATCGTAATTCATAAAAACCTTCTAACTCCCTATTTAAGATATTTATAAAATCCCCTTAAAAGCTTTATTTTTTAGAAGACAAAATATCCACTTGCATCTGCACATAAACCGATAAATCATACACCTTGCGCTTTAAAATCAAGTAAAAAGAATAGGCTGGAATGGCTGCTAAAATCCCTGCAGCGGTGGCGATAAGAGCCTTAGAAATAATGGGCGCGATCACCCCAAAAGAAGCTTGACCTAACGCGCCCAAATTGTTAAACGCTTCTAAAATTTCAACTACCGTCCCAAACAAACCAATAAAGGGGGCTGTAGAAGAGATGATGCTCAACACCACTAAACCGGTCGTGCTTTGCTTAAGAACTTGATGTTTCCAAGCCTGCAACAATTCATTAGAATACCTTTTGGTCTCATCATTTCTTTTTTTATTAAACATGAAATGCTCTGGAGCGTCTTGCGCCCCATTAAGAATGTTAGACAAAGATTGCATCTCGCGCTTGAGTTCAATCTTTAACACAATGCTTTTATACAAAAAGACCCATAAAGTCATCACCAAATAAAGCGAAATCCAAACTAAAACAAGCGTGGTAACAAACCCGCTCTTATTGAAAAAATAAACGATTGAATCTAACATGATTATCCCCCTTAAAGAGACTCAATCT
Source organism: Helicobacter pylori (assembly GCA_008032955.1). Classification (NCBI taxonomy): domain Bacteria; kingdom Pseudomonadati; phylum Campylobacterota; class Epsilonproteobacteria; order Campylobacterales; family Helicobacteraceae; genus Helicobacter; species Helicobacter pylori. Next base: position 1,001,329 of record CP032046.1, read on the forward strand.
TAGCCAGCACGCTAGAGACCGCTAACCTGTCAGAGCTTGCGTCCTCTAAAAGCTTTTTAGCCCTAGAGATAGCATCGTCTCTGTCGTCTGATTCTTTTTTAATAAAGACTGCCCCATCGGCTAAAATATCCACCCGTTCATTAGTGACTTCTGCATAGCCCCAATTGATCGCAATGTGCTCTTTTTGGTTTTCGGTTTCAATCTCAACCACTCCCGCTTGAAGCAAGGTGATCATGTTGCTATGCCCATAAAGCACCCCAAATTCCCCTTCAACTCCTGGAAACACAACGCTTTTAACCTCTCCTGTATAAACTTCCCCCTCAGGAACCACCACACTAATTTTCAACAAAGCCATCACAAAACCCTCAGGAATTTTTCATGTTTTTAGCTTTTTCTAAAACCTCTTGAATGCTGCCCACCATGTAAAACGCGTTCTCAGGAATATGATCGTATTTACCTTCTAAAATCCCTCCAAAGCCCTCTAAAGTCTCTTGGAGAGTCACATACTTACCGGGACTTCCCGTAAACACTTCAGCCACAAAAAACGGCTGGGATAAAAACTTCTCAATTTTTCTGGCCCTCTCAACCGTTTTTTTATCCTCTTCGCTCAATTCGTCCAATCCCAAAATCGCAATAATGTCTTGCAAATCCTTGTATTTTTGCAAAACTTGCTGGATACCGGTGGCGATTTCATAGTGCTTCTCGCCAATCATTTGAGGGCTTAAAATCCTTGAAGTGGAATCCAAGGGATCAACTGCTGGATAAATCCCTTTTTCAGCGATCTTTCTATTCAACACCGTAGTCGCATCCAAATGCGCAAACACCGAAGCAGGGGCTGGGTCAGTCAAGTCGTCTGCTGGCACATACACCGCTTGAACGGAAGTGATAGAGCCATTTTTAGTGGAAGCGATGCGCTCTTGAAGTTTCCCCATTTCCCCAGCTAGCGTGGGCTGATACCCCACGGCTGAAGGGATGCGGCCTAATAGCGCGCTCATTTCCGCACCGCTTTGAGCGTATCTAAAGATGTTATCAATGAACATCAACACATCTAAGCCCTTTTCATCACGAAAATACTCCGCCATCGTCAAGCCGGTGAATGCGATGCGGTTCCTTGCGCCTGGTGGCTCATTCATTTGTCCATAGCACAGCGCAACTTTGTCTAAAACGCCCCCTTCTTTCATCTCAAAATACAGATCATTCCCCTCTCTGGTGCGCTCCCCCACACCTGCAAACACCGAATACCCGTTATGCTTATAAGCCACATTGTGGATAAGCTCCATAATGATCACCGTTTTCCCTACGCCAGCCCCACCAAACAAGCCCACTTTACCGCCCTTAGAATAAGGTGCGAGCAAGTCAATGACTTTAATACCGGTTTCAAACATTTCTGTCTTGGTGCTTTGTTGTTCAAAACTAGGGGCTTTCCTGTGAATGGGCCAAGTCAAGGACGGCTTAAGAGATTCTAAATTGTCAATGCTCTCTCCCACAACATTAAAAATACGCCCTAACACTTCTTCGCCCACAGGCACTTCAATCATTTTGCCGCGAGCCTTGACAGCTTGGTTACGCACTAAGCCTTCTGTCATATCCATAGCAATCGCTCGCACCCGATTACCGCCCAAATGGGCTGCCACCTCTAAAACTAAAGATTTTTGAACGCCATTGACTTCAAAATTAATGTCTAACGCTTCAAAAATCGCCGGTAGATAGGATTCAAACTCCACATCTACCACAGGGCCTAAAACCTGAATGATTTTGCCTTCCATCGCTTTCATCGCTCCTTATTTAATGTAATTTTTATTTTAGGGCTTCTACGCCAGCATTGATTTCCACTAGCTCGGTCGTAATCGCCTCTTGTCTGGCTTTATTATAAGAAATGGTTAAAGTTTTAACCAAATCTTTAGCATTATTTGTCGCTGTATCCATAGCCTGCATTCTAGCGCTATGCTCTGCGGCTAAAGAATCAATCAAAGCATAGTATAAACTATACTCTACATATTTTTCTGCTAAAGAGTCTAAAATTTCATCTTCACTCCCGCTTGGCTCACTGGTAATGGTCTCTTGCGTCTCACTAGGCTGGGGGTTTTGGTGGATGATTTTATACCCAATAGGCAAAATTGTTTTGACTCTTATTTCTTGGCTGATCATGTTTTTAAAGCCATTATGAATGATAATCACCTTATCGGTTTTCCCACTCAAATAATCCTCTACCACTTTTTTCATGAATTCTTGAGCGCGTTCATAATTAGGCATAGAACTCAAATTATTGATCTTGTCTAAAACCTCTATCCCATTAAAACTAAAATACTCATTGCCCTTTTTACCAATACCGCGCAAACGCACTTTAATGTCTTTTTCTTTGTATTCATTCGTGCATGCTAAAACTTTTTTAATGGTATTGGTGTTAAAACCCCCACAAAGCCCCTTATCGGCTGTGATAAAAATAATATCCACTTTTTTGATTTCAAGTCTTTCTAGTTCCCTAAAATACTTGCTTTGAATGTCTTCAATCCCTTGATTTTTCATCTTAGATAACACATCATCAAACACAGCGTCTAGTTTCAAGGCATACGCTCTGGAATTTCTTGCAACTTCTTCGGCTTTTCTTAGCTTGGAAGTGGAAACGAGTTTCATTGCATGCGTGATTTTTTGCGTGTTTTTAACGCTTCCAATTTTCTTTCTAATATCTCTTAAATTCGCCATATTCTAGCCGTCTCCTACTCGCTATAAGTGAGCTTAAATTCCTCTAAGACTTTTCTTAGCATGGCTTCTAAATCCTTATCTAGCACTTTTTTAGTGTGAATTTCTTCTAAAACTTGAGGGTATTTTGCTTCCAAGAAAGGGTGCAGTTGCTCTTCAAAATCCACGACTTTTTTCACGCTCACGCTATCTAAAAAGCCCTTAGCCCCAGCATAAATAATGACCACTTGCTTTTCAATAGGCAAGGGCGAATAAGGGGCTTGTTTCAGCACTTCTACCATGCGTTGCCCCCTTTCTAATTGCTTTTTACTCGCTTCATCTAAATCAGAAGCGAATTGCGTGAAGGCTTGCAGCTCTCTGTATTGCGCTAGATCCAAGCGTAAAGTCCCTGAAACCTGCTTGGTCGCTTTGATTTGAGCGGCCCCTCCAACCCTTGAAACCGATAAGCCCACATTGATAGCCGGGCGAATCCCTGAATAAAACAAATCCGTTTCTAAGAAAATTTGCCCGTCTGTAATAGAAATGATATTCGTAGGGATATAGGCTGAAACATCGCCCGCTTGAGTTTCCACAATAGGGAGTGCGGTCAAAGAGCCTGCACCTTTTTCATCGCAAAGTTTAGCCGCTCTTTCTAAAAGCCGTGAGTGGATATAAAACACATCTCCAGGAAAAGCCTCCCTACCTGGGGGTCTTCTTAAAATCAAAGAAATTTCTCTGTAAGCGACAGCATGCTTACTCAAATCATCATAAATGATTAGGGCATGGCGGGCATGATCTCTAAAGTATTCCCCCATAGCCACACCTGAATAAGGGGCTAAATATTGCATCGCAGCTGAATCTGAAGCCGAAGCGTTGATCACGACGCTGTATTCCATCGCTCCGTATTCTTCTAATTTGCGGACCACTTGCGCGACAGTGGATTCCTTTTGCCCAATAGCCACATAGATACAGATCACATTTTGCCCTTTTTGGTTAATGATCGCATCGATCGCTACGGTGGTTTTACCGGTTTGTTTGTCCCCAATGATCAATTCCCTTTGCCCGCGCCCAATAGGCACCAACGCATCAATGGCTTTAATGCCTGTTTGCAAAGGCTCATGCACCGATTTTCTGTCCATAATGCCCGGGGCTTTTTGCTCGATGAGACTAAACTCATTCGTTTCTATCTCACCCTTGCCATCAATAGGCTCACCCAAAGCGTTCAACACACGCCCCACAACCGCATCGCCCACAGGAACTTTCATCAAACTCTTCGTGCGCTTAACGCTAGTCCCCTCTTTAATATTGTTGCCAAAACCAAACACAATCACGCCAACGCTATCTTCTTCTAAATTAGCCGCAACGCCTTTATCCCCTGTTTCAAACTCCAGCACTTCATACGACATCACACCATTTAAGCCATAAACCTTAGCCACACCATCAGCGTATGAAACGACTTTTCCTACTTCAGCCATATCGCAATCAAGTTCAAAATTCTTGATTTTTTCTTCAATAACCGAGCTGATTTCTTCCAATTTTAGTTGGGACATTATCTTTATCTCCTTAGATTGATTAAATAGATTGAATAACCTGTTTTTCTATTTTCTTTAAAATATCTTCTTTAGAAAAGCCTATTTCTAAATCTAGGCTTGAAACGCTCAAAGAAACCCCTTTTTTAGACCAAGTGTCTTGAGCGATTTCTACGGGAGCGTTAAAACGCGCTTGCAATTTTTGTTGCACGGATTCTAGTTCATCATTTTCAAGCTTTTCTGGGACTAAAAGCGTGGCTTCTAAAGTCTTTTTAGAATCAAAAGACAGCTCTTCAGTGATTAGTTCCAACACATCAAGCCTGTTATTTTTTAACACCACTTCCATTACAGGCTTTAAAACTGAACATGCTTTTATAGAAGTTATTTTTTCTAAGATTTCAAACACAACCTCTTTTTTAACTTTTAAAGAAACATGGGCTAACACCCGGTTGAGTTTGTGCAATTTTATGGCTTCTGCCACATTTTTAAGCCCCATAATGATTTCTTCCAATAACGCTAAATCGCCTTTAGTGTGGTTTTTCAACGCTTTAGTATAATGATTAGCGATCACTTTTAAATCTTGCATTTAAAGCCTTTGTTTCAAAATATTCACGCAATCTTGTGCATTGAAAGAGACTTTTTTGCTCTCTCTTAGATCTTTAAAAACGCTTTCAACCAGCTCTCTTTTGATCTTTTTAACTTCTAAATCCATCAACGCCTTAGAATTTTTGATCAAATTTTCCACATCCATTTTGGTTTGCAATTCGTATTTTTGCGTGATCGTGTAAGCTTCTTTATTCGCATCAGAAATGATTAGTTCCGCTTTTTCTTTGGCTTGCTCTAATTCTTTTAAGAGTTTTTTCTTATTTTCTTTACTCACCTTGAGTTGGGCTTGAATCTCTTCTAAGCGTTTGGAGATTTCAAGGCTTTTGGAGCGTAAAAATGAACGCAGTTTTTTAGCCAGAAAATACCACAAAATCCCCGCAAATAAGAGGAAATTTAAAGAACGCTCTATAATATCTGTTTGTGAAATATCCAATCCAGTAGCGCACAAAGGGCTTAAAAGGATCAAAAACCCTAACACCATTTTAACTAACACCATCCATCAACTCCCTAAACCCATAGCCACACGCTTGTTTAATGCGTCTTCAAATACCGGCATTTGCACTTGCAACTGCTCTTTTAGTACTTGCTTTTCATTTTGCAACTGCTTTGCGAACGCTTCAAACTCTTGATTGAGTTCGTTCTCTTTTTGCTTGATCACAGCGTCATAGGACTCTGCAGCTTTTTGAATCGCTTCTGCTATCATTTCCCTACGCTTTTCGGCCGCTTCTTTAAGAAGAGTCTCAATTTGATGGCGGATCTCCACGCTTTGGGTGTTATCCGTTTTGATTTTAGCCAAGCTATCCTTTATCTCTGCCTGTCTGTTATCCATAAAAGCCAACAAAGGCCTATACACCCAAACATTCATCGCCCACAACAATAACACAAACACCACAAAAACGACCGCCATTAAATAGGGGTTAACCGATATATTCATAACCTATTTCTTTCCTAAAATCCTATAAAATATTTGAAACTTTGTTATAAAAACATTAACTCTATCTTAACAAAAAATCGCTTAAAATTTGAGAATATCTAAGCGTTAAGACATCATTTTTTTCATAAAAGCCTCTAAAAGAGAATTTTCATAACATCGTAAAACGATTTTATTCCCTTTCAAAGTGGCTTTAAGCTTGTAATGATTCCACAAACTTTGATTAAAGCGTTCTAATTCATCTTCAGCGATGAGCGTTTGGGTTTCCTTGAAACCATGTTTTTTATTTTCAAAATTTGCGTTTATTTTAAAATCACGCGCTAAATCTTCTGTCTGGCGCACGCTGAGTTTTTGCCCTATAATGGAATTTAAGATCAATTCTTGTTTTTCTTCATCCAAACCCACCAAAACTTTTGCATGCCCTGAAGTGATTTTTTCTTCTAAAAGAGCGTTTTGAACCTTAGAAGAAAGCGTCAATAAACGCATGATATTAGCCACATGGGCTCGGGATTTTTTAACGATTTTAGAGAGCTCTTCTTGGGTCATTTGATAGCTTTCAAGCAATTCTTTATAAGATCTAGCCAACTCTAAAGGGTTTAAATCTTCTCGCTGGATATTTTCAATCAAAGCGACTTCACGCATTTTTTCTTGCTCAATATCCACAACAATCGCTTTAATCGTGGGCATTTTAGCCAATTTGCTCGCTCTTAAGCGCCTTTCACCGGCGATCAAATGGTAACGCCCGTTCTCACTCACCACTAAAACCGGTTGCAACAAACCATGTTCTTTAATGGATTGCGCTAATTCTTCTAAAGAATCTTCGCTAAAGACCTTTCTGGGCTGGTAAGGATTAGGCATCACCTCATCAATACCAAGCTCCACAACCCGATTCGCTCTTTCATATAGCCCCTGCTCATACACTTCATTGATTTCAGGGAAAATATCCGCTAAACCCCTACCCAACACTTTATTTTTTGCCATCACTACCCCTGAAGAATGCTTTGAGCTAATTTTTGATAAGCGATACTGCCATTAGATTTAATATCATAGAGCAAGATGGGCTTACCAAAACTAGGCGATTCCGCTAGTTTCACGCTTTTAGGGATCATAATATACTCTCCTGTAGTTGAATCTCTAAAAAACTCTGAGTCAAAATACTTGAACAATTCCGCTAAAACCCCTTTTGTCAAATTGAGTTGAGGGACATGCATCGTGGGTAAAAAACCTCTGATTTTAAGCTTAGGGTTCGTGCTTTTTTGCAGCATTCTAATGGTGTTAAGCAATAATTTAGTGCCTTCAAGGGCAAAAAACTCGCATTGGATAGGAATAATCACTGAATGGGCTGCTGAAAGCGAATTGATCGTGAGAGGCCCTAGAGCTGGCGGGGAATCAATAATGATATAATCATAAAGCCCTACCACGCTCTCTAAAGCGTTTTTGAGCATGAGCTCGCCTCGTTTATTCTCATCTTGGCTGTCATAAAAGGTTTTTTCAAACCCGGCTAAACCCAAATTAGAAGGCACTAGATCCAAAAAAGGCATTTGGGTTTTTAAGATCACTTGAGAAATTTGCTTACGGCCAATCAACACATGATAAATATCATAATCAATTTTATCGCGCCTAAAACCCAAGCTTGAAGTGGCGTTGGCTTGAGGGTCAAAATCAATCAGCAAGATTTTTTTTTCATGCACTGCTAAAGAAGCCGCTAAATTAACCGCCGTTGTCGTTTTGCCCACACCCCCTTTTTGATTGGCCACTGCAATGATTTCACTCATCATACTCACATCCTATCATAAATCTTACCTTTAATACAAACACGGCCGTCTTCTAACAATTCCGCATCTTTCAAACTCATCGCTTCGCCGCAATCATTATGGAAGCTAAAAGAGTTGCTTCTATGAAATTCTAACGCATACTTACTTAAAACTTCCCCCCAAAAAAGATTTTCTTCTATTTTTTTTAAAAAGCCCTCTATAATCCAATCATCGCTTACGCCAATATCTAAACATGCCCATTTCTGTGAAACCCTATTCACGCCAATGCCGCACACCCGCATGTCTTTATAAACATTAACCAACACACCCCCTATTTTTTGATCCCCTACATACAAATCGTTAGGCCATTTAAGCCAGGTTTGAGAACCTAAATCTTTTAAAACTTCTTTGAATAAAAACCCTAAATACAAAGCGCTCGCTTGCAAGGGTAAATCTTTAGGCAAATCGCTTGCGTTTAAAGCGAGCGAAAAAGTCAAAGCGCTTTTTGCGCCCTCCCAAATATTCCCCCTACTGCCTATCCCGGCGCTTTGGTTTTTAGCCACGATCAAAATGGGGGCTTTGAGTCCATCGTTTTTAAGTTTTTCTAAAAGATAGGTTTGCGTGGAAGGCAGGCTATCAAAAACTCTTTTTTCACATTTTCTCATGTTAAAATACCGCCCGCTTTCAAACGCTTGCCATTCAAATAATCCTTCGCTTTCAAAGGCTTTTTACCCACCGCTTGCAACCTTGCTATACGCACGCTCCCCTTCAAACAGCCCACAAGAATGCCTTTTTCATCAATTTCTAAAATCTCGCCTTCCTTGTGGCTCTTTTCATTCTCCACCAACTCCACTCCTAAAAGTTTAAGGCTATTTTCTAAAAAGATTTCTGGCCAACTCTTAAACGCAAGCGATTTTAAAAACAAGCTTTTAGCGTCTTTAAAACCCACTAAACCATCGGCTTTGGTGATTTTTTTACAAAAACTAGCCTGCGCGTGATCTTGGGGCTTTCTTGTGATGGAAGAGAAATTTTTGAGCGTTGAAAGGAGTAAGGTTGCCCCCATATGCGCTAATTTTAAACTTAAAGCGTCTAAATCCAAGTATTCTTCTCTCAAAAAAGAAGCGCTCTCTAAAATATCCCCGCTATCTAGCCCCACATCCATAAGCATGGTGCTTATGCCATAAATCTTATCGTCATTGAGTATCATCTCATGAATGGGCGAAGCCCCCCTGTATTTAGGCAATAACGACGCATGCACATTGATGCAAGGAGCGATTGATAAAACCTCTTTAGGCAAAATCTTACCATAAGCCACCACCACGATAAAATCCGGTTTTAGATCTTTTAAGATTTGAACTTCAGGCTCTTTCAAACTTTGTGGTTGGAAAATGGGGATATTTAAATGATTTTCTAGAATGTATGTTTTAGTCTCTGGGGCTTTCAATTCCTTTTGACGCCCAAAAGGTTTATCCATCTGCGTGAATAGCCCCACCACCTCGATCTCTTTATCTTTAACTAACGCCCTTAAGATCACTTCAGCAAACCCCGGCGTTCCCATAAATACGATGCGCATGTTACCAACCCTTAATTTTTATCTTTTGTAATACCATACTTTCTTTCTCTATTCTTAAAAGCTTCTTCGCCCCCCTCTAATTTCAATAAATCATCTCTATATGCATCGCTCTCAATCATAAAAGACTGTGCAACTATCTTATTATTCTCATTTTTTAACTGAATAATTAGCTCTGCATCAGCGTTCAAAACAAAATTAGCGTTATGGGTGGCAAAAATAATTTGTCTTTTTTGTTTCTACTTTTTAATTAAAGCAACTAAATAATTAGCGATTAAAGCACTATCCAAGTGCGCTTCTGGCTCATCAATAATGATGGGGTTATTCCCTAAAGATAAAAGGACAACCAATACAGCCGTGCATTTTTGCCCAAAGGACGTTTCGTTTAAAGCTCTTTTGTCATAACGGACTTTAAAAATTTTATATTTTTCAACATTCCTTAAATGTTTGAGAATGAGAAGCCGATAGATTTGAAAATGAATTTCTCTATCAAATATATCCTTCAAGGTTTCATAAAATGCCGCTTTTTTATTGTCAATTGAGTTATAAAGCTCTTCTATAAATTCTGCGTGTTGCATACCTGTAACATTTTTTAATTCAATTTCTTTTAAATATTCCTTGATTTTTGATTGGTGTCTTTGGGTATTAAAACCCTTATCCACCAACTTATCAAAATCCTCAAAAACCTCTTCAAAAATATCTTCATTCAAACGATATTCTATGGTAATTGGTTTCACTTCTTTGTGATTTTTTGAAATTTCTTCAAAAGCCGAATTGATTTTGCTTAATTTCTCATTGATTTGATCTTTAAATTCTTCAATATTTTTATCAATATCTCCATAAGAAAAATTCTCTATTTTGTTAGCAATTTCTTTTATTTCATGCTCTAAACCATTAATATCCATTTTTATGTTTGCCAAATGGTAGTTAGCGTTTCTAATATCTCCTATACTTTCATCGCTCACGCCTTTTTCTTTAAGAAATTCCCCAATCTCTTGGAGTAATGTCTGGTGTTCTGATTCTAGCTTTTCTATATTCTCTTCATCGCTTTTGAAATGCCCGTTTTCTATATCTGCATCTATCTCTTCAAGTTTCTTGCAAATATCTTGTTTGAGCTGGTTATAGACCTTATCATAGCTATTCTTTTCTTCCATGTTTTCTTTTGATTCAAAATTCACAACCCGTTTTAATTCTTTAATAAAAGTCCAAAATCCCTCTTTAGATTGTTCTAAATCAATTAGCGCTTTGCGTTTTTTTTGCAATTTGTCTTTTTTGTCCAAATAGTTTTTATCTGTAAAAGTGTTTATAATGCTTTGGTATTTCTTTCTTATTTTCTCGCTCTCTTTTAGTTGTTCTTCTAGCTTATTCTTTTCTTGCCAATATCTAATTTGCTCATCAAATTTTTCAATGCTTTCTTTGATTTGCTTTTCTAACTCCTTAAGTTTTCCACCTGACTTGCTATCTATTCGGTTAAAAATAGCCTCTGTGAATTTTGAAACATTAGTTGCAAATTCTTCCACTTCATTTTGAGCCAAATACTCTATGTTATCCGCTATGTCTATGCTTGACTGTATTTTTAAAGACTTTTGAATTGTTTCAAGCCTTAAGCCTTTAACAAAACTTTTATTTTTAATTGCTGAGGCTATCAATTGCAATAAAGTGCTTTTACCGCTCCCTCTACCCCCTATCACACAAGTAAAGTTCGGACTAAAAAATAGCGTTTCATTAAATCCTGCATAACAAAAAGGAGTATCATCTTGTTCATTGGTGGTTTTTACTTCTTCATCAAAGTTTAACCCTACACTATCTATCTTATACAAAGGGTCTTGAGGTTTCTCTTCACCAATGCTCACTCTTGTTTCTGGCTCATAAATAATTTGTTTTAACCCCTCAAAGGTTTTTTCAGCCTTTATCCAAGTGTATTTTTTCCCTATTTGCTCCTCTTCGTGGGCATCGCTGCTCTGTATGAGAGGTTTGTTATATTCAAGCCAATATTCTCTATCCTTTTTAAGGTTTTCTTGCTTATCTGATGAGTGGATTAAAAAATGCACTTTTTTAACTATTTTTTCATAATTACTGCTACTGCGAGAACTGCCATGCCCTCTTGATAAAAACCCTAATAAATACTTTCCTCTCAATTTTAAAGACTCTTTCTCTAAACATTCCAACAATTGATCAAAATTAACTACCGCTTTATCAAAATCATCTTTTTCTAAATCTGCAAGTTTTTTCTCAGTTCCACCAACATTGGCATCTGCATTCCTTAAAAAATTGTCTATTTCTTGTTGTGTAACCTTATCTGAAAAAATAATATGGAAATCCAAACACTGATCTTCCTTATTTTGATAATCCAACCTAACTTCTAAATTATAAAAAACCTTAATACCCCTCTTTTCTATTTTTTCTTTTAATTCAAATTCTTTCTCATTAAACTTAAAATAGTTCGTTAATCCAATGCAATCAATCTTGCTATCGCATAGTTTTTGTATAAACTTCTCTTCAGAACATTTATATTCCTTATTTAAATTTGTATATGGCGTATGCGCATGCAAATCCCATTTATGCCAACTTGAACCTTTACTATGATCTTTATTGCCCATATTTTCTCCTAATATAATACTATCTCAAAAGCGCACCATAAAAACTAATCTTCTAAATCTTCCCCATCATACCCAAGCTCCAACGCCTTCACTTGCCCTATCGCATTACCCATAATGCCCTTGATAGAGCCATACATGTTAATCGTGCCCTCAAACACTTTTTCCATTTGCTTTTCCCTGCTTTTCCAAATCCTAGCCATCGCGCGTTTTTCGTTTTCTAAATCCGCTCTCAATTGCTCAAACCCCTCTATAATCGCACTCACTTGCATGGAAAATTCAGAGCTTGTCAAATAATGATAGAGCAGATTCACTTTATCGCCCTTATTTTCCTGACTTTTTTTAGCCAAACTCACTTGAATAACCCCCTCTCTTAACACCGCGCTCAACCCCTTAAACTCTTCAAACGAACACACCCACACCCCTTCAAATAACCCCATTCTCTCCATCTCTTTAGGCAGCACTTCACTCACAATGACCCCCACATCAGCCCCAATCTCTCGCATGTCGCTTTTAAGCTTTTCCACCCAAGCCTTTTGAAATTCTTTGGTGCGTTTGCTCTCATAATAAATTTTCCCGCAATTTTGAAACTCCCTAGCATGCACCACTTGAATGCAATCGCCCCCTCTTTGCCCTTTTTTGATTTCTTCAATGCAATCTAAGGGGAATTTTTGCCTCAAAAACTCTTCAATCGCCAATTCTTGCACCTCGCCTTGGAATTGCTGCGAGCTTAATTCAGCCTTTCTTTGAGCGTTTTTCAACTCGTTTCTTAACATTTCTAATTGCTCTTCTTGCTGCTTGAATTTCAATTCATTTTTTTCATGCAAGGCTTTTTCTATTCTTTCTCTCTCCGTTTCCAATTTCTCATTCAATTTTTTTTCATTCTCCGCTTTCAATCGGCTCTCTGCTTCGTTATTTTCTCTTTTTAGCCTTTCAATTTCCGCTTCTTTCTGGTGCAATTTCTGGACTTGTTTGGACTTCTCATCTAATTCTTTTTGCAACAATTCCAAGCCCTTTTGTTGCTCTAAAAAAGCGTTTTTTCTGGCTTCTTCAATGATTTTAGCCCTTTCATCTTGCAAGACTAGCGCGCTCGCTTGTTTGACTGCATCATCAAATTTGGCCTTTTGTTCCTTCTCTTGCTCTTTTAAGGCCTCTTCTTTTTGCTCTAAAGCTTTGAAATGGCTCTGATACTGCGCTCTTTTTTCCTTCACTTCTTTTTCAAACGCTTTTTGCTGGGCTAAAAACTTATTTTGATTTTCTCGCTCAATCTGTTTGTATAGCACTTCACTCACATTAATTGGCGCTTGACACTTGGGGCATTTAAAAGGAATGGTCTGATTTTCTTGCATGATTTTCCTTTAAGATTTGATTTTTTATATTTTATAACAGAATGGGATCAATTTAACTTAACAGGTTTTATCCAATAAGTTCAGTAAAATAGGGCTTTAAATAAGGAGTTATTAACATGGATATTTATTATAAAAACAGATATAATAAAGGGCATGAGCAACGAGAAAAACGCCCTTATTTTGTCATCTATGAAGGTAAGGACTTTTTCTTAGCGTTCCCACAAACAACAAAAAATAAAAAAGGCAAAAAATACCCTTCGCATAAAAACAACATTATAAATGAAGAAATTGAGGTAATGATCGATCAGTTGCAAGTTGTCCCAAAGTGCAAGTTTTAGAGAATAATACAATGGGAAGAAGTCTTGCATCAGCATTACAAAAGGCGTCTATCCCCAGACCCGCATCAGCACATAGAGCACCGCTCATCAATCATTTTTTAGAATAAGTTATTTTACAAAGCCAATCTGATGAAAACAAAAGTATAAAACCAATTGCTTTTTGAAGTCTTATCAAACTCAACCCACATAATAGAGATCCCTTATTAAAACCCTACAGCGCATTTATTGCACTTTCTTGTGCTCAATTCCATTATTCAAGCATGTGCCTAGTTGCCCCTATGAAAACGATTCTATTATTTTTAAATTATTGCATTACATTGATTTTCAAGCACGCAATTTTGAACGCCAACCACTTGTTCAATTAGATCCGAAAGAAATTAAAACCCAAATCCTTGAGCGTTTAAAACTCTAAAATACAGGGCGTTAAAAAATCAAAAATAATCCCCACCCCCTTATGATTTTCACTATAAAATAAAGCTTCAAACTATAAAAATAAGGTTTTAAACATCAATGCTTGATGAGAACGGAGTTTTCAAATCCAAACGCATTCAATTACAATCAGATCAGACCCACTAAAAACACCAAAAGCAAAACTCAAACACAAGAAAAACAAAGCAAAACAACAAAAGCCATAAGCAGTAAAAAACAAAATCAAGCGATTAAAATCATTAAACATTAAACAACAAGAAGCAATAAATCTAAACAAAAGAATTAAGAAAGCTCAACGCTAAATCCAACACAAGCAAACTAAACACATTAAACATTAAATATAAAGACACTAACAACTAAAAATATAAGCATTAAGAAATAACAAACAATAAGCAAGCAAATATTAAAAACAATCAAGAAGTAAAAAAGAAAGAATAAGCTCAATCTTTCAAAACTAAGCAAAAGAAGTTCTTTTGTCAGGTAATACTCTTTGGCTTTTAACAAGCGAATGTTAAAAGCTTTTCTCTAGAAAGGAGGTGATCCAACCGCAGGTTCACCTACGGTTACCTTGTTACGACTTCACCCCAGTCGCTGTGTGTGCCGTGGGCAGTAGCCAATTTAGCATCCTGACTTAAGGCAAACACAACTCCCATGGTGTGACGGGCGGTGAGTACAAGACCCGGGAACGTATTCACCGCAACATGGCTGATTTGCGATTACTAGCGATTCCAGCTTCATGCAGGCGAGTTGCAGCCTACAATCCGAACTGAGAGGTGTTTTGAAGATTGGCTCCACTTCGCAGTATTGCTTCTCTTTGTGCACCCCATTGTAGCACGTGTGTAGCCCTAGGCGTAAGGGCCATGATGACTTGACGTCGTCCCCACCTTCCTCCTCCTTACGGAGGCAGTATCCTTAGAGTTCTCAGCATAACCTGTTAGCAACTAAGAAAGGGGGTTGCGCTCGTTGCGGGACTTAACCCAACATCTCACGACACGAGCTGACGACAGCCGTGCAGCACCTGTTTTCAAGGTCTAGCAAGCCAGACACTCCACTATTTCTAGCGGATTCTCTCAATGTCAAGCCTAGGTAAGGTTCTTCGTGTATCTTCGAATTAAACCACATGCTCCACCGCTTGTGCGGGTCCCCGTCTATTCCTTTGAGTTTTAATCTTGCGACCGTACTCCCCAGGCGGGATGCTTAATGCGTTAGCTGCATTACTGGAGAGACTAAGCCCTCCAACAACTAGCATCCATCGTTTAGGGCGTGGACTACCAGGGTATCTAATCCTGTTTGCTCCCCACGCTTTCGCGCAATCAGCGTCAGTAATGTTCCAGCAGGTCGCCTTCGCAATGAGTATTCCTCTTGATCTCTACGGATTTTACCCCTACACCAAGAATTCCACCTACCTCTCCCACACTCTAGAATAGTAGTTTCAAATGCAGTTCTATGGTTAAGCCATAGGATTTCACACCTGACTGACTATCCCGCCTACGCGCTCTTTACGCCCAGTGATTCCGAGTAACGCTTGCACCCTCCGTATTACCGCGGCTGCTGGCACGGAGTTAGCCGGTGCTTATTCGTTAGATACCGTCATTATCTTCTCTAACAAAAGGAGTTTACAATCCTAAAACCTTCATCCTCCACGCGGCGTTGCTGCTTCAGGGTTTCCCCCATTGAGCAATATTCCCTACTGCTGCCTCCCGTAGGAGTCTGGACCGTGTCTCAGTTCCAGTGTGTCCGTTCACCCTCTCAGGCCGGATACCCGTCATAGCCTTGGTAAGCCATTACCTTACCAACAAGCTGATAGGACATAGGCTGATCTCTTAGCGATAAATCTTTCCCCCGTAGGGAGTATCTGGTATTAATCATCGTTTCCAATGGCTATCCCAAACTAAGAGGCACATGACCTATGCGTTACTCACCCGTGCGCCACTAATCAGCATTCTAGCAAGCTAGAAGCTTCATCGTTCGACTTGCATGTATTAGGCACGCCGCCAGCGTTCACTCTGAGCCAGGATCAAACTCTCCATAAAAGTGTTTGTCCTAAAGCTCTTTTTGTTTTTTTGATAGGCTATCATTATTTCTAACAATAGCTTTAGCGTATCACAAGAACTCGTTTTATACTTTATTGAATAAAACGGGTTGTGTTCTTAAGTATTACAACAACAAAACAGAAAGAAACTTTTTAAAAAGGTTTAGCTAAACGCTAACCTGAATAAAATACTCTCATGCCATTCAGTCATCAATCATAATGATATAATCATCATAATCAATGAAATTGATTGGCACTGGTTGGATAAGAATTTCTTATAAAAGAATGAAAGTTATAAAAAACCCTCACTATTTATAATAAGTCATCCTTAAAATAATTTAGAATATCCCTTTAAAAAGAACTTCTATCAATTTGCTTAGTTTTCAAAGATCGTTTGCTTTTAATCAGCTATCCTTGTAAGGTATCAAGCGGCTTTTTAAAAGCCCTTGCTGAAACAAGGAAATGAAAGTATAGTCATAAAAAGCTTAAGGTTTGCTTAAACTATAAAAATTTTTGACAGAGTAAGTTAAAATTTTAAAACGATTGGGTTTGAGAAATCTAAATACCGCCAAAAACACGCACGCATTCCCCATAAAACCACTATTATAAGCGCTAATTTATCTCTGTTTTCAAAAATCACTCCATAATAGAGAGCAAAAAATGAAATCATGGATTTAGAAAAAATCCGCTTAAGCTAACCCTTTTAAATTGGGTGCTTTTTTGTCCCCTTGGTGGGGGGATCGTGTTAGTTCTTCTTAAAGAGTTGGTCTTTAAATGGGTTGTTAAAAGGCTCGTTGGGGGAAAAGTTCTTTTTCTTGGGGGTGTACTGATTTTTTGGCAAGTTACCTACAATTTCAGCGACACTGCGCTCTCTCACATTGCAAGACTTCTTCAAGTCTGAAGGGACAGAATTGGGGCTTTCTTGAATGTTGGCGATGAAGACTTCAAAGCCTTTCTCCCAAGCGGCTTCTAACACAGGCACAAAATCGGTATCCTTGCTGAACAGCACAACACACCCTAGTGGTTTGGTGCAATATAGCTTGGTAATATCGTGTGCCAACAGCGCATCAATTTGTTTTTGACGCAACTTTAACTTCGGTATGGGAATTTTGGGTTCTAGACCATAGACTTCTTCGTCTTCGAACTCATATACGAATTCGGGCATTACCCGCCCGACTCGTAATTTCACTTGATTTTGTTGGGCGATCGCATGGTTGAAAGATTGGATAATCCCTGATTTACGCACTTTTTTCTCATATTCTTTAGGATTCTTCTCTTTATACTCCTCAAGTTCTTCTTTTTTATCGCTCTTGATTCTAGGTTCAACTTCTGTGAAAGGCTCAGATACATAAAAATAGATCCGCTTCAATTCCTCTTCAGGCTCCAAAAACGAACGGATTAGCGCTAAGAGTTGCTCAGGGTTGTTGAAATTAAAATTAGGCTCTTTTAAACGCTCATCCGTTTCTTGGATTGCTTTCAAATCGGCGAGAAGATTTTCCCAATCCACAAAAATCGTGGTTTCAGTTTTTTCCATGCTTTCTCCCAAAATATGAATTTTGCCATAAGGGTTGAGTATAGCATGGGGATTTAAACATGCCTTGTTTTTTAAAATAAAATAAAGGTTCTGTTCTCATCAAACAGACACTCAAAGCCTTAATTAATTTCTTTCATTTTTTAAAAACTTTATAGTAAAACTTTCTTGAGAATATAGGGGGATATTTCGCGCTTTAATACTTTCAAACCCTTTAAATCCCCTAATCCAATCGCTTTTTTTAAGGAGTTATCATTCAACTTGCGTCAGGCTTTTTGTATTTTGATGGTAAAAAACGCTTTTTAACCTTTTTTAAAATTTGACAACCAACGCTCCATTAAAAACAGAGCCAAAAATTCAGTTTAACAAACAGCAAGCTAGAAAAGAAGCGGTTAAAGCTTTGCCTTGAAAAAAAACGAACGCTAACGCTAAAAAGAGTTTAGAGTTTTAAAAAAGTCGGTGGTAAAACTAAAAAGGGATTAAAAAACTCTTTTTCAAGCCAATCCAATCCATTTAAAAAGTTCTACGCTAATTTTAAGAGAAGCGGTTAAAAAACGGATTTCAACCCCTAAAGAGCGTTCTACCCATCAGCATGATGGATAAAAGAATCTTAACAGAAATTAATGGCGGACTTCTTTAATCCTTGCTGCCTTACCTCTCCTATCGCGCAAGTAGTAGAGCTTCGCGCGACGCACCCTACCCACACGCAACACCTCAACGCTCGCCAAACTTTCACTATAAAAAGGGAAAATTTTCTCCACGCCGATATTGTTAGCCCCTATTTTACGCACGCAAAAAGTCTTATCCACGCCATTGCCTCTAATCGCAATGCACACGCCTTCAAAATACTGAGTTCGTGTTTTTTCGCCTTCTTTAATGGTGATACCAAGCTTCAAAGTATCGCCGGCCTTAAATACTGGCATGGTCTTGTCTTTTAATTGAGCGTCTTCAAACTGCTGGATGTAGCGGTTTTTCATGTGTTTTCCTTAATGTCAATTTCATGATTTGTGCTGTTTGAATAAATCAAGGCGGTAGAATTTCGTCCTTAATTTTGACAAATCAAGTTTTAGTTGCTTGATTTTAGCATGATTTCCTTTAGAATATTCTAAAGGAGCAGGGATTTTATTGATTTCTTTGGATTTAAAAACAGCGTTAGCGAAATTAGGGGCCTCCAAATAATGGTTTTCAAAGCTCTCATTTTCTAAAGATTGGGCGTTACCCAAAACCCCTTGAATGTAGCGAGCGATACTATCTATCAAGCACAACGCCCCAAGCTCGCCCCCTGTTAAAATAAAATCGCCTATACAAAAAACCTCATCAGCACCCAATTCAATAGAGCGTTCATCAAAGCCCTCATAACGCCCGCACACCAAAACGACATGCTTTTTTTGAGCCAAACGCATCGCATCTATTTGCTTGAAAGGCTTGCCCACCGCGCTTAAAAAAATCGTGTGTTTAGGGTTTTTAACAGAGTGGAGCGCGTTTTCTACCATCTCAGGGTCTAAAATCTGCCCCGCACCCCCACCAATGAGCGTGTGATCCGCTTTTTGATATTTATTAGCACTAAAATCTCTGAGGTTTAATACTTCTAATTCAAAAAGGTTTTTTTCTAACGCTCTTTTTAAAATAGAATCTTCAAAATAAGGCAAGATGAGTTGCGGGAAAAGGGTCAAAACGCTGAATTTCACTCAACTATTCTCTAAAAGCGTTTTAGCGTTATGGGTGGTTATTTTTTTGTCTTGCAAAAGGATTTCTTGGATATAAAAATCCCTATAAGGGATTAAAAAAATCTTAGCCAAACCTTTTTCAACCAAGTTAAGCGTGGTTTCAACCATGAAATAATCTGTTTGAGAAATCCTTTGGATTTCTATGACTTTTCCTAGAATCTCGTTTCCTTCCACCACGCTAAGCCCTATTAAATCGCAATAAAAAAACTCGCCCTCTTTTAAAACGCAGAGTTTCTTGCTCTCTTCTTCACTCATAAAAAGCCCTAAATTAGTCAGCTCTTTAGCCTTTTCGAGCGTGTGGATAGTTTCTAAAAATAACAGATTTTTAGCATGTTCATAAGAATGGATTGTATATTCTTTAAAAGAAGAAGCGCGAGAGAAAGCGTTGATTGGAGCGACGCTCACCTTAACGCCCTTTTTTAAGCACTCCGGAAAATCGCTCTCTAAATGAAGTTTTAACCCCCCATTAAGCCCCACGCTTTTACCAATTCTACCCACTAAAAGCATGAAAAAAATTCAAGGCGTTTGATCGCCTAAAGCATGGGGATTTTTATCACCATTTTTATCATTACTGGCAAAAACAACGATTTTATAAGAAAACCCATCTTTGGCTTTCACGCCGGAAACGAACGCCTTAATCGCACTCACCATTTTACCTTCTTTACCAATCACATGCCCCATGTCTGATGGGTGGGTATAAATCGTGATTTGTTTGACTTTATCTTCTAAAAGCGTGTACTCCACGCTCAAAGCTTGCGGAAAAGAAACAACCTTTTTTAAATATTTTTCTAAAAAAGTTGCCACGCAATACGAATAGTCCTTACATTCAGCTTGAGAAAAAGGCGTGTTCAAAGGATCTGATTCGCGCATTTAGCCTCACAAAACCTTAGGCTTTTTGAGAAAGTTTTTCCACCCTCTCGCTCATTTTAGCCCCCACGCCTTTCCAGTAATTCAAGCGCTCCTTATCAATTTTAATATCTTTAGGCTCGCTTAAAGGGTTGTAATACCCAATGGATTCAATCCAGCCTCCATCCCTTCTTTTCCTAGAATCGGTTACCACCACTCTGTAAAAAGGCTTTTTCTTTCTCCCGATACGAGTGAGTCTAATGACTGTCATTACAAAAATCTCCTAAAATATTCGTATTAAATTTGAGATTATACAACAAAAGCGCCCAAAACATGCTTAAAAGTTAGCGCATTTTAGGGGGCGTTTGATTTTTAGCCTGACTCATTAGATTCATCAAATCGCTAATACCCTTTTTATTGGTTAAGCGTTTCGCCATTTTGCTCGCCTGATCAAAGCGTTTGATAATGCGGTTGATTTCAGACACTTCTAAGCCGCTCCCTAAAGCGATCCTTTTTCTTCGGCTGCCGTTTAAAATTTCGGGGTTTTCTCGCTCTTTTTTGGTCATGGAATTGACCATAGCCTTGATTTTTTTCACCTCTAAAGAGCTTTCTAAATCCGTGTCTTTTAACGCGTTTGCCATATTCCCTAAACCTGGAATCATAGAGATCAGAGAACTCATAGAGCCTAATTTTTTCACCTTTTCAATCTGGTTTAAAAAATCATTGAAAGTGAATTGCCCTTTTTTGAGCTTTTTGCTTAAATCTTTGGCTTCATTAGGGTTTAAAACGCTGGCGGTTTTTTCAGCGAGCGAGACAATATCTCCAGCCCCCATCAAACGCCCCACAATCCTTTCAGGCACAAACACGTCTAAATCAGGGATTTTTTCCCCGCTCCCAATAAAACGCAAGGGTAAGCCTAATTGGTAAGTGATGCCTAAGGCGATACCCCCTTTAGAATCGCTATCAAATTTGCTTAACACCACCCCACTCACGCCTATTTCTTCATTAAAGGTGTTCGCGCTTTTGACCCCATCTTGCCCGCTCAACGCGTCTGCGACATACAGCACTTCATGGGGGTTTAAGATCCCTTTGACTTCTTTTAATTCTTGCATAAGCTCTTTATCAATGGCTAAACGCCCCGCGCTATCCACGAGTAAAACATCAAATTGCGCTTCTTTAGCCCTTTTTAAAGCGTTGTTGGCGATTTCTTTCACGCTTTTATTTTCTTCATGAAACACTTCCACGCCCACCTGTTCGCCCAAAACCTTTAATTGCTCCACTGCCGCTAAGCGTTGCAAATCGCATGCGCATAAAAGCACTTTTTTATTTTTGGTTTTTAAATAATGAGCGAGTTTAGCGGTGGTGGTTGTCTTACCGCTCCCTTGCAAACCGGCCATTAAAACCACGGTGGGGGGCGTTTGAGCGAAAGTGAAACCACTGCTCCCTTTAGCGCTTAAAATTTCTAACAAACTCTTTTCTAAAGCGTCTAAAAATTGCTGCTTACCAATGCCATTAAGTTTAGTTTGACTTTCCACTTTTTTGAGCAATTCTCTAGCGACTTTATGATGCACATCATTTTTCAAAAGCGTTTTTTTCAATTCATCTAACGCACGATCTAGCGCTTTTTCATCATCTTGAAAGCGGATTTTATTGAGCGCGTTTTTAAACCCATCGCTTAACGCTTGAAACATTTTCTATCCTTTGATTATGGTTGTTCTAACAAGTCCAATTCTTGCTTAATTTTACTTTCTTTTTCTAAAAGCGTTTTTAAACTCTCTTTGGCTTTTTCTAGCACGCTTTTAGGCGCGTTTTTGACAAAATTTTCATTGTGCAAATTGAGTTTTAGTTTTTCTTTTTCCAGTTTTTCTAGCTGCTTTTTTAAACGAGCAATGAGCGGGCTTAAATCAAGATTTTCTAAATTTGCATAAGTTTGGCAAAATTCCCCCACATCGCTCACGCTTTTTAAAGGCTTATAAGTTATCACGCTGACTTTTTCTAATTTCGCTAATTTTTGGGCGTAAGTTTGCAAACGCTCTGTGTTTTCTATTTTTTCCCTTAATCCCACGCTCGCTTCTTTTAAAACAATCGGTGGGGTTTCTAGCATGATTTTCAAACGCCTTAAAGACACGATGCAATCTTTGATCACTTCAAATTCATGCTCTAATTTTTCATCTTGCGCCAAATCTTTAGGGTAAGGCATGACCATGATAGATTCAGTGTTTTCTAGATCCGTGTTACTGAGCTTGTGGTATAAAGACTCGCTGATAAAGGGCATGAAAGGGTGCAAGAGTTTTAAAGCCTCTTTTAACACGCTCCCTAATTCGTCTATCGCTTCACTTTCCACTTTAGAAAATTCAATGAACCAATCGCAAAATTCCCCCCACAAAAAGCGGTATAACAAAGTCGTCGCATCATTAAAACGATAATTATCTAAAGCGTTACGAACCTCTTTAGTAACAAGATTCAAGCGCGATTTCGCATAACGCCCCAAAGGCGTTTGGTATTCGTTCAAATGTTCTCTGTCTTTGAAAGCTTCTTGTTTGAGTTTCAAATAACTCACCGCATTGAAAAGCTTGTTGGCAAAATTCTTGTTATTTTCTAAATGCGTAGTGGAAAGCTTGATGTCCCTACCCGTAGCGCACAAATTGGCTAAAGTGAAGCGCAGGCTATCTGCACCGTATTTTTCTATCATCTCTAAAGGATCTATCACATTACCTTTAGATTTGCTCATTTTTTCACCCTTTTCGTCCCTAACCAAGGCGTGCAGATAAATATCTTTAAAGGGCAATTCGCCTAAAAGCGACTCGCTGCAAAAAAGCATTCTGGCCACCCAAAAAAAGAGGATGTCAAACCCGGTAATGAGCGTGGTGTTAGGGTAGAAATCTTTCAAATCGTTTTCATTAAACAAACCGCTTTTTTCTTGCCCCCACCCCAAAGTAGAGAACGCCCATAGCCCTGAACTAAACCATGTGTCTAACACATCTTTATCTTGCTCTAATTTTTCACTCTTACAAGTAGGGCAATTTAAAGGGGTATCAAGGCTTACGAACTGGTGGTTATTCTCGCAAGTAAACACCGGTATTTGATGCCCCCAAAACAATTGCCTGCTGATACACCAAGGGCGTAATTCCCTCATCCAAGCGTTATAATTATTGATCCAATTAGAAGGGTAGAATCGCGCTAAACTTTGTTGGATTTTTTCAATAGAACTTTGAGCGATTTCAGGCTTGACAAACCATTGCTTAGACACATAAGGTTCTACCACGTTATGACAACGATAGCAATGCCCCACTTGATGCGTGTGCTCTTCTATCTTTTCCAATAAGGCGTTTTCTTTTAATCTTTCTACGACCTTATCTCTAGCTTCTAATCGTTCTAAATTTTCAAACTCCCCGCAATGCGCGTTTAAAATCCCCTTTTCATCAAAGATTTTAATCATTTCCAAATGGTGGCGTTTGCCCACTTCATAATCGTTAAAATCATGCCCAGGGGTAACTTTCACACACCCTGTGCCAAACTCCATTTCCACATGTGCATCAGCGATAATAGGGATTGTGCGATTGATTAAAGGCAGTATCGCTTTTTGCCCCACCAGATGCTTGTATCTTTCATCGTTAGGATTGACCATAAGCGCGCTATCGCCAAACAAAGTTTCAGGGCGTGTGGTAGCCACCACTAAATAATCTTTTTGATTTTCTAAATAATATCTAATATAATACAACGCCCCCTTACGCTCTTCATACTCCACTTCAATATCGCTCAACGCCCCATCTTTAGTGCACCAATTCACCATGTAGTTATCTTGAATAATGAGACCTTGTTCATACCATTTCAAAAACGCCATTTTGACCGCTCTTTGCAAGCCCTTATCCATCGTGAAACGAGTCCTAGAAAAGGCCGCGCTCACGCCTAAATGCTTCATTTGCTCTAAAATCGCTCCTCCGCTCTTTTCTTTCCACTCCCACACTTTTTGGATAAATTTTTCACGCCCTAAATCCTCTTTTTTAATCCCTTGATTTAAAAGCTGCTTTTCTACAACATTTTGCGTCGCAATGCCGGCGTGATCAAGCCCTGGCTGATACAAGGTCTTATACCCGTCCATGCGCTTATAACGCGCTAAAATATCTTGCAAGCTTAAAGTTAAAGCATGCCCTATGTGTAAAATACCGGTCACATTAGGAGGGGGCATCATCAAGCAAAATCGTTTGCCTTTTTCTTGGATTTTTTCATTGCCATTGATTTCAAAATACCCCCTATGAGAGCAAATTTCATAAATCTTTTTTTCTATTTCTTTAGGTTGGTAAGTGGTGGGTTCTTGTTTCATTATTTTCCTAAATTTTCCTAAATTTTCCTAAATTATCTTAAAATAGAGCGTTCTTTCAAAAATGGTTGGTTTTTGGAACGCCTTTTGCTTTTACGCTTTTAATTGTTGCGTATTTTTTCAAAATTATACAACAAAGCATTTAAATTAAAAAGGATAGTCCAGTGAATTACTTTTTAAAAGCCCCTATTTTAGGATTTGAGCATATTAGTGAAGTGCGTTTGGAAAAAATTGATTCCTTATTCAGCCGATTGGTTAGTCAAACGAACTCGCCCATGGCGTTGGATATGGTTTTAGTGAATCCCTATTGTTTGAGGAAATACAGCTTTGTGATACCCAAATACATAGAATTACTGCTAGAATTAGATTCTCATTCCAAAGTAGAGGTGTATTGCGTGGTCGTGTTGCAAAAAAATTTAGAAGATTCTATGGTTAATTTCTTAGCCCCCTTAGTGTTTAATTCCAAAAATGGCTTTGGCGCTCAAGTGGCGCTTTCTATGATGGATTATCCGGATTTTGGCTTTAGGGATCCTTTGAAAAGCTTTGTGGTTAAAGAAAGAGAACGAGCTTAAGGATTTTTAGCATGAAATTCGCTCTTACAGGGGGAGGCACAGGGGGGCATCTCTCTATCGCTAAAGCCTTAGCCATAGAATTAGAAAAACAAGGCATAGAGGCTATTTATTTAGGCTCCACTTATGGGCAAGATAGAGAATGGTTTGAAAACAGCCCCCTGTTTAGCGAACGCTATTTTTTCAACACGCAAGGCGTGGTCAATAAAAGCTTTTTTAAAAAAATAGGCTCTTTATTCTTGCAAGCTAAAGCCGCTTTTAAGGCTAAAGAAATTTTAAAAAAACACCAGATCACGCACACCATTAGCGTGGGAGGGTTTAGTGCAGGGCCGGCGAGTTTTGCAAGCTTGCTCAATCACATACCCCTTTATATCCATGAACAAAATGCGATTAAAGGCTCTCTTAACCGCTACCTTTCCCCCAAAGCTAAAGCGGTGTTTTCAAGCTATGCGTTTAAAGATAAGGGTCATCATGTTTTAACCTCCTATCCCGTGCAAAACGCTTTTTTTGATTTCGCTAGGACTCGAACTGAAATCAAGCATATCTTATTTTTAGGCGGTTCGCAAGGGGCAAAAGCGATCAATGAGTTTGCGTTATTAAACGCTCCTAAACTCACCAAACAAGGGATTAAAATCACGCACATTTGCGGTCCCAATTCTTATGAACAAGTGCGTTTTTTTTACCAGGAATTAGGGCTGTTGGACAAGGTAGAATTGTTCGCTTTCCACAACAACATCACAGAAGTCATGCATAGAGCGGATTTGTGTGTGAGCAGAGCCGGAGCGAGTAGCGTGTGGGAATTGTGCTCCAATGGCTTACCCACGATTTTTATCCCCTACCCTTTTGCGAGCAATAACCACCAGTATTACAATGTCTTAGAATTTGAAAAAGAAAACCTATGCTATGTTGTGCCTCAAAATGAATTGTTACCCAAAAAGCTCTTTGAAGTCATTAGAAAGCTCAACCAAAAAGACGATCAAGGCAATAAAAACCTAACCACTATCAGCGCCAAATTGCAACAAAAAATCGCTAAAGACGGCGCAAAAACCATTATTGAAAGGATCTTAAGCGCTTAAAATAGCCCATTAATAGCCCATTTAATCAACAATTAAGCGACCAACCACTAAACTTAAGCGATAAATAAGATAAAATTTAGGATAGCTCAAATCTTTTAAAAAGAAAAGGATAACCCCTTGCAAAACTTTGTTTTTAATAAAAAATGGCTTATCTGTTCTAGCCTACTCCCCTTATTTTTTCTCAATCCCTTAGTGGCAGAAGATGATGGGTTTTTTATGGGGGTGAGTTATCAAACTTCTCTAGCCGTTCAAAGGGTGGATAATTCAGGGCTTAATGCTAGTCAAGACGCATCCACTTACATCCGCCAAAACGCTATCGCTCTAGAATCTGCAGCAGTGCCTTTAGCCTATTATTTAGAAGCGATGGGCCAACAAACCAGAGTTTTAATGCAAATGCTCTGCCCTGATCCTTCTAAAAGATGTTTGCTCTATGCAGGGGGCTATCAAAACGGGCAAAATAATAATGGCGATACAGGCAACAACCCCCCAAGAGGCAATGTCAATGCCACTTTTGATATGCAATCTCTAGTCAATAATTTAAACAAGCTCACCCAACTCATCGGCGAGACTTTAATCCGTAACCCTGAAAACCTTCCTAACGCCAAAGTCTTTAATGTCAAATTTGGCAATCAAAGCACCGTTATTGCATTGCCTGAGGGTCTAGCCGATGTTATGAACGCTCTCAATGACGATATTACCACCGCTTT
Source organism: Helicobacter pylori (assembly GCA_008032955.1). Lineage (NCBI taxonomy): Bacteria > Pseudomonadati > Campylobacterota > Epsilonproteobacteria > Campylobacterales > Helicobacteraceae > Helicobacter > Helicobacter pylori. The sequence continues at coordinate 1,027,920 of CP032046.1, forward strand.
AACCACGCTCTGGTATAACCAAACCTTAACGAATAAATCTTTTAATAGCGGTAATTCCGTGAATTTTAGCCCTGAAGTCTTGCAACACCTTTTACAAGACGGCTTAGCCACAGCAAGCAACAATCAAACCATTTGCAGCACTCAAAACCAATGCACCGCTACCAATGAAGCTAAATCTATCGCTCAAAACGCCCAAAACATCTTCCAGGCTTTAATGCAAGCAGGGATTTTAGGGGGCTTAGCGAACGAAAAGCAATTTGGCTTCACTTACAACAAAGCCCCTAATGGCAGCGATTCCCAACAAGGCTACCAAAGCTTTAGCGGCCCGGGTTATTACACTAAAAATGACAGCACCACGCAAGCACCCTTAAAAGAATTACCCGCTGGAGCGACAATTGGATCAGGCAATGGCCAATACACCTACCACCCTAGCTCGGCAGTCTATTATTTAGCCGATAGCATCATCGCTAATGGCATCACCGCTTCTATGATTTTTTCAGGCATGCAAAATTTCGCCAATAAAGCCGCTAAACTGACAGGCACTTCAAGCTATAACCAGATGCAAGATGCGATCAACTATGGGGAAAGCTTGCTCAATAACACCGTATCGTATGGGGATTTCATCACCAATTGGGTCGCCCCCTATTTGGATTTAAATAACAAAGGTTTGAATTTCTTGCCTAACTATGGGGGGCAATTGAATGGTGCTAACAGTCAAACCCCACAATTAACCCCACAACAAGCCCAACAAGAACAAAAAGTCATCATGAACCAACTAGAGCAAGCCACAAACGCCCCCACCCCCGCACAAATAGACAGGATCTTAGCCAACCCCTATTCCCCCACGGCAAAAACTTTAATGGCTTATGGGCTTTATCGCTCTAAAGCAGTGATTGGCGGGGTGATTGATGAAATGCAAACTAAAGTGAATCAAGTCTATCAAATGGGCTTTGCTAGGAATTTTTTGGAGCATAACTCTAATTCTAATAACATGAACGGCTTTGGCGTGAAAATAGGCTATAAGCAATTCTTTGGCAAAAAGCGCATGTTTGGGCTTAGGTATTATGGCTTTTATGATTTTGGTTACGCTCAATTTGGCTCAAACCCCTCTTTAGTGAAAGCCACTCTCTCTAGCTATGGAGCAGGCACAGACTTTCTTTATAATGTTTTTACCCGAAAAAGGGGGACTGAAGCGATAGATATAGGTTTTTTTGCCGGCATCCAACTGGCAGGGCAAACCTGGAAAACGAATTTTTTAGATCAAGTGGATGGCAACCATCTTAAACCTAAGGACACTTCTTTCCAATTCCTTTTTGATTTAGGGATAAGGACTAATTTTTCCAAAATCGCTCATCAAAAAAGATCTCGTTTTTCTCAAGGGGTAGAATTTGGCCTTAAAATACCGGTGCTTTATCACACCTATTACCAATCAGAAGGCGTTACAGCGAAGTATAGAAGAGCCTTTAGTTTTTATGTGGGCTACAACATAGGCTTTTGATTAAACAAAATAAGGGAAAAATATGATAAAAAAAGCTAGAAAATTCATACCATTCTTTTTAATTGGCTCTCTCTTAGCTGAAGACAATGGCTGGTATATGTCTGTAGGCTATCAAATCGGTGGCACGCAACAATTCATCAATAACAAACAACTTTTAGAAAATCAAAACATCATCAACAGCGTAACCCAAAGCGCGATCAATATTGCAGGGCCTACTACCGGTTTAATCACTTTAAGCTCTCAAAGCGTCATTGACGCTTTAGGCTATGGCGTGAGTAACACGGTGGGCAACCAATTAGAGGGCATTTCTAATATCCTAAATCAAATTGGCAAAAGAAAAGACTTTTATTCTAGCCGTCAAATCTCTAGCATTTCCCAACAAATCATAGGGTTTAAAGGAAGCTCTGATCCCTTAAAAGCCCACTCTTCACAAATCACAGCCAAACTCCTTTCCAACACCCAAAGCGCATTTGATCAGGGCATCGCGCTAAGCACTAGCATCATTAGCTCTATCAATAGCCTTAATCCCAGCAACAACACCAAAGAAGTCAAAGCCCAGCTCCAAAACACCGCGCAATCCATGGCAGAATTATTGCAACAAATTGAACACAGCATCACTAAAACCACTAGCACCACTTATGTGCAATCCTTACTCTCCAATCTAACCGATGCGGTGAATGCCTCTAGCAATAATACCGCTTATGTGAGCGCTCTTGTTAACGCTTTAAACACTTTAGGGGTGGGGGTTTTCCCCACCACAACCTCAACGCATGTGGTGTTAAACCCACCGGGACAAGTCGTATTCTATCCAGCTAATTCCATTTTAGGCTCTACTTCTTCAAACAGCAACAACCAACAACAATACAACAACACCCTTTTAATGAACACTTTACAAGGGACATTAAGCGCTAATAATCAAATTAACCCCAATGGTTGCGCCAATCAAGTCCAGTGTTTGGAGCAATTTATCCAAAATTTAAACCCTTTAACCACAACCCCCACTTCAAACAACCAAGCCAACCAAAAAGTCCAAGCCATCGCTCAAAAGCTTCAAAGTATTGCTATCAACGCTTTAGACAACAATGCGATCAACAACACCACCTATAATTTAAACAACTTGCACAACGCTTTGAATTTCCAAGCCTATGAAAGCACGATAACACAATACAATAACGCTTTAAAACAAATTTCTTGGATCAGTTTTAGCGAGCCTAAAAACCTGCTCAAAAACACTTCCAATAACTACCAAATCGGCACCGTTACCAACGCTCAAGGGCAAAATATCAGCGCCTATGATTGCATGACCGCTACCGGAAGCCTTTCTAGCGATGCTTCTAGCGGGATTTCATGCTCAGCCACAAGCTCTACAAGCTCCACAAATGGCTCTACAAACAGTTTTGACAATTCTTTAGTCGCTACCTCCAAAATCCAAACCATCAACGGCAAAGAGCAGATCGGCGTGAATTCTTTCAACTTGGTTTCTCAAGTGTGGAGCGTTTATAATTCTTTAAAAACTTCAGAAGAAAATTTGCAAAAAAACGCCAAGATATTATGCGCTAATGGATCATCATCTGGGACAAGCTCATGCGGCAACTCTAGGGGTTTGAGTATCAGCGGGAACGCCCAATTGCAAAACATTTTAAGCTCTACTAATGGGACTAACACTACCGCTCAAGCTAAAAGCAACGCTCCCAAACTGAAAGCGATGGTGGTTGTGAATAACGAAGAAGAAGCTAAAACAACCAATTTAGCTCAAAGCAGTGGGACGACCACTCAATCTCCTAACAGCACGGTGATGGGAGCTTTAAACACCGTATTGCAAAATGTCAGCAATTTCCAACAAAGCATTCAAAGCGCTTTTCAAAACCAAGAAAGTAATATCCAAGCATGGGCGAATGCGATTTATAACACTAATGGGAGTCAGTCGCAAGAGATGACTCCTAACAATAACCAAAATTTACGCATCCAATTAAGAGCGAATTTCTACCAGCTCATCAATACCATTAACCAACAAGTGCCTACAGACATGAACACTTTAATTAATCAAAGCCAGCAAAACCAACAAACAAGCGGAGCAATAAATAACAATCCATGCGCAAATGGAATGGATGGGAGTAATAATACCAATTGGTGCTATCAGCAGTGGTCCGATTCTAAGGCTTATTACAGCGGGTTGCAAAGCGCTTTAGGGTACACGACAAGTGCAACAACTCAAAGCGGCAATGGCATAAACAATACCACCTACAACGTCCAACAAATCACGCTCACTAGTAATGGTTTGCTCAATCAAATTATCACAAATCTTAAGGGCGTTAATGGTAATGGTGGAAATAATGGGGGAAGCAGTGGAGGCGGAAATGGCACTAGTCAAATCACTACAGCCTACCAGATGCTCACAGATGCTAGTGATGGGAAATTAGGGACTTATACTAATAACGCCTACCAAACATGCACCAACGGAGCGAATGGAAATAGCAGTAATTGCTACACCCCCAACAAACAACAAAGCGCCACCACCGCAAACACAGCCACCGCAACCGACAGCAATTTACAAAAAGTCTATAATGACGCCCAAAAAATAGCCAACATTATCGCCAGCTCTGGGAATAATAAAGGCGTTGAAAACGGCTTAAAACAATTCTTTGAAGCGTTAAAAAGTAATAGCAGTAGTCTCAGTAATTTGTGTAGTGGTAGTAGCGGTAGTAATGGTAGTAGTAATTGCACCGGTGAGCTTATCAACCTTTTAGGGGCAATCCCCACCAATGGGGTGAGCGATACGAACAATTTAATCCATTTGATCACCGAATTCATCAAAACCGCCGGGTTTATCCAAAATAATGATAATAGTGTATCTACTAGTCTTACAAGCGCTTTTCAAGCGATTACGAGCGCTATTTCTCAAGGGTTTCAAGCCTTGCAAAACGATATTAGCCCTAATGCGATTTTAACCTTGCTCCAAGAAATCACTTCTAACACCACCACCATTCAGTCATTCTCGCAAACCTTACGGCAGCTTTTAGGGGATAAAACCTTCTTTATGGTGCAACAAAAACTCATTGATGCGATGATTAATGCTAGAAATCAGGTTCAAAACGCGCAAAATCAAGCCAATAACTACGGCTCCCAACCCGTTTTAAGCCAGTATGCGGCCGCTAAAAGCACCCAATACGGCATGAGCAATGGCTTAGGGGTTGGCATAGGCTATAAATACTTCTTTGGTAAGGCTAGGAAATTGGGCCTTAGGCATTATTTTTTCTTTGATTACGGCTTTAGTGAAATAGGCCTAGCCAATCAAAGCGTGAAAGCAAATATCTTTGCTTATGGGGTAGGCACGGATTTTTTATGGAACTTGTTTAGGAGGACTTACAACACTAAGGCGTTGAATTTTGGGCTGTTTGCTGGGGTCCAACTGGGCGGTGCGACTTGGCTTAGCTCTTTAAGGCAACAAATCATTGACAATTGGGGGAACGCCAATGACATCCATTCAACGAATTTTCAAGTGGCGCTGAATTTTGGGGTGCGCACCAACTTCGCGGAGTTTAAGCGTTTTGCTAAGAAATTCCACAATCAAGGGGTTATAAGCCAAAAGAGCGTGGAATTTGGGATCAAAGTGCCTCTCATCAATCAAGCGTATTTGAGAAGCGCTGGGGCTGATGTGAGCTACAGGAGGCTTTATACTTTCTATATCAATTACATCATGGGGTTTTAAAAAAGGGGTGCATCAATGGAAATCTTACAATTCATCGGCTATGGGAATATGGCTCAAGCGATCTTAGGAGGCTCTCATGAAATTTTATCCAAGCGTTTTATTTTAGAAATTACCGGAAAAAACCCTGAAAAAATCGCCCCTTTTTTACAAGAAAAAAACATTCAAGCGCGCATCATTCCCTATAAAAACGCTATTGATATACACCAAAAATTCGTGTTTTTACTTTTTAAGCCTTATAACCTTAAGGATTTTAATTATCAAGGGCAGGCTAAAAGCGTTTTGAGCGCGTTAGCCGGGGTAAATTTTGAAACTTTAAGCAATGCGATTGATTCTTTACATTACTTAAAATGCATGCCTAATATTGCGAGCAAGTTCGCCCTATCTTCTACGGCGGTGTGTGAAAAATCGGTTGCGCCTTCAATAAGCGAGAAAGCTTTGAATATTATTGAGAGTTTTGGGAATTGCGTGCGAGTGGGTAATGAAGAGCAGGTGGATGCCAGTATAGCGACCAATGGGAGTGCACTCGCTTTTTTAAGCTTGGTAGCGAGCAGTTTGAAAGATGCCGGCATTAGAGAGGGCTTGAACGCTAGAGATTCTTTAGAATTGGTGGAAATGAGTTTTAAAGGCTTTGCCAAGCTGTTAGAAAAAGAACGCCCTGAGATGATTATAGAGCAAATTTGCACCCCTAAAGGTGCAACGATTGAAGGCTTGAGCGTTTTAGAAAAAAAGGGGGTTAGGGGAGCGTTTATAAAAGCATGCCACGAAAGCGTGAAAAAAATGCGCCTCTAAAAATTACACTCTTAAAAAATCAGCGCGATGCATTTAGACAGACAGAGTTTAGAAAAAGCCAAGCATTTGATCCAAAGCGGTCTGATTGACACCATAGAAGTAGGCACGATCAAGGGCTTGCAAGAAATCCATCGGTTTTTGTTTGAAGGGCTGTATGAATTTGCCGGGAAAATCAGGGATAAAAATATTTCTAAAGGGAATTTCAGGTTCGCTAACTGCTTGTATTTGGATTTGATTTTACCCAGAATTGAGAGCATGCCGCAAAATAATTTCAATCAAATCATAGAAAAATATGTGGAAATGAATATCGCTCACCCTTTTTTGGAGGGTAATGGCAGAGCCACAAGGATATGGCTTGATTTGTTGCTTAAAAAGGAATTGAAAAAAATCGTGCTTTGGGATAGGATTGATAAAGCCGCTTATTTGAGTGCAATGGAAAGGAGTCCTGTGAATGATTTGGAAATCAAAACGCTTTTAAAAAAGCATTTGAGTTCTAATATCAACGATCCCTTAACTTTCATTAAAGGCATCACACAGTCATATTATTATGAAGGGCTTTGAAAAAATACTAAAATCATTTTTTATAATCCAATACGAAAGAGTTTGACGCCAGTCAAGAGATAGTTTTTTATAATGCGATCTTAGGGGATTAGTGGGATTTAGTTGGGGGTTGCAGGAGGAAATGTTTTACCTCCTATCCCCCTTTACTATAAAATAAAATTTAAAGTATAAGACAAAATAATTAAAGCCCCATTTTAAAAGAAATTAAAAACTTTATTTGTCAGCATTAAAGCAATCTAAAACTAATCTTGCGTCCGTTCAATCAAACTCAAAGGCAAGTCAAAAGCTTTAATGAGTTCGCTCTCTTTTTGGCGTTGTTCACCCTTATCTTTTTCATGGTCATAGCCCAACAAGTGCAACACCCCATGAATGAATAAAAGAGCGATCTCCTCTTCTAGTCTATGCCCTAATTTCAGGGCGTTAGTTTGAGCTAATGGCGCATTAATCACCACGCTCCCTAAAGGGGTGTGAGGGATCGCTTCTAAAGGGAAGCTCAAAACATCGGTAGCGTAATCGCAGTTCCTTAAATCCCTGTTGATTTCTCGCATGGTTTCACCGCTCACCAAAACAAGCTCAATGATTTGAGTGGGGGCTAAAAAATTTGCGATTTTTTCTAATAATAAAAAGTCTGATTTTAGCGGGGTTTGGTTGTCTATTTCTAGCATCAATAAGATATAAAAAGAAGTTTAAAAAAGCCCTAAAATTTAGGGCTTAAAAGATTAAGCGAAAGAACCTTTAACTTGTTCTACCCATTTTGAAATCCTCTCATCAGTGAGATCGTCTTGATTGTCTTCATCGATCACAAGACCCACGAATTTACCGCCTTCTACCGCTTTAGAAGCTTCAAAATGATAACCATCGGTTGAAGTTTGCCCTACCACTTTGCCGGCTTTAGCTTTTTCATAAATGTGGAAAATGCCTTCTGCGAAAGTTTCGCTGTAAGTGTCTTGATCGCCCAAGCCTACAAGTCCAATGGTTTTATTCGCAAAGTCGCTCGCTTCTAGTGTGCCTAAAAAGTCTTCCCAATCTGTTTGCAAATCGCCCGCACCGGCTGTTGGAGCGACTAAAATAACCTTTGCAAAGCTATTGAATTGCTCTTTAGAAGCTTTAGCCACATCAATCACTTCCGCATTACCAATAGCCTTGCTGATTTTTTCAGCGATAGCTTCAGCGTTCCCACTGTCTGTCCCAAAAAAGATACCAATTTTTCCCATATTCTCAATCCTTGTGTTTAAAGATATTAACGCATCCGCTTTTAGCGAATGCTTGTGGGCGTAGTTTAGCGCATTTAATTAAACATCTTGCTTAAAAACCCATTTTGCACGAATATCGTTTCAATAAAAACCATATTAAAAGCGCTATAAGAACAAAACTTATGACAAAAAACGAAGTGTAATGAGAAAGCCTTTCATACAGCGTTTTCACCCAATCGCTCGCTTTAAAAGAAACGCTCCCCACGATTAGCGCCCACAAAAAACTGGACAAAACATTAAGCCATAAAAACCTTTTTAAAGGGTATTTGCTAAAACCAATTGCCAAAGGCATAACGCTTTTAATCCCATACAAATATTTATTGACAAAAATCATTAAAAAAGCGTAGCGTTTCACCCACAAACTCGCCAAAGCAAGCTTTCTTCTATGCTTTTGGAAATACTTTAAAAACTCTCTTTTTTGATAGCGGGCAAAAACTACAAGAGCCCCACTCCCTACCATATTCCCTAAAAAAGCGACAAGAATGGTTATTTTTATATCTAAAGCGTGCGTGGTAGCGCTCAAAATAGAAGCGATGACAATCCCCACATACCCACCCCCCAAAGAATACAAAAACAAAATAAGATAACCCCACTCCTTAAAACCCTCTTGAAAACGCAACAACGCTTCTTGCATAAAAACCCTCTTTTGATTCGTTTTTATTTTCATGTTATCCAAACTTATTCAACCTATTGGTGATTTAAACGCTATCTTTTAGTATAATGACAGCATTATCTTAATAACCTAAAAGATATAGAGATGAATACAGAAATTTTAACCATCATGTTAGTTGTCTCAGTGCTTATGGGATTGGTAGGCTTAATAGCGTTTTTATGGGGGGTTAAAAGCGGTCAGTTTGACGATGAAAAACGCATGCTTGAAAGCGTGTTGTATGACAGCGCGAGCGATTTGAACGAAGCGATTTTACAAGAAAAACGCCAAAAGAATTAAAAAATTAAAATAAAAGGATAGGAATGGACCAAGAAATTTTAGATGTGTTGATAGTGGGTGCAGGGCCTGGGGGCATTGCCACGGCCGTAGAATGCGAAATAGCCGGCGTTAAAAAAGTGCTTTTATGCGAAAAAACCGAAAGCCATTCAGGCATGTTGGAAAAGTTTTATAAAGCCGGTAAAAGGATTGATAAAGATTATAAAAAGCAAGTCGTAGAGCTTAAAGGGCATATCCCTTTTAAAGACAGCTTTAAAGAAGAGACTTTAGAGAATTTCACTAGTCTTTTAAAAGAGCATCGCATCACGCCAAGCTATAAAACCGATATTGAGAGCGTGAAAAAAGAAGGCGAATACTTTAAAATCACCACCACTTCTAACACAACCTATCATGCTAAATTTGTGGTGGTTGCGATCGGGAAAATGGGCCAGCCAAACCGCCCTACTACTTACAAAATCCCTGTTGCGCTCTCTAAACAAGTGGTTTTTAGCATCAATGATTGTAAGGAAAATGAAAAAACCCTTGTGATCGGCGGAGGCAATTCAGCGGTGGAATACGCCATTGCTTTGTGCAAAACCACCCCTACCACCCTCAATTACCGCAAAAAAGAATTCAGCCGCATCAATGAAGACAACGCTAAAAACTTGCAAGAAGTCCTAGACAACAACACGCTTAAAAGCAAGCTTGGAGTGGATATTGAAAGCCTAGAAGAAGATGGGGCTCAGATTAAGGTTAACTTCACCGATAACACGAGCGAGAGTTTTGATCGCTTGCTGTATGCGATCGGCGGCTCTACCCCTTTAGAATTTTTTAAACGCTGTTCTTTAGAATTAGATCCTAGCACCAATATCCCTGTAGTGAAAGAAAATTTAGAGAGCAACAATATCCCTAATTTGTTCATCGTGGGCGATATTTTATTCAAATCAGGAGCGAGCATCGCTACCGCTTTAAACCATGGCTATGATGTTGCTATAGAAATCGCTAAAAGGTTACAATCTTAAAGCAAATTCACTCATCAAACGGCTTAGCCTTATACAAAAAGAAAAAGAGAATGAGAAGCGTTAGGGCAAAATGCATGGTGATGATAGTTAGGGGCGAGAAGTAACGCAGTTCCAAACTGCTGAGCGATAAGATTAGCACAGAGACCACGCGCACACAGCTTGATAAAAGCGATGAGAGCGATGAAATGTTGTTTTTAGAAACAAATTTGGAGAATTGATACCCCAAGCAATAACTCATGTAAGTGAAAAACGCCACCATGAGTGCATACACCCCTATGAAACAATAAGGGATATTGCTAAGCAATAAGGGGCTAACGCCTAGCAACACCAAAATCGAACTCAAGGCGATTTTTTGGCTGTAATTTTTGGCTTTTAAAAAATGAATGAGGATAGAAATCACTTGAAAAGCGATATAAAACATAAAAAGGTATTGCTCTTTAACGCCTTGTTTTAAAAAATACGCTTGCCACATTTGAAAATGGCTCATAAAAAAGATGGGCGTAATCAAATGCCCCACTAATAAAATTTTAAGCTTGGGGTTATCTTTAAGCTCTTTAAGACTGCCTTTGACTTGCTCTTTAAGGAGTTTCAGGCTTTTTTGGCTTTTAAAATCCTCTTCTTTTTCTTTAAAATAAATTACGATCGTTAGTGCGCAGAGCATGATTAAAAAATCCCCACGACATACAGCATCGCATGGACTTTGAGATACAAAAACGATCCCAAAGAACTCCCTATAATCATGCCTAAATAAGTAATTTGATTGTTTTTGGCTAAAAACCGGGACAAATCCTTTTTGTTTTCCTTAATGTCTGTGATGAGTGAAGCCTCAATCGTGCCGCTAGAGCATGCGCTATACAAACCATACAACCCCCACGCTAAAAGCATGAGAATAAAACTATCAAAAAACAGCACAAACGAAAAACTAGCGATTAAAAACACATTAGAAACCAGGAATAAATTTTTCCGGCTCATCAAATCCGCTAAAACACCGCTCGGGTATTCAGCCACCAGCACGCAAAAACTGAAAAAGGTTTGCACGAGCAAAATTTCACTCAAACTAAGCCCTTTAGAAAGCAACAAGGGGGTTAAAATCGCATGGGGTAAGCTTTGAGCGATGATTAAGAGAAAATTCGCCCCATAGTAAGCTAAAATGTTTTTTCTTAACATTTGAAAATTGTAATTAAAACTAGCTTATAATACAGCGTTATATCTTTTATTTAAGGGGTATTGATGCTAACCCAATTAAAAACTTATCCAAAATTACTCAAACATTATGAAGAAATCAAAGAAGTGCATATGCGCGATTGGTTTTTTAAAGACAAAGAGCGAGCGAGCCGTTATTTCGTGCAATTGGAAAGCTTGAGTTTGGATTATTCCAAAAACCGCCTGAACGATACCACTTTAAAGCTTCTTTTTGAATTAGCGAATGACTGCTCTTTAAAAGAAAAGATTGAAGCGATGTTTAAGGGCGAAAAAATCAACACCACCGAAAAAAGGGCCGTTTTACACACCGCCTTAAGAAGCTTGAATGACACTGAAATTTTACTAGATAACATGGAAGTGTTAAAAAGTATTAGGAGCGTTTTAAAACGCATGCGAGCCTTTAGCGATAGCGTGAGGAGCGGTAAAAGACTAGGCTATACCAATCAAGTGATCACCGATATTGTCAATATCGGTATTGGGGGGTCAGATTTAGGCGCTCTAATGGTTTGCACCGCCTTAAAACGCTACGGCCACCCGAGATTAAAAATGCATTTTGTGTCTAATGTGGATGGCACGCAGATTTTAGATGTTTTGGAAAAAATCAATCCGGCCAGCACGCTTTTTATCGTGGCTTCTAAGACTTTTTCCACTCAAGAAACTTTAACCAACGCCCTAACCGCTAGAAAATGGTTTGTAGAAAGGAGTGGCGATGAAAAGCATATCGCTAAACACTTTGTAGCGGTATCCACCAATAAAGAAGCCGTGCAACAATTTGGCATTGACGAGCATAACATGTTTGAATTTTGGGATTTTGTAGGGGGGCGCTATAGTTTGTGGTCGGCTATTGGCTTGTCCATTATGATCTATTTGGGGAAGAAAAATTTTAACGCTCTTTTGAAAGGGGCGTATTTGATGGATGAGCATTTTAGAAACGCCCCTTTTGAAAGCAATTTACCCGTTTTAATGGGATTAATCGGCGTGTGGTATATCAACTTTTTCCAATCCAAAAGCCACTTGATTGCTCCTTATGATCAGTATTTAAGGCATTTCCCTAAATTCATTCAGCAATTGGATATGGAAAGTAATGGCAAACGCATCAGCAAAAAAGGCGAAATCATCCCCTACGACACATGCCCTGTTGTTTGGGGCGATATGGGCATTAACGCTCAGCACGCTTTTTTCCAGCTCTTGCATCAAGGCACGCATTTAATCCCCATTGATTTTATCGCCTCTTTGGATAAAAAGCCTAACGCTAAAGGTCATCATGAGATTTTATTTAGCAATGTTTTAGCGCAAGCGCAAGCCTTCATGAAAGGCAAAAGCTATGAAGAAGCGCTTGGGGAATTGCTTTCTAAAGGTTTAGATAAAGATGAAGCCAAAGACTTGGCCCACCACAGGGTGTTTTTTGGCAACCGCCCCTCTAATATCCTTTTATTAGAAAAGATTTCACCAAGCAATATTGGGGCGTTGGTGGCTCTTTATGAGCATAAGGTCTTTGTGCAAGGGGTTATTTGGGACATTAACAGCTTTGATCAATGGGGCGTGGAGCTTGGGAAGGAATTAGCCGTGCCGATTTTACAAGAATTAGAGGGGCATAAAAGCAACGCTTATTTTGACAGCTCCACTAAGCATTTAATAGAATTGTATAAGAATTACAACCAATAGGCTTTGTTTTATAACCAGATAAAACCTAAAAAACGATAAAACAAGGCTTAACCCCCATTTTCAAGCGTTCCATTCAAAATAATCCGTCAATCATAACGGATTTTAGCGCCATATATTAGCCATTTGAATTTAAAGAGAGTAAATTTTCCACAAATTAATCGTTTTTAGCCTTTAAAAGCTTGACTTTCTCATCATACGCATTATTTTACATATTATAATTACTTCAAAGCTAAGAATAATAAAAACTAAAGAATAGATTTATCTTTAAAAGTATTTGCATTTATCAATCTCATTTTAGGAGGCATGCATGAAAAAGGCAAGTCAGGTTTTATTCTTTGGGGCATTTTTAGGCTCTTCTTTACAAGGTTTTGAAGCTAAGCTCAACGGCTTTGTGGATCAATCCAGCACTATCGGTTTTAACCAGCATAAAATCAATAAAGAAAGAGGTATCTACCCTATGCAGCAATTCGCAACGATTGCGGGCTATTTAGGGCTTGGTTTTAGTCTGTTACCCAAAAAGGTTTCAGACCATGTTCTAAAAGGCAAAATAGGGGGCATGGTGGGATCTATTTTCTATGACGGCACGAAGAAGTTTGAAGATGGCTCTGTGGCTTATAACCTCTTTGGTTATTATGATGGGTTTATGGGGGGCTATACGAATATCTTACAGACCGATAGCCTTGAAACACAGAACATGAAACACAACAAAAATGTCCGCAATTATGTCTTTAGCGATGCGTATTTGGAATACGCTTATAAGAATTATTTTGAAATAAAAGCCGGACGCTATTTATCCACTATGCCTTATAAAAGCGGTCAAACGCAAGGCTTTCAAGTTTCTGGGCAATACAAGCATGCACGCTTGACTTGGTTTAGCTCTTTTGGGAGGGCGTTCGCTTATGGTTCGTTTTTGATGGATTGGTTTGCCGCTAGGACCACTTATAGCGGAGGCTTTACCAAAAACGATAAGGGAGGTTATGATAGCCATGGGAAAAAGGTGCTTTATGGCACGCATGCGGTGCAACTCACCTATAAACCTCATCGTTTCCTCATAGAAGGCTTTTATTACCTTTCGCCTCAAATCTTTAACGCTCCAGGCGTTAAAATTGGTTGGGACTCTAACCCTAATTTTAGCGGCACAGGCTTTCGCTCTGATACAGCTGTCATAGGGTTTTTTCCCATTTACTACCCTTGGATGATCGTTAAATCCGATGGGAGTCCGGTCTATAGATACGACACGCCTGCCACTCAAAACGGGCAAAACCTCATCATCCGCCAACGCTTTGACATCAACAATTACAATGTTTCCATCGCTTTTTATAAAGTCTTTCAAAACGCTAATGGTTGGATAGGCAATATGGGGAATCCAAGCGGTGTGATCATGGGGAGTAACAGCGTCTATGCAGGTTTTACAGGCACAGCCCTTAAAAGAGACGCCGCTACCATTTTCCTTTCTTGTGGCGGCACTCATTTTGCCAAAAAATTCACATGGAAATTCGCCACACAATATTCCAATTCAGTGGTCTCTTGGGAAGCGAGAGCGATGATCTCTTTAGGCTATAAATTCAATGAATATTTGAGCGGTAGCGTGGATCTTGCATATTATGGCGTGTATACTAACAAAGGCTTTAAACCGGGTGAAAACGGGCCTGTGCCTAAAGACTTCCCCGCCCTTTATTCTGATAGGAGCGCGTTATACACGGCTCTAGTAGCATCTTTTTGATGCTGTCTCCTATAATATGGTGGGCGTCATTTTGATGCTACCCTATGATATGGTAGACGTCTTTTTGATGCTATGATCACAAAACATGATAAGCGTTTTTTAACGCTGTTCCTCTAATCTATTATAAAATTTCTTTTCAAGCAAAAGCCCTTTTTTAAATCATACCCATTAAGTAAAAAATCATCATCTTCATCATCTTCAAAATTGAGCTTTTAAAAAAGCAAGCGATAGCTTTTTAAAAACCAAAACAGAAATCCCAAACGTCTTTAGTGTTTGCACGCTTCACGAACAGGGTCAAACTTTTTTTATGGATTTAAAGGGGGGTTAAAAACCCCTTTTTATTCAAGCGGCTTTGATGTAGGGCGTTTCAGCTAGCGGCGGGTAAATTTTATTTTTAAAATAAGCGTTTGAGCAAATCCTAACGCTCACGATCAGCACTAAAAGCGCTACAAGCATGAAAAACACGCACAAAATCGCATCAATCGCATGGTTAAAAAAGGATTTTTGGAGTGTTTTGAGCGCTTTTTCATCGGTAGTGGTAGCCATTTTTTCTTTGATGATTTGCATTTGCGCCACATGCGAGACATTATTAAGCACGCTATCATTACTCTTTGGCATTACTTTTAAAATACCGCTATAAAAAGTGATAAATAAAATCAAAACTGCCGGTAAGGCGCTTATCATCGCCCCCTTAAAACGCCCCATTTTAAACAACACCACCGTAACCAACAACAACGCCATGCCCGCTAACATCTGATTGCTCACGCCAAATAAAGGCCATAGCGTATAAATCCCTCCTTTAGGATCGATCGTGCCTTGATACAAGAAATACCCCCACCCTGCCACGCACAAAAGAGTGGCAAAAATCCCAGCCTTATAAGAGCTAAGATTACCCAAAGGCTTATAAACATTACCGAGCAGATCTTGGATCATGAAACGAGCGGTTCGTGTGCCAGCATCCACAGCGGTTAAAATGAACAAAGCTTCAAACAAAATCGCAAAATGATACCAAAACGCCATCACGCTTGGATCCCCTAAAATGTGATACACGATCATCGCTAAACCGATCGCAAAAGTGGGCGCCCCACCGGTGCGGCTCAAAATGGAGCTTTCGCCGATGTTTTTAGTCATCTCACTGATTTCTTCAGCGCTGATATTAAACCCCCATGAGCTAATCACCGAAGCCGCATCAGCTATATTTTTACCGATGCTCACTTCTGGGGAATTGATAGCGAAATAAAGCCCTGGGTGCAAGATCCCTGCGCACACCAACGCCATAAGGGCCACAACGCTCTCCATCACCATAGAGCCATAGCCCACTAGCCTGGCGTCGCTTTCTTTAGCGAGCATTTTAGGGGTCGTGCCTGAAGAAATTAAAGCATGAAAGCCACTAATCGTCCCGCAAGCCACCGTGATAAACAAGAAAGGGAACACGCTTCCTGCAAACACAGGCCCACTGCCATCTACAAAGGGCGTGATTTTAGGGATTTGTAAAGGCGGAGCGACAAAAACAATAGCTACAACCAACACCCCTATAACGCCAATTTTTAAAAAAGTGCTTAAATAATCTCGTGGAGCGAGTAAAAACCATACCGGTAAAATAGAAGCCACAAACCCATAGCCCATGATCATCCACGCTAAAGAACCGGCCTCAAAAGTGAATATTGACGCTAATTTAGGATCTAAAGAAACGTATTTACCCGCATAAATCGCTATAATCAACAAAATAAAGCCGATAACAGAAACTTCTAAAATCTTATGCGGCCTGAAAAACCGCATGTAAAGCCCCATAAGAATCGCAATGGGAATGGTCATAGCGATCGTAAAAAAGCCCCAAGGCGAATGCGCTAAAGCCTTCACCACCACCATCGCTAAAATCGCAATGATAATGAGCATGATCCCTAAAATGCCAAGACTTGCGATCATGCCTACAAATTGACCCATTTCAAGTTTGATCATTTCGCCTAAAGACTTGCCATCGCGCCTAATGGAAGCAAAAAGCACCACAAAATCATGCACGCAACCCCCTAAAACCGAGCCTATCAAAATCCATAAGATAGAGGGCAAGTAACCCATTTGAGCGGCCAGTATCGGGCCTACTAAAGGGCCAGCCCCAGCAATAGCGGCGAAATGATGCCCAAAGGTGATGGCTTTATCGGTTGGCACAAAATCCTTGCCGTCATTCCTTACGCATGCGGGCGTGGCTCTGCTATCGTCTAGCTTTAACACCCGATAAGCGATAAAATGGCTATAAAAACGATAGCCTATGCTATAAATGCAAGCGCTCGCTACTACAAGCCATAGCGTGTTAATGCTCTCACCCTTGTGTAAGGCTAACACCCCTAAACAGATCGCCCCCAAAATAGCGACAAAGACCCAAGCCAAAGAAACTAAACTTTTTTGCATGTCCTCTCCATTTAATGATTATTTAATCATTGTTGTTAATTTCAGCCAATTTTTTATTATAATCCAAATTTTCTTTGAATAGTAGAAAAACGGCTCATAAACTTCCCGCATAAAGGCTTGGGTTTCCAAACTTCTAACAATTAGGGCAAATAAGAGCTGTTTTTAAACATGATGCTTTAAAGCGTCATTAATTTTAAGGTATAGCGTTATGGCATTAGATTGGGATTTTATGTTTCACTCCATCCCTATGTTTTTTAAGGGGTTAGAACTCACGCTTTATATTTCTTTCTTTGGGATTTTGCTCTCTCTTTTGGTGGGGTTTTTGTGCGCGATCGTTTTGTATTTTAAAACACGCTTTATCTCCCCTATCGTCTATATCTATGGCGAAATCGCTAGGAACACGCCCCTACTCATCCAGCTTTTCTTTTTGTATTACGGGTTGAATGAAATCGGTTTGAGCGCTTTAGAGTGTGCGATTTTAGCGTTAGGGTTTTTGGGTGGGGGTATATGAGTCAAAGTTTTTTGCTTGGGTTTAAAAGCTTAGCTTCCATTCAAAGAGAAAGCGCTTTGAGTTTGGGGTTTAGCCCTTTGAAAATGATGTATTACATCATTCTGCCTCAAAGCTTAAGCGTTTCTATGCCTTCTATAGGGGCGAATGTGATTTTTTTACTCAAAGAAACTTCTGTGGTGGGCGCGATAGCCCTAACCGATATCATGTTTGTGGCGAAAGATTTTATTGGCATTTATTATAAAACGACTGAAAGCCTGTTGATGTTAAGCCTCACTTATTTGATCGCTTTGCTCCCTTTGAGCGCTTTGTTTGTGATTTTAGAGCGTTCTTTTAAAAAGAAAGTGGCTTAAAATGGGAGTTTTATTAGAGTTAGACAATCTCAAGCGTTTGTTAGAAGGGTTTGAAACCACTCTTTTAATCGCTCTTAGCTCTGCGATTGTTTCAATCGTTGTTGGAATGCTTTTGGGGAGTTTGATGGCGTTTGGCTCTAAAATGATGGTTTTGGCGTGTCGTGTGTATTTAGAAAGCATTCGCATTATCCCGCTTTTAGCATGGCTGTTTATCGTGTATTTTGGGTTAGCGAGCTGGTTTGATTTGCATATCAGCACTGTTTTAGCGAGCGTTATTGTTTTTAGCTTGTGGGGGGGCGCTGAAATGATGGATTTGACTAGAGGGGTTTTAACTTCCGTGAGCAAACACCAAGTAGAAAGCGCTCTAGCCTTAGGCTTAGATTCAAAAAAGGTGATTTTTAATATTATTTTCCCTCAAAGCTTTTTGTCTTTATTGCCCTCAAGCCTTAATTTATTCACGCGCATGATTAAAACCACGGCCTTAGTCTCTCTCATTGGAGCGATTGATTTGCTAAAAGTGGGCCAGCAAATCATAGAGCTTAACCTCTTACGCATGCCTAATGCGAGCTTTGTGGTTTATGGCGTTATCTTAATGTTTTATTTTAGTTTATGCTATAGTTTGAGCCTGTATAGTTCCTATTTAGAAAAAAAATTCCAATACATTAGAGGGTAAAATGAACGCGATTTTAGAAACCAAAGGGTTAAAAAAAACCTATCAAAACCATTTGGTTTTAGACGGCATTAATTTCACTTTGAATAAAGGTGAAGTGGCAGTGATTTTAGGGCCTAGCGGGTGCGGGAAAAGCACTTTTTTAAAATGCCTAAACGGGCTTGAAAAGATTGATGAGGGTGAAATCCTTTTTGAAAACACTAACCTTAATACGCCAGCCACTAACTGGAATCAAATGCGTCAAAAAATAGGCATGGTGTTTCAAAATTATGAATTGTTCCCGCATTTAAATGTGTTGGATAATATCTTACTCGCTCCTTTAAAAGTGCAAAAACGATCCAAAGATGAGGTCATTTCTCAAGCCGTAGAGCTTTTAAAGCGAGTGGGTTTGGAGCATAAACAACAAGCTTACCCTAAAGAATTGAGCGGTGGGCAAAAACAACGAGTAGCCATCGTGCGTTCTTTATGCATGCGGCCAAAAATCATGCTTTTTGATGAAGTAACCGCCTCATTAGACCCTGAAATGGTTAAAGAAGTTTTAGAAGTGATTTTAGAATTAGCCACAACGGGCATGAGCATGGTGATTGTAACACATGAAATGAAATTCGCGCAAAAAATCGCTCATAAAATCGTGTTTTTTGATAGCGGTAAGATCGCTGAAGAAAACAGCGCTAAAGAATTTTTTAATAACCCTAAATCTCAAAGAGCGCAAAAATTTTTAGAAACTTTCCATTTTTTAGGGAGCTGTTAAATAAAGTTTGCTAAAAAGATAGTTTTAATTTTAAAAAAAGGTGGTTTTATGAAAACGAACGGGCTTTTTAAAATGTGGGGGCTATTTTTAGTTTTAATCGCTTTAGTCTTTAGTGCATGTTCTGATAGCCATAAAGAAAAAAAGGACGCTTTAGAAGTCATTAAACAAAGGGGGGTTTTAAAGGTGGGGGTTTTTAGCGATAAGCCTCCTTTTGGCTCTGTGGATTCTAAAGGGAAATATCAAGGCTATGATGTAGTCATTGCTAAACGCATGGCTCTTGATTTATTGGGCGATGAGAATAAAATTGAGTTTATTCCTGTAGAAGCCTCAGCTAGGGTGGAATTTTTAAAAGCCAATAAAGTGGATATTATCATGGCTAATTTCACGCGCACTAAAGAAAGAGAAAAAGTCGTGGATTTCGCTAAGCCGTATATGAAAGTCGCTTTAGGAGTGATTTCTAAAGATGGGGTCATTAAAAATATAGAAGAGCTGAAGGATAAAGAGTTGATCGTGAATAAAGGCACGACAGCGGATTTTTATTTCACTAAAAATTACCCCAATATCAAACTTTTGAAATTTGAGCAAAACACAGAGACTTTTTTAGCCCTTTTAAATAATAAGGCTACCGCTCTAGCCCATGACAACACTTTGTTGCTCGCTTGGGTGAAACAACACCCTGAATTTAAATTAGGCATTACAAGCCTTGGCGATAAGGATGTGATCGCTCCAGCGATTAAAAAAGGCAACCCTAAGCTTTTAGAGTGGTTGAATAACGAGATTGATTCCCTCATTTCTAGCGACTTTTTAAAAGAAGCTTATCAAGAGACTTTAGAGCCTGTTTATGGCGATGGAATCAAACCGGAAGAAATTATTTTTGAATGATTTCTTCTAGGCTTTTTTGGCTGAAAGCATGCGTTTTTGTTGCTAAAATAGCGGTTTTGTGATCTTTTTGTTTTTCATTTTGAGATATATTTTTTTGATTTTACATTGAAAGGATTTGTTGATGAGTTATTTTTATAAGCGTTGTTTGAAATTTTCGTTAGTGGGGTTACTGGGTGTGGGGTTTTTGAGCACTCAGCTTAATGCTAGGAGTTTTGTTGATGGGGATTTAGACATTCAAAAATTCAGCTATGAAGATTCTTTGCTTAAAAAGGGAGATCCTAATGGCGTGCATAAAGTGCAGGTGCGAGATTATAAGGGCAAAATGCAAGAAGCTGAGATCCATTCAGAAATACGCATTGCGCTTAAACCGGGGGTTAGAAAAGAAGTTAAAAAAGGCAAGATTTATAGCGCTCAAATCAATGATGGCATGTGCTATGCTTTTAGAATGCTCCAAACCGGCGATACCACAAGCCTTGATCCTAAAGAGTTCCCTAAGCAAAGTCGTGAAAAAAAGGGCCAAGTGATCACTTTAATCGGTCAAAATGAAGTGCCTTATCTTATTTTAGAGACGGATTGCCAAGTGGGTGATATTGCAAAAATCTCTTTAGTGGGTAATTTTGATGGGACCGGGTTTCTCACGGAATATAAATTCAAAGGCGCTAAACCCATTTACTAGTCTTTATTCTTTGCTTCATTCTTAAAATCTCTTAATCTTTTATGATTAGGAGGTTTTCTTATTTACTGCGGATATTTTTGATCGCATCTTAAAATTTAAAATTTGCGTACCTTTTGATTTCAAGCGCTGATAAATAAAACCTTATTTAACCACCCAAGCAGAAATCCCAATCGTCTTTAGCGGTTGGGCACTTCACCTTTGGCATTTTCAATTTTTAAAACAAAACCAAAGAAAATAAGAGAGAAAACAAGTAGGGAGAGAAACCCCCCTTTTTTTAGGAGTTTTCTTCTTGTTTATACCCCTTAAGCGCAAAGAAGAGGATATAAAAATAGCACAACAACGGCACGCTATAAGCGTAGAGCAGATTCGATTCGGTTGCTGTGAGCATGTCTGTAACCACGCCTTGAATGGGGGGATTAACGCCCCTCCTACAATCGCCATGCTAATCACCCCAGAAGCCTTAGAAGTGAGATGCCCTAAATTGAGCGTAGCCAAAGAAAAGATTGTAGGGAACATGATAGAGTTGAAAAAGCCCACAAAAGTCAGAGCGAATAAAGCGATCTTGCCTCCAATGAGAATAGCCAAAGCGATAAGCACGATAGAGCTTAAGGCGTTGAAAGCCAGGTATTTATTAGGGGCAATTTTATTCATCAACACACTGCCTAAGAAACGGCCCACCATCGCGCCTCCCCAATAATACACCAAGTAATGCGCGCTTGATTGAGGGTCTAAATTCAAAAGCTTTTCAAAGCTTAGCACCAAGAATGATCCAATCGCCACTTCTCCCCCCACATAAAAAAAGATCCCTAAAGCCCCAAAAACAAAGTGTTTGTGCGAAAACAGGCTTTTTTGCGTCGTTTCTTTAGGCATTTCTTTTTCCACATCAGGCAATTTCAAAAGATACATGATGAGCGCTAAAAGAAGCGAAAACACCGCCAAGCCCAAATAAGGCATTTGAACGCTTTTAGCGTCCGCTAATTTATCTATCAAACTTGCATTATCGCCCATTTTAGTCGTGCTAAAAATCAACAAGCTCCCAAAAATAGGCCCTAAAGTCGTGCCAAGCGAATTGAACGCCTGGACTAAAACCAGGTTTCTGGCTTCTTTACCTTTAGAAAGCAAGGTTACAAAGGGATTACCAGCGGTTTGTAAGCACACAATCCCGCTCGCTAAAATAAACAACGCTCCTAAAAAAAACCCATAGGAGCCAAAATGCGCCGCCGGATAAAACAACGCACACCCCGTCGCTGTGATCACAAAACCAAGCACCACGCCAAAAGGGTAGCCGATTTTACTGATCACATTCCCAAAGACTCCCCCCATGATAAAATACGCCCCAAAAAAGCAAAATTGAATGAGTGAAGCTTCAAAATAGGTCAAGTCAAAAATGGGCTTTAAATGCGGGATTAAAATGTCGTTTAAAACCGTGATAAAACCCATTAGAAAGAATAGCGCTGTCAAACTCCCCAGCGCCAGAGTGTTAGAAGTTTTTTGCATACCTTCTCCTTTTTTATTGAGTTGATATAATAATAATGATATTACAATTATTTTAAGATAATAATCTGTCTAAATAAAGAAAAAGAGGCATGAAATGAGTAAAAAATGCAAAGCCCCTTAAAAAGAGCTTAACGAAAGATAAATACAGAAACAGAAATGATGCAGAGAATGATGATGCCTGAATTGATGGCTTTGAAGTCTTTTTGAACCAATTTGATGATACTATAAGACAAAAAGCCAAAGGCTAAGCCATCGGCAATGGAGAAGGTTAAGGGCATCATCACCACGGTTAAAAAAGTGGAAACGCTAATGGCCATGTCTTTAAAATTCACCCCCTCTAACACGCTAAACATCAAAACCCCTACTACCACCAGCACCGGATAAATCGCATTGCTAGGAATAGCTTTTAAAAGAGGCAAGCAAAAGAGCGTTAAAACAAAAAATAGTCCGGTAAAAACCGCTGTAAGCCCTGTGCGGCCCCCCTCTTCAACCCCACTCGCGCTTTCTATAAAAGCGGTCGTGGTAGAAACGCCCACCACCGCGCTCCCTAAAGAAGCCACCGCATCCGCTTCCAAAGTCTTTTCCAATTCCTTATTTTTTTCTTCATCATTGAAAAAATCAGTCTTGTGGCCAATCCCTGCAAGCGTGCCTAAAGAATCAAACAAATCGGTTACAAAAAAAGTGATGATGACTGGCACTAACGCTAAAGTGAAGGCCCCGCTCGCATCAAAAAAAATGCCTTTAAAGTCTAATTGAAAGGCGATAGGGCCAATGCTAGCGGGCATGGAAAAAAACTCGCTAGGGTAAGGAGCCAGCTTTAAAACCCAGGCGAGAATGGAAGTGATTAAAACCGCTATAATAAAAGAACCCTTGATTTTAAGCGTGTAGAGCGCGAAAGTCAAAATGATCCCCACAACCCCCAATAACACATGCGGATCTCCAAAATCGCCTAAGGTTACAAGCGTAGCCTTATGGGTAACGACAATATGCATTTCTTTAAGGCCAATAAATGCGATAAAAGCCCCTATCCCCGCGCTCACCGCACGCCTTAAATCGATAGGAATGCTTCGCATGACCCAACTTCTAAATTTAGTGAAAGACAAAATCACAAAAATCGCTCCCGAGAGTGCTACGATGCCTAAAGCGCTCTGCCAAGGGAGTTTTAGCCCCTGAACTAACCCAAAGCTAAAATAAGCTGACAGCCCTAATCCCACGCTCATAGCGATGGGGGTGTTTGCCCACAACCCGTTAAACACACTCGATAAGATAGTGATAATGGCCGTTGCGCTCAAAAGGGCTTCATAAGGCATGTTGGCTTGAGAAAGGATAAGAGCGTTTAAGGGCACGATGTAAATCATGGTGATAAAGGTCGTTAAACCCGCTCTAAACTCGGTGGCGATGTTAGTGTTGTGTTCTTTAAGCTTGAAAAACCCCATGTTAGATAACTCCTTACTATTTGGTATAGATTAATTTAATAAGGGGCTTTAGGGTTATGTTAGCACTATTTTATTTTAAATTGCCTTAAGACGCTTGATTGTGTTGTGTAAATCAAGAGAAGTGAGTAAAAAACCCTTTTTTTAATGGAAACCACAAAAAAGCCCATCTTGTAAGGCAATTTTACTCTTTAATGGTTTTTAAAGAGAGCGTTTTTTTAAATTTGAAAAGATTGTTGTAAAACAAACGCCCCCATAAGAGCGGTTATGGGGATAAATTCTAAAAAGGAGTTTGCCATGGAAAATTAAAAGTGGCGAAAACATTATACCTTGAAATTTCTTTTTTAGAATTTAATCATTGTTTTTTGAAGATTTTTAGCTTTAAAGGTTTTTTAGAAGTTTAACCCCCCCCTTTTTAAAAAAAGAGGGTTTTTAATAGGCAAACACATAATTGAGATACACGCTATAAAGCCTTCTATATTCTAGTTTAGTGTCTAGAAAAGAATAGTAATTCGTGTTAATGGTAGGGATTTTCACGCCCAATTCCATGCCATGTTGAGCCGCATGATGGCTATCTTTTTTCTTAGGCCTAGCGAGATTGGTTCTCAAGCCTAAATTGAATAAAAATTGGAAGTTAGCCGTATTCACTTTAGCGCTATAGACATTGCTGATGGTTTTTAAATTCACAAATTGAGAATTAAGCCATGAAGTCCCTGCCAGTTGGATGCCTCCAAAAAGCCCCACTGAAATCTGGTTATTCTTGCCTAAAAAGTTGGTGTTTTTATCGTTGATGAAATTAAACAATAAATCACTACCCACCCCATAAGTCCACACATCAGAAGCCGAGTTAAAGAAATTGGATTTGATATAGGCGTGGTTGTAATCAAAGAAACCATAATACCTTAACCCCCATCTTTTCTTTTCTCCAAAAAATTGCTTATAGCCCGCTTGCACGCCAAAGCCATTCAAGGCGCCGTTATTCGTGGTTGAAGAAGCGATCATGCCCATATTCCTAAAAGGGTTGTTGCCAAGTTCTTGAATAAGGGTGTTGGCTAGGTTTTGCGCTTGATTGATTTGAGGCGTTTGGTTGTTAAAATCAGCGGCGCTTGTTTTTAATAAAGACTGAGTTTCTTCCACGCCAGCACACCCGTTCCCCCAATTGTTCTTTTGATTTTGCATTGTCATATTCGCGCTGCTTATAGCGCTCGCATCGCATTTCCCTATGTAGTCTTTAAGATGGCCTGAAGAAAGTTTGTCAAAATCGTTCTCCACTTGATTGGCCAGCTTTAAAATTTCTGCTTGAGATTGCGCGTTTTTAAGCATTTTTTGAGCTAAAGCTGTAAGACTGCTAGGGGTGTTAAGGTTGAAATTATGAGGTTGTGTGATATTTTTTGGTTGGTTGGCGCTGAGTTGTTGGGTTTCTTGAACGATTTTTTGCGCATTATTAATCATGTCTGAAGCGGCACTAAACTCCGCACCAAAAGTCGTGCATGAATCTTTGCCACCACCGGTTGTTTGCCATGAAGGGGTGTTTGTAGTAGCTTGGCCACTACTTCCACTACTAGATTTCGCTATCAACATGGGGCAATAATCTTTAAGGGTATTGACAATCGTTTGCGCTTGAGTCAAAAGATTTTGCGCATCGTTAGTCGTATCAATAACAGAAGTTGTCGTTTTAGTTTGATTATCTTGTTGATACTTTGATGTGGTTACATGCGCTTCTAATTTTTCCCCTTTGCTATTTAAAGGAGCAAGCCCAGCTTGTTTTAAAGCTTTTGAAAGAATCTGATAAGCTTCATGGATTTTTTCATATTGCTCAATAGATAGAGAAACATTTTTGTCTGCTTTTAATGTATTTGTGCCACTAAAACTATGAGTGCCATCACTATTTGTGCTCCCACCGCAATTGATTGTAGTGCCGTTGCCATTCTCATCGGTGTAGTGGAAATTTTTTTGATTGTTTTCGCCTGGACTTTTGGTATAACCTCCGCATATGACCGCATAACCCATGCTATTCCATAGCCCTAACACCGATCTCAACGCCAAAAGCGTAGCTTGATAGGCAGGGGAATTGGTTGTCCCACCGGCTAAAGTTTTTGCGCGTTCGTTCAAATTATTAACCGCTTGGTTGATCGCTTGCGCGCTTGTCTTTGAGCCTGAGCCATCATTGTTGGTTAAAAGTCTGCTTAATTTTTCATAAGAGTCTGAAAGCTTTTGCACCTTGTCGGCGTTTTTCACCTTTTGAACCGCTTCACCGATTTGATAACCCACGCTTAAAAAAACGCCGTTATCTTCAGCATGCAAGAGTGACGCCGCAAGAGTTAGAGAAAGCAGAATCGTTTTTTTCGTTTTTTTCATAAGATGTTCCTTAAAGTAATGTTTTATTGTAAAAATGTATCAAAATGAGAATTTATTTACAATGCGTTTAATTATAGCATAAATTTATTGGATTTCAAAAAAAGTTTTAGGGTGTTTTGATGCACTCAATCAAGCTTGTAAGAGTGTTTTTAATTTAATTGGGATTTGGTTTTAGAAAGATTGTTGTAAAATAAACGCCCCCATAAGTGCAATTATGGGGATAATTTTTAATGGGAGTTTGCCATGAAAACAGAAAATGGTAAAAACTCTTGGAAAACATTATACCTTGAAATTTCGTTTTTGGGGTGTAAAGTTGTTGTTTTATTGAAGCGATAGTTTTGTCAAACGAAGTTTCTGTAAAACGATAGCTTTAGTTTTTCCAAAGTTCCCTTAAGGCTTTTAGCTTTAAGGGTTTTCCTTAAAAGTTTATCCTTAACTTATGGGGTTATAAAAACTCTTTTAAATTAGCTCTAATATTCTTTTTAGCGTTCTTTATTTGGGGTAAGGTTTTGCTTTTTTAATTTAGATTGGGGCTTTAAGAAAGATTGTTGTAAAATAAACGCCCCCATAAGTGCAATTATGGGGATAATTTTTAATGGGAGTTTGCCATGAAAACAGAAAATGGTAAAAACTCTTGGAAAACATTATACCTTGAAATTTCGTTTTTGGGGTGTAAAGTTGTTGTTTTATTGAAGCGATAGTTTTGTCAAACGAAGTTTCTGTAAAACGATAGCTTTAGTTTTTCCAAAGTTCCCTTAAGGCTTTTAGCTTTAAGGGTTTTCCTTAAAAGTTTATCCTTAACTTATGGGGGCAACAAAAAAGGCTAACTCATCATCTCTAAAGCTAGAGTGATCATGTTATCAAAGCTCTCTATTCTTTCTTTAGGGCTTAAGGCTTCTTTAGTGATTAAGTGATCCGAAACCGAGCACAAGCATAAAGCCTTAGCGTTTAGTTCCATCGCCGTGGCGTATAACCCTGCCGCTTCCATTTCAATAGCCAAGTGGTTGTATTGGGCCATTAAATCAAAGGCATGCGTTTCAAAAGAATAGAAAAAATCGCTTGAAAAAATATTGCCCACTTTCAAATCAATACCCAAACGCTTTGCTGTTTGATACGCTCTTAAACTCAATTCAAAATCAGGCGTTGCGCTCAAATCGTGGTTTAAAAAACGCACCCGATTGGTTTTAGAATCCGTTGAAGCTCCAGTCGCCATGATAATGTCTTTCAGGCCAACTTTTGGGCTAATCGCCCCGCAAGTGCCAATCCTTAAAAGCTCTTTAACCTGATAGGTTTTAATGAGCTCCGTTACATAAATCGTGCATGACGCAATGCCCATGCCATGCCCCATTAAAGAAATCCCCTTACCCTTATACTTCCCGCTAAAGCCTAGCATGTTGCGCACATTCGTGATCTCTTTAGCGTCTTGTAAAAAATTTTTCGCAATGTAGCTCACCCTTAAGGGATCGCCGCATAAAAGGCATTGAGGATAAAAATCGCCGATTTTAGCGTTGATGTGAGGGGTCATGGTTGTCCTTTAAAGTTTAATAAGTTTTTGCCATAATCTAAGGGGCTTAATCCCAAAAAATAAGCGATACTTTGCCCAATATCCGCAAACGACTCGCTCTTGCCTAAAAAGGCTGGTTGTAAATCTTTGTGATAGAACAAAACAGGAATATATTCTCGTGTGTGATCGGTGCCTTTAAAGCTGGGATCACACCCATGATCGGCGCAAAGAATGAGCAAATCGTTTTCCCTTAAATTGTCTAAAACCTCTTTTAAGCGCAAATCAAAATACTCTAAAGCGTTAGCGTACCCGCTAACATCGCGCCGATGCCCATAATCGCTATCAAAATGCACAAAATTCGTAAAAATCAAGCTGTTGTTTGGGGCGTTTTTGACTTGATCTAAAGTCACATCGCATAATTCCATTAAGCTACCGGCTTTGAATTTTTGAGTGATCCCCACATGGGCGTAAATATCAGCGATTTTCCCAATGCTAATGACTTCGCCTTGCTTTTCTTCAATGAATGTTTCAAAAAGCAATTTTTTATGGGGCTTTATCGCATAGTCTTTACGATTAGCGGTGCGCTTGAAATTCTCTCTATTGGTGCCAATAAAAGGCCTTGCGATCACTCTGGCGATCTTTAAAGGCTCTAGAATTTTAAACGCTTCTTCACAAAGAGCGTATAAATGATCAAGCCCAAACTTTTCTTCATGTGTAGCGATTTGAAACACCGAATCCGCTGAAGTGTAAAAAATGGGATATAAAGTTTCTAAATGCTTTTCACCTAAATCTTTAATGATTTCTGTCCCGGATGCGTGGCAATTCCCTAAATAGCCCTTAATCTTAGTTTTGTGCATGATTTCATCTAAAATTTCTTTAGGAAACGAATGGGTTTTGTCTTTAAAATACCCCCATTCAAAAAGAACGGGCACGCCCATCATCTCCCAATGCCCAGAAATCGTATCCTTAGCGCTAGAGAGTTCTTTAGCGTAAGCGTAAGCCCCTATTAAATTGGGTTGTGGTTGGAAACCCAAAGGCAATTCATTTGCGGCTTCTAAAGCGCTCAAACCTAAACCCAAACTCTCTAAATTGGGCAGTTTCAAAGCCCCACTGCGATCGTTAGAATTAGCCAGGTTATTGAAACAAGCCTTAGCGATATTGCCTAAAGTGTTCGCCCCCAAATCGCCAAAATCTTTAGCGTCTTCACTAGCCCCTATACCAAAAGAATCCAATAATAAGATTACCACTCTTTTTTGCATGTTTTGTCCTTTTAATGAGCGTTTAGCCCTATGAATAACCCAGCGATAGTCGCGCTCATGAAATTAGAAAGCGTGCCTACAAGCACCGCTTTTAAAGCAAGCCTGGCAATGAAATCTTTCTTTTTAGGCACTAAACTGCCAAGCCCCCCAATGAGCATGGCGACTGAGCTTAAGTTAGCGAATCCGCACAACGCAAAGGTGATGATCGCTTTGGTTTTCTCGCTCAAGATTAAAGGAGGGTTATCGCCCAAATAAGGCAATAATTGCATATAGCCCACAAATTCATTGAGCGCGATTTTAATGCCTATGATTTCCCCGGCAATCCCGGCTTGGCTCCAAGGAATGCCTAACATAAAGGCCAAAGGTTTTAAAAGCGTGCCTAAAACCACCCCTAAAGACAAATGCTCCATGCCTAAAAATCCCCCTACAACCCCTAAAAGCCCATTAATGAGCGCGAGCATCCCCACAAAGGCTAAAAGCATCGCCCCCACATGCAAGGCTAAATGAAGCCCTGTGCTTGCCCCATTAGCGATAGCTTCTATAATATTGACATGCTCTTCTGCAGAAACATCTGCATGGCTAGAAATGGTTTCGTTTTGCGGGTAAATGATTTTAGCGAACAACAACCCCCCAGGAGCGGACATAAACGATGCGGCGATTAAATAAGGTAAAGGAATTCCCATGCTCGCATACCCGGCTAACACAGGCCCCGCAACGCTAGCCATGCCCACGCACATGACCGCAAAAATCTCTGAATCGCTCATGCTTTTCAAATAAGGTTTAATGACTAAGGGCGCTTCGGTGTGCGCTACAAAATATTAGCCGCTGCGCTCATGCTTTCTGCTTTAGAAGTGCCTAAGCATTTTTGCAACGCCCCACCGATGAGGTTGATCACTAAAGGCATGATTTTTAAATAATATAGAAGTGAAATCAAACTAGCAAAAAAGATAATGATCGCTAAAACGTTGATCGCAAAGATAAAGCCTCCTATCCCTTGATCGCCCTTAGCGTTTGGAGCGAGATTGCCAAATAAAAAGCGTACCCCCTCATAGCCGTAACCAATCACGCTTTGTATGCCGCTAGCTAAACCCTGCAGTATTTCTCTGCCCAAAGGCACATATAAAGCCAACGCCCCTAAAGCCACTTGAATCACAAAGGCGCTGACAATCGTGCGATAATTTATAGCCCTTTTATTGCCAGAAAACACCCAAGCAATAAGAAAAAGCACCGCCATCCCTACAACACTTAAAAGAGAGCTAAAAATCATCGTCAAATCCCTAATGTTAAGAAATTAAAAGATGCAACGCTATTGTAGTTTAGGTTTGCTAAAAAAAAGATTAAACGGATATTAAATGAAGATTAAATCAAATCATGGTGTCAAGAGGGGGACTTGAACCCCCGACCTCCGGCTTATGAGACCAGCGCTCTAAACCAGCTGAGCTACCTTGACAAAAAATAAAAGAATAAGATTATACAAAAAATTTTCTTAAAAATCCATTAAAATTAAACTTTTATTATCAATCCTACTTCCCTAAATTAATGATAAAAATTAGAGATTTTCTTGTAAAATAACCCGCATGTTTAAGAAGATTTTTCCATTAGCGTTAGTGTCGTCGTTGCGGTTTTTGGGGCTTTTTATTGTTTTGCCGGTCATTAGTTTGTATGCGGATAGTTTCCATTCAAGCAGTCCCTTGCTTATAGGTTTAGCGGTGGGTGGGGCGTATCTCACACAAATCATTTTTCAAACCCCCATGGGCATTCTTAGCGATAAGATAGGCCGTAAAGTGGTGGTTATGGTGTGCTTATTATTGTTTTTAGCTGGCTCGTTAGTGTGCTTTATGGCGAATGATATTATTACGCTCGTTATCGGGCGCTTCATTCAAGGCATGGGGGCTTTAGGGGGGGTCGTTAGCGCGATGGTGGCGGATGAAGTGAAAGAAGAAGAGCGCACCAAAGCCATGGCTATCATGGGAGCGTTTATTTTCATTAGCTTCACTATAAGCATGGCCATAGGCCCTGGGGTTGTGGCGTTTTTGGGGGGGGCAAAATGGCTCTTTTTACTCACGGCGATCTTAACCTTATTGAGTTTGTTGATGCTTTTAAAAGTCAAAGACGCCCCTAAAATTTCTTACCAGATCAAAAACATAAAAGCTTATCAACCCAACTCTAAAGCCTTGTATCTTTTGTATCTAAGCTCTTTTTTTGAAAAAGCGTTCATGACGCTTATTTTTGTGCTGATCCCTTTAGCCTTAGTGAATGAATTCCATAAAGATGAAAGTTTTTTGATCTTGGTGTATGTGCCTGGAGCCTTATTAGGGGTTTTAAGCATGGGAATAGCGAGCGTTATGGCTGAAAAATACAATAAGCCTAAGGGGGTGATGCTTTCTGGCGTATTATTGTTTATTGTGAGTTATATGTGCTTGTTTTTAGCCGACTCTAGCTTTTTAGGGAAATATTTATGGCTTTTTATTGTTGGGGTGGCGTTTTTCTTTATTGGCTTTGCCACCTTAGAGCCTATCATGCAATCTTTAGCGTCTAAGTTCGCCAGAGCAAACAAAAAAGGCAAGGTTTTAGGGCAATTCACTACTTTTGGCTATTTAGGGAGCTTTGTTGGGGGCGTGAGCGGGGGGTTAAGCTATCATCATTTAGGCGTTTCTAACACAAGCTTAATCGTTGTAGCTTTAGGGCTTATTTGGGGCTTATCGCTCTTTTTACTCCATAACCCTTCCAAGCAAAAAAATGTCTATTTCCCCTTAGACGCTTATAATGAGGAACAATTTGAAACTTTAGGGGACAAAATCATTGAATGGTATGTCAATATTAGCGAAGAAATCATTATTGTGAAATATAATTCTGATCACATTAGCGAAGAAGAAATCATTCACTTAGTGCAAAACTTTAGAAAATAAACATAATCAAGGATCAAAAATGGCCTATGAAATTTCCAAAAAAGTCTTACACATTGTAGGCAAGACAAACGCCACTTACAAACTCATAGAAGAAGGCGATAAAATCTTGTTAGGATTGAGTGGGGGCAAGGATTCTATCATGCTCGCTTGCATCTTAGCCAGGATGCAAAAACATGCCCCTTTCAAATTTGATTTTAAAGCGGTTACCGTGCATTATGGTTTGGGCGAAGATTTGAAATGGTTGAGCGATTTGTGCCAAGAACAAGGCATTGAGCATGAGATCATTTACACCCAAATCGCTGCCACGATCAACGAAAAACGCCGTGAAAAAAGCTCGTTTTGTTCGTTTTGCTCTCGTTTGAGGAGGGGGACTTTGTATTCTAAAGCCTTAGAAGAAGGCTATAATAAAGTCGCTATCGCACACCATTTAGACGATGCGGTGGAGAGCTTTTTTATGAATTTCACTTATAACGGGAGTTTAAGGAGCATGCCCCCCATTTATAGGGCTGAAAACGGCTTGTTGGTAATCCGCCCTTTGATTAAGGTTCGAGAAGCCAGCAGCATCCATTTTGTCACTTCTCAAAATATCCCGGTTGCCCCTGATTGCAATTGCCCGGCCAAACAGCCCACCTCTGATAAGCCTCCTATCGCGCGATTAGCCACTAAAAATTTCTTAAAAGAAATGCAAAACTTGCACCCTCGTTTCTTTGATAGCTTAGAAAACGCGTTTAATAACGTTCAGGCGAACAGCTTTAGCGACGCTAGATATTTAGACGCTTAAGCTTTCATTTAAGCTTTTTTGTTGAGTATTTTGATCGCAATCGTGAATAATACCCCTTCAAAAATAGCCGCCATGAGCAATGCGTAGTAGGTGTTTTGTGAGATCGCTTGCGCTTTTAAGCCAACTGCTGCGGTGGTTACTAAAAAAGTTAAAGGCATAGAAGCCCCTAAAGCGAATGAAAATAAATGCTTAGCCTCTTTAAAGTATTTGCGCCACAATAAGGTTGAAGTGATCAAGTGCAAACTCAACATCGCTATGACAATCAATATCCCTTGGAGAATCAAATGCGGGTTTAAAAACACTAATTTTAAGTCTAAAGTAGAGCCTACATGGATGAAAAACAAAGGCACAAAAAACCCAAACCCCACATCATTGAGCTTGTGGATCAGCTCTGATTTATGAGGGAAGAAAGTAGAAACGACTAACCCCGCCAAAAACGCCCCTAAAACCATTTCTATTTTGAGCCACACCACGATCGCAACCAAGGAAAAAAAGAGCATGAGCGAAAAACGCACATCTTGGTTAAACTGACTGCTTTTAGGCATCACAAAAAGCTTTAAATGCGGGAACCACCAAAACAAAGTCTTAAAGATTTGAAACGCCACGATGATTAAAATTAAAAAAACAATGAGAATGCCTAAATCTTTAATCAAATCCATGCCCAAACCATGCGAATACACCCCATCCACGACCACCAAACCAAAAATGCTTAACAATTCCCCAATAACGCCCACTTTCAAAACCAAATCAAGCCACAAAATCTCTTTACGATAATCTTTGACTAAAGTCATGATCATGCCCAAACTGATAATAGGGAAAATCACCATAAAAATAGGCTCTAAATTAAGGCTAAAAGTAAGGATGAATGAAAGCGTGTATAAAATCAACAGATAAGCAAAAATGCGTTTTAAAAGAGAAACCCCTAATTTTTTAAACAAATAAATCTCCACTTCCAAACCGCATAAAAACATTAAAAACAAAAAGCCAATTTCAGACATGATTTCAAAGCCTTTAGTTGGCTCAATAAAACCCACATACGCCCCAACAGATCCAAACAAAATCTCCACGACCGTGATGGGCAAACGAGAGATTCTAGACATATAGGGAGCCATCACAATTAAAAGCATGATGAGTGCGAAAGTGAAAAATTCTGCATGCATGTCTTAATTTTACCTTATTTATTGGTTAAGTTTTCAAAGCGATAGGGTTTTTCTCTTTATAAGTGGTGAAAACCCCTTTTTTGATTTCGTAATAAGTTACCCCTAACGCTACTAAAAACGCTAAAAATTGCGCGATAGGGTAAGTTACCCAAATGCCATTAATCCCATAGAAATAGCTTAAAATCGGCAATAGGACAATAATAAACCCTAGCGTGTGCGAAAGGGTGATGATAAACGAACTTTTAGTGCGTTGGATGGATTGGAAAAACACCGCGCACAACAAAGTCATGCCTAAGAAAATATAGCCCACATAATAAATATTCATCGCTCTTTTAGTCTCTTGCATAAAAAGGGGGTCTTGTTCGCTTGGCTGCAAATAAAGCTTGATTAAAAATTCATCTAAGAAATAATAAGCACCATAGAAAACAATCCCTATACAAAACGCTGCTTTCAAACCAAAGACAAACACGGCTCGCACGCGCTCTAAATTTCTAGCCCCATAGCTAAAGCTCGCGATCGGTTGGATGCCTTGAGAGATCGCAAACAAAGTCGTAAAAAAGATAATCGCATTATACATAACGATCCCATACATGCTCACAGACCTTTCCCCTGCCGTGTGCATGATAGCGGTATTAAACAATAAAATCATAATAGAAGCGCTAAATTCCGCCGTGCTTTGAGGCACACCGCTTTTAGCTGAAGAAATGACCGAAGACAAAGAAAATCGTTTGATGAAATACAACTGCCCTTTTTTGCGCCAAAAATGCTGCATTAAGACTAAAACCCCTATCGCATGCCCTATCACGGTGGCTATCGCGCTGCCTTGAACCCCCACTTCCAACACAAAAATAAACCAATAATTGAAAAAGATATTCGCTAACGAGCCAATCAGCATCGCCACCATCGCTAAAACGGGCCGTTTGTCATTCACCACAAAGACATCCGCTAAAGGGTGCAAAACCATAAAAACAGAGCCCATTAAAATGATTTCAATATAGCGTTTAGACATGCTCAATAAAGCGTCATTACTCCCAAAAAAACGCGCGATAGTTTCGCTAAAAGGCAATAACGCCATGCTCAAAATAAAGGCACTTATAGCGACAAAATAAAACACGCTGCTAAACACAA
Source organism: Helicobacter pylori (assembly GCA_008032955.1). Lineage (NCBI taxonomy): Bacteria > Pseudomonadati > Campylobacterota > Epsilonproteobacteria > Campylobacterales > Helicobacteraceae > Helicobacter > Helicobacter pylori. Next base: position 1,062,543 of record CP032046.1, read on the forward strand.
GCCTAGCCCTATGGGTTTTATTTTGACCTAAAAAATACCCCACAATGCTCGCTGCCCCAAAACCAAAAAGCAATTCATACGCAATGAGTCCTGGAAAAATAGGCCATGCGATATTGACCGCAGCGATAGCTTCTTTACCCAGTTTTTTGCCAACAAACATGCCATCTACCATAGAGTAAGTAGAAAGTGAGATCATAGAAAAAACTAAAGGGATGAAGTAATAAAAAAAGAGCTTCCTAATAGAATCTTTATGCAAATCAATCTTTTTTTTTAGCATTTAAACCCCACACCGCTTAAAATTGATGACAAATTTTTCTATTTTAACATAAAAAGAGAGACAATCTACCCGTTTGCGCGGTTGGATTCAAGCAGCACCATTAAAGTTTAAAAAATGGTTTTTAGCGCAAAAGGGATTTCCTTTATTGGGCTAATCCTTATTAACGCCCCTTATGTTTTTTTAAACTTTATCGTAATGAATCTAAGCCAAAATAGTGCCAACAACCCCAAAGCCCCACCCACAAAGCCAATACACCCTAGCCCTAGTTGGTGGATCACAATACTGCCAAACAGCGCTCCTGATCCAATCCCCACATTATAGCTCCCCGAAAAAATCGCGCTTGCGACATCCGTGGCATCTGGGGCGAGCTGTAACACCCTCATTTGCAACGCAATGGTGAGTGAAGTGATCCCAATCCCCCATAAGAAAATTTGTAAGAAAACCACCCACTCTAAGTTTTTAAACACAAAAAGCAAGAGTTGCGGGCAAATGACTAAAACCATTGCAAAAGCGATAAATTTTCTTGAGTTTTTCGCATACAAACGGCCGAATAAAAAACTCCCCGCCACGCCTGCTAACCCAAACACAAACAGCATTAGCGTCGTAATGTCAGGAGAAAATTGGCTGATCTGAATGATAAAAGGCTCAATATAGCTATAAGTGGTGAAATGCCCAGAGATAACCATGATTACAAGCAAATAAATCCCCACTAAAAGCGGGCGTTTCATTAATATAGGGACACTTGCGAGCGTGCCGGCGTTTCTACTCGGCAAAGGCGGGAGCAATTTCCACATGAGCAACGCTATAAGAGTCGCAACGCCCCCAATCACGCCAAAAGTGGAGCGCCAATCCAAGATTTGCCCAATGATCCTCCCAAGCGGTAACCCCAAAATCATCGCTAACGAACTCCCTAGCGCTAATAGGCCTAAAGCTTGTTGTTTTTTATTTCTTGGCGCGACACGAATGACTAAAGAAGCCGTGATGGACCAAAAAATAGAGTGGGCAAAAGCGATACCCATACGAGAAATGAGAAGCACCCAAAAATTCCACGCTAGCGCTGAAAGAATATGACTAGCAATAAAAAGGGCGAAAAGAAAAAGCAATAAGCGTTTCCTTTCAATTTTAGCGCTAAGCAGCATCAAGGGCAATGAGCCAAGAGACACCACCCATGCATAAGCAGTGATCATAAGCCCCACTGTCGCGCTCTCCATTTCAAAACTTTTCGCAATATCTGATAACAATGCGACAGGGACAAACTCCGTGGTGTTAAAAATAAACGCCGAAAGCGAAAACACAAAAACCCGCATTAAAGCGAATCTTTGATACGATTGTTTGGTTATCATCATTTAAATCTTAAGGGGTTAAATTTTATTCAATTTGAAAACCTAGAGTATAAAACAAAAATTTTAACCGCTTGTAAATTAGGGGCTAATTGAAACAAATATTCTTGCTCCATAGGCGCATTAATTTAATAAAGTTGTTACTATATAAAACAGAATTTAAAATCATTTTCAACTTTTAACCAATCTATTTTTGGTAACTGCGGTCATTGTTGATTAAGCGCTAAAATTAAGTCGTTGCCTTTTTAATAATTTTAGAATTTTAGAATAAAGGATAATTAAAATGAAAAAAACTTTTTTGATCGCTTTAGCGTTAGCGGCTTCTCTTATAGGCGCTGAAAACACCAAATGGGATTATAAGAATAAAGAAAACGGCCCGCACCGCTGGGACAAATTGCACAAAGATTTTGAAGTCTGTAAAAGCGGTAAAAGCCAATCGCCCATTAATATTGAGCATTACTACCACACGCAAGATAAAACCGATTTGCAATTCAAATACGCCGCTTCTAAACCTAAAGCGGTCTTTTTCACTCATCATACTTTAAAAGCTTCGTTTGAGCCGACTAACCACATCAATTATAGAGGGCATGACTATGTGCTGGATAATGTGCATTTCCACGCCCCTATGGAGTTTTTAATCAATAATAAAACCAGGCCTTTGAGCGCGCATTTCGTGCATAAAGACGCTAAAGGGCGTTTGTTAGTGTTAGCGATTGGTTTTGAAGAAGGGAAAGAAAACCCCAACCTTGATCCTATTTTAGAAGGCATTCAAAAGAAACAGAATTTTAAAGAAGTGGCTTTAGACGCTTTCTTGCCTAAAAGCATCAATTACTACCATTTTAACGGCTCTCTCACCGCTCCTCCTTGCACAGAAGGGGTGGCATGGTTTGTCATAGAAGAGCCTTTGGAAGTCTCTGCCAAACAATTGGCTGAAATCAAAAAACGCATGAAAAATTCGCCTAACCAACGCCCCGTCCAGCCTGACTACAACACCGTAATCATTAAAAGCTCAGCTGAGACCCGCTAAAATGGAAACTCTCTCTTTTATAAAGAGAGAGGTATAAAAATCATTCTTCATAATAAAACAACGCCAAAAATTGCAACCGCTTGTATTTTGTGAAACGCTCAAACGCTAAAGACGATTGGGATCCCTACTAAGGAGTTTAAAAAAGGCTCTGTTCTAATTGGGTAACATAGAGTTTTTAAAATACCATAAATAAGCTAAAAACGATTTCATGGTGTTTTCTTATGCCTACATCCTTTTACTATAACCATAACCCGCTTTTTCTGCTTTCTTTTCAGTATTAGCAACTGCTTTTATTTCTTTATTAACATCAGCAAATATTTTTTGAAGGAACAAAAGGCTTTGAGAGGTTGAAAGGTGGGCTTGTGGGTTTCTCATTTCAAGCATTTTAGCTTGAGCTTTAGAGCGTATTTTTAGATTTTCTTTTTGCCATTCTTCTGTAGCTTTAAAATCTCTAGGATCTAGTTCTAAATAAGCGATAGAACTTGGCCTGTAAAAATCCACTTGTTTAGCGATAGCTTTTTGTGAATAGGGCAGAGATTCTAATTCTTTTTGCAAATAAGCTATAAGCTCTTGCGCTTTTGATCCTCTTTGAGAGCGGGGTTGTTTAGAGTTTGGGAGGTGTTTTGGCTGGATAGGGGTTTGATTGGTTTTTGTGGGCTTAGGGGTTTTGCATTCAGCTTCTACTTCTATACCAATACCAGCCTTAATTCCTCCTTTTTTAATAAAGAATTGGCCATGATTTTCTTTGCAATTTTGTTCTATGTATTTAATGAAATCTTTCTGTGTATTAATTGTCTTTTGTTTTTCTTGTTCTGTCTTTTGTTTTTCTTGTTCTGTCTTTTGTTGTTCTTGTTCTACTTTTATTTGATTATTGGTTTCTATATTGCTTGTCTTTTGTTTTTCTTGTTCTACTTTTATTTGATTATTGGTTTCTATATTGCTTGTCTTTTGTTTTTCTTGTTCTAACTCTATCTGTTTATCAGTATCACCAGCGCTACAAGCGGCTAATAATAAACTTGTCGCTATTGTGAGTCCTGAATACTTCCACCAATTGATTTGATTTTCTTTTTCAGCTTGTTTGGATTTATCCTGGACTTTATCGTCTAATTCTTTTGCCCTCTTGCATGCAACATGGGTCAATACTACTAATGCCGCATTGCTTTTCTTGGGGTGTTTTTTTACAAGTTCTCTAACTTTCTTTACAATTTTTGTAAAAAACCCACCAATTGATCTGAGCGTATTTGTAATGGCGCTCGCTTGTTTGAAATGAGTCTCTTTATTTGCCTTTGTGTTAGCTGTCTCTGTGTTTTTGCCAACCTTATTTGTTTTTCCTGTTTTTATTGATTCCATTACCAACCTTTCAAAATCTTATTATTGTAGTGTATATAGCCATATTTAATCGCTATTAAACAATTGGTTTGAAAAATTGTGAGGGTCAATCCAATCAGATTTTTCTAATCCATTCCAACAAAACTTGATACAAGTTTTCCTTATACCTTAAACTCACACCCTTTTAAAGGGAATAATAGGCAATAACTCGCTAGTTAAACATTCACTCTCTGCTTGAGTGTAAGCCTTTATATTCCTTTTGACCTACCAAATATTAGCATTTCTCTCAATCAAGCCTTGAGAAATTCAATTACACCCTTGTTTAACATCGCAAGCCTAGTAACTTAAAGCTCTTTTTGAGAGATTGGGCTAGATTGATCCTTATCCTTAATTCAAGCGCATGCGCATTCATCTTTGTTATCTTTGAATAAGCTCAAGCGTTCTTAATGTAATGCATGGCGATTTTGAGCGCGTTGGTGGCTGCCCCCACTCTTAATTGATCCGCCACGCAAAAGCCGTGCAAGGTTTTCTTATCAAACAAATCCTTCCTCAAGCGCCCTATAAAGACACTATCCGTGTGGCTCGCTTTTAGGGGCGTGGGGTAAAGATTATGACTGGGATCATCGCAAACAACCACGCTAGGGGCGTTTTTTAAAACTTCATAGACTTCTTTGAGATCGAATTCTTTTTCAAAAGCGATACTCAAACTCTCGCTATGGCTCCTCAATACCGGCACGCGCACGCAAGTCGCACTGATAGGGAAATCCACGCCCATGATTTTATGGGTTTCATGCACCATTTTCAGCTCTTCTTTCGTGTAGCCATTCTCCTTAAAAGTGTCAATATGAGCGATCGCATTGAAAGCGATCGGATAAGCGAAAGCCCCGGCTCGCAAAACCTGGTTTAAATCAATAGCGGGGTCTTTTTCCAAACATTCTAATGCGGTTTTTAGCTCATTTTTCAAACTCTCTATCCCCTTGTTCCCTGCCCCACTCACGGCTTGATAGGTGCTAACAATCACGCTTTTTATCCTAAAATGAAGGTGTAAGGGGTTTAAGATTTGCGTCATTTGAATGGTGGAGCAATTAGGGTTAGCGATGATATTTAAGGGAGCGTTAAAAATTTCTTTAGCGTTGATTTCAGGCACGACTAAAGGCACATCTTTATGCAATCTAAAAAAGCTCGTGTTATCAATCACTAAGGCCGTTTTTGAAGCGCTTGTAGCAAATTCTTCGCTCACGCTCCCCCCAGCGCTAAAAAAGGCGATGTCTATTTTTTCTTTTTCAAAAACCTCATGCGTGGTTTCTAAAATTTCATAGTCTTTATTGAAAGCTCTAATCTTTTTACCAGCGCTCCTAACGCTAGCGAGCGGGACAAATTTTTTAATTGGGAAAGAAGAATTTTCTAAACCTTTAATCAGCTCTTGGCCTACCGCCCCACTAGCCCCAACAATAGCGACATTATAAGTCTTCATCGTTTTCTCCAATGATTTCAAGGGCTTTTAAAAAACTCAAGCAATTCAACTGCATGCCTGAATGCATGTTTTTCAAGCTTAAAGTTTCGCTTTTAAATTCTTCTTCGCCAATGACAGCCACAAACTCATGCCCCTTGTGGTTAGCGTAAGAAAAGGGTTTTTTGATTTTTTGAGCTTCTGGATAGACTTCGCTAAAAATCCCGCTTTGCCTTAAAGACTCCGCCAAGCGGTTGGCGTAAGAAAAATACTCTTCATGCATGCAAGCGATTAAAACTTTGGCTTGGGTGGAACGCTCGTCTAACAATTGCATTTCACTCAAAGCCACAATCAATCTATCAATCCCAATAGAAGCCCCCACTCCTTGTAAATTTTCTTTAGAAAAATTTTTAGTCAAATGATCGTAACGGCCCCCTGAACACACGCTCCCTAAAGACTTCATATCATTAAGCGTGGTTTCATACACAATCCCTGTATAATACCCTAAGCCCCTAGCGATAGAAAAATCAATCTTATACAAGTTTTGAGAAATTTGCAAATCCCCTAGCAACTGGTATAGCCTTTCTAAATCCTGTATGCCCTTTTTCAGATTTTCGTTATAGTCTTTCAAATAAGCAATTTTTTCAAAAAATTCCGCATGGCTTAAATCGTTTTGTTGGATTTGAACCATTTCTAAAAGCTCTTTAATGGTGTTTGGATCCAAATCGCACTCTTTTTTTAATTCTTCTTCAACCCCATTCAAGCCAATTTTTTCTAATTTATCCACAATGCGCAACACTTCATTCACTTGAGCAATGCCAAAATATTCGCATATGCCATTCAAAATTTTTCTGTGGTTGATAGAGACGCAAAAATCTTCTAAATCCAAAGCTTTTAAAGAAGCGATAATCACTTGAATGATCTCAGCATCGCACACCAAACTCTCGCTCCCTATAAAATCAAAATCGCATTGCGTAAATTCCCTGTAACGCCCTTTTTGCGCCCTTTCGCCCCTAAAAACATTGCCTATGGCGTAGCGTTTAAAGGGCATGCCTAGGGTTTGGTGGTGTAAAGAAACAAAGCGGGCTAATGGCACGGTCAAATCAAACCTTAAAGCCACATCCCTATCCCCATGGTCTTTAAAACGATAAATCTCTTTTTGAATATCACTGCTCGCATCAGGCAATAACGTTTGAGCGTATTCCAAATGGGGGGTTTCAATCGGCACAAAACCAAAACTTTGAAACACGACTGAAACTTTAGCGAGCAACTGGGCTTTTTGTATCGCATCTTTAGGCAAGCGGTCTTTAAACCCGCTCAACACTTTAGGGGTAATCATTCCATTTCCTTGTATTTGTATGCTAAAATTTTAGCTTAAAATCTTTAAAAAAGGGCTATTGATGAGCGTAAATGCGCCCAAACGCATGCGTATTTTATTGCGTTTGCCTAATTGGCTAGGCGATGGGGTGATGGCAAGCTCGCTTTTTTACACCCTTAAAAACCACTACCCTAACGCGTATTTTGTCTTAGTGGGCCCAACCATTACGTGCGAACTTTTCAAAAAAGATGAAAAAATAGAAGCCGTTTTCATAGACGACACCAAAAAATCCTTTTTCAGGCTGCTAGCCACTTACAAACTCGCTCAAAAAATAGGGCGTTGCGATATAGCGATCGCTTTAAACAACCATTTTTATTCCGCTTTTTTGCTCTATGCGACAAAAACGCCTGTTCGCATCGGTTTTGCTCAATTTTTCCGTTCTTTGTTTCTCAGCCATGCGGTAACTGCTGCCCCTAAAGAGTATCATCAAGTGGAAAAGTATTGCTTTTTGTTTTCGCAATTTTTAGAAAAAGAATTGGATCAAAAAAGCGTTTTACCCTTAAAATTAGCCTTTAACCTCTCCACTCACACCCCAAACACCCCTAAAAAAATCGGATTTAACCCTAGCGCAAGCTATGGGAGCGCTAAAAGATGGCCGGCTTCTTATTACGCTGAAGTTGCGGCTGCTTTGTTAGAAAAAGGGCATGAAATTTATTTTTTTGGGACTAAAGAAGACACTATCGTTTCTGAAGAGATTTTAAAATCCGTTAAAAGCTTATTGAAAAACCCCTTATTATCCCATAACGCTTACAATTTGTGCGGGAAAACAAGCATTGAAGAATTGATACAACGCATCGCTGTTTTAGATTTATTCATCACTAACGATAGCGGTCCCATGCATGTGGCTGCTAGCACGCAAACCCCCTTAATCGCTCTTTTTGGCCCCACTGATGAAAAAGAGACTCGCCCCTATAAAGCTCAAAAAACGATTGTGTTGAACCACCATTTAAGCTGTGCACCTTGCAAGAAACGAGTTTGCCCTTTAAAGAATGAAAAAAACCATTTGTGCATGAAATCCATCACGCCCCTTGAAGTCCTTCAAGCCGCTCACGCTCTTTTAGAAGAGCCTTAAACGCCTTTCATGCGCTTTTTTAAAAACGCAACCATATTGATAACACTCTGTGTATAAAAGATTTAAAAAGTAGAACTGACAAAGCAGTTTAAAGAAAGCGTTTTGAAAACGCTTTCTTTGGAGACAAAGCTATTAAGCCACTGAGTTTTTAGGTTTTTTGGCGTCTTTTTTATCTTTGTGAGCCACTAATTGAGAGCTTAACTCAGGTTTTTTGGCGTCTTTTTTATCTTTGTGAGCCACTAATTGAGAGCTTAACTCAGGTTTTTTGGCGTCTTTTTTATCTTTGTGAGCCACTAATTGAGAGCTTAACTCAGGTTTTTTGGCGTCTTTTTTATCTTTGTGAGCCACTAATTGAGAGCTTAACTCAGGTTTTTTGGCGTCTTTTTTATCTTTGTGAGCGTATGCAGAACTCACAGCCAAAACTGATAATAAAACACCTGTCAAGATTTGCTTTTTCATACGAAAACTCCTTATGATGATCTTAAAAGCGAGAGAATTATATTTCTCAAAAGTAAATAAATAGAAACCAATAGGATTTTCACTAAAGAAATTTGCAGATTGCGTTTTGTTATATAAAAAACGCCTGGGAGCAATCAGCCATTTTTCTTAAAAAATAAAAACGCTCAAAAGCGTTTTTTAAGATTGAAGACAAAAAAGCTTGTGATTAGTCAAGCGGAATTTCTTAATAATGCGATCTTATGGGTGTTAAGAAGAAAAGTTATTTCAAAATACCCCCTATCCCTTGAAAAAAATGAGTCTTAAATAAAGAAAATAAACTTTACTATAAAGCAAAGTAACCAAAACCCCATTTTTTAAAAAATTAAAAAATTTTAGTTACTCCTGTTTGACAATAGAGCCAAGAATCAATTTTATAGCAAAAAAGGTAATTAAAAGAGGTAAAAAGGGTTAAAGACTCTCAAAAAAAGTCTTTTTAAATCCAAAAGAGAAAAAGTTAAATAGCACCTACAACACCCTCTCACAAGAGAGCGTTATAATCAAATCAGCCTTTGCGCTTTTCTACAATTTCCTTAGCGATATTGCTAGGCACTTCGCCATAATGATCAAACTCCATGGAGTAAGTCCCACGCCCTTGAGTGGCTGATCGTAAATCCGTAGAATAACCAAACATTTCCACCAACGGCACAAAAGCGTTCACGATTTTCAAACCTAATCGGTCGTCCATAGAATTGATTTGCCCTCTTCTTCTATTCAAATCGCCAATCACATCGCCCATGTATTCTTCAGGGACTTCCACTTCCACTTTCATCATAGGCTCTAGTAAAACCGGGTTAGCCGCACGACTCGCTTCTTTAAACGCCATAGAGCCAGCGATTTTAAACGCCATTTCTGAAGAATCCACATCATGGTAGCTCCCATCATAAAGGGTAACTTTAAAATCCACCACCGGATAGCCTGCCAAAACGCCATTTTGCATCGCTTCTTGGATACCCTTATCCACCGCAGGGATATATTCTTTAGGGATCACGCCCCCAGAAATTTCATTCACAAATTCATACCCACTGCCAGGCTCTTTAGGCTCAAGCTTGATAAACACATGCCCGTATTGCCCACGACCACCGCTTTGCTTAGCGTATTTATGCTCTTTGCTCACGCTTGAGCGGATAGTCTCTCTAAAGGCGACTTGCGGCTGACCGATTTCAGCTTCTACTTTAAATTCCCTTTTCAATCTATCCACGATGATTTCTAGGTGCAATTCACCCATACCGCCAATGAGGGTTTGCCCGGTTTCTTCTTGAGTCATCACCCTAAAGCTTGGATCCTCTTCAGCAAGCTTGCCTAACGCTACGCCCATTTTTTCCTGGTCTGCTTTCGTCTTAGGCTCCACAGCGATGTGAATGACCGGCTCAGGAAATTCCATCCTCTCTAAAACCACCGCATTCTTTTCATCGCAAAGCGTGTCCCCAGTCAGCGTATCTTTCAAGCCCACGAACGCGCAAATCTCACCCGCATAAACTTCTTTAATGTCTTCTCTCTTATTAGAGTGCATTTTAAGGAGTCTTCCCACGCGCTCTTTTTTGTCTTTGGTGGAGTTATACACATAGCTACCGGACTCTAGCTTGCCGCGATACACGCGCACAAAAGTGAGTTGGCCCACAAAAGGATCCGTCATGATCTTAAACGCCAAGCCGGCAAACTCGCCATCATCACTAGACTTCACAAAAACTTCTTCTTCGGTTTTTGGATCAATCCCCTTAATATCCACAACCTCTGTGGGCGCTGGCAAGTAGTCAATCACCGCATCTAATAAAGTCTGCACGCCCTTATTTTTAAAAGAAGAACCACAAAGCATGGGGACAAGGCTCATGTTCAAACAACCTGTTTTAATGCCTTTTTTGATCTCTTCAACGCTTAATTCCTCACCGCCCAAATACTTTTCCATTAAGGCTTCATCTTGCTCAGCTACGGCTTCTACAAGCTTTTCTCGGTATTCTTTAGCCTTTTCTAACAAATCGCTAGGGATTTCTTCCACATCGTATTTGGCTCCCATGGTTTCATTATTCCAAACAATCGCCTTCATTTGGACTAAATCAATCACGCCAATGAAAGTGTCTTCAGCCCCAATAGGGATATTAATAGGCACAGGATTAGCTTTCAAGCGTTGCTTGATCTGGTTTTCTACATTATAGAAATTCGCCCCAATCCTATCCATTTTATTGACAAAAACAATCCTAGGTACGCCGTATTTGTTCGCTTGACGCCACACGGTCTCGCTTTGAGGCTGCACGCCCCCCACCGAGCAAAACACCGAAACTGCGCCGTCTAGCACGCGCATGGATCGCTCCACTTCAATAGTGAAATCCACATGCCCTGGAGTGTCAATCAAATTGATTTGGTGATCCTTCCAAAAGCAAGTCGTTGCCGCAGAAGTGATAGTGATCCCTCTTTCTTTTTCTTGCTCCATCCAATCCATTGTCGCCGCGCCGTCATGCACTTCGCCAATCTTATGGCTCACGCCTGTATAGAATAAAATCCTTTCAGAAGTGGTGGTTTTCCCGGCATCAATGTGAGCGGCGATACCGATATTTCTGATCCTGTTTAATGGGGTTTTTCTAGCCATTCTAACTCCAATTACCAGCGATAGTGCGCGAACGCTTTATTCGCTTCTGCCATTTTATGCACATCTTCTTTTTTCTTAAAAGCCGCACCCTTATCGTTAGCCGCATCCATAAGCTCGTTAGCCAATCTATCCACCATCATCCTTTCATTGCGTTTTCTGGTCGCTTCTAAAATCCAACGGATAGATAGCGACTGCTGGCGGCTCGCCCTCACTTCTACCGGCACTTGATAGGTAGCCCCACCCACTCTCCTGCTGTGCACTTCCACTAAAGGACGCACCCTTTCTAGGGCTTTTTCAAACACTTCAATGCCTTTTTCACCGCTTTTTTCTTCAATCTTATTGAAAGCTTTGTAGATGATTTTTTCCGCTACGCTTTTCTTGCCATCGAACATCATTTTATTGATAAACTTCGTTACCACCTTGTTCCCATAAACAGGATCGCCCAAAACCTCCCTAACGGGTGCTTTTCTTCTTCTCATGTTTTTGTTTTCCTCTTATTTTTTCTTGTTGTCGGTTGCTTTCTTGTCGGTCGCTTTAGCTTTTTTAGTCCCATACTTAGAGCGTGAAACCGTTCTTTTATTGACCCCTGCAGTGTCTAAAGCGCCACGAACGATGTGGTATTTCACACCGGGTAAATCCTTAACCCTACCCCCACGCACTAACACAATGGAGTGTTCTTGCAAGTTATGCCCTTCACCAGGGATATAACTGATCACTTCAAATTTACTGGTCAAACGAACTTTGGCGACCTTTCTTAAAGCCGAGTTAGGCTTTTTAGGGGTAGTCGTATAAACCCTAGTACAAACCCCTCTTCTTTGAGGGCATTCCACTAACGCAGGTGATTTGGTTTTTTTAACCACCTTTTTCCTTTCTTTTCTAATCAACTGATTGATAGTAGGCACTATTCTTCCTTATTCTAAAAATTTAAAACTAAAAGTTCCCCCATTTTACCCTAATTTTTCTTTTAAAAATCTTAACCGATTTTTTATATCAAAATTTAGAGTTATCCTCAAGCGCTCTTAACACGATTTTTTTATTCTTATACATGCCTGTTCCCACAGGGATCATTCTCCCCAACACCACATTCTCTTTCAAATCCTCTAAAAAGTCTTTTTTCATCGCAATACTGGCTTCTGTTAAAACCTTAGTCGTTTCTTGGAAAGAGGCCGCTGAAATGATGCTATCGCTCCCAATAGCCGCTCTGGTGATCCCTAAAAGCACCGGTTCAGCAATCGCTGGCTCGCCTTTTAAAGCGATCACACGAGCGTTTTCTTCTTTGAAGAGTTTTTTACTGACTAAATCCCCTTCAATAAACTTGCTATCCCCGCTGTCTAAAATACGCACTTGCCTTAGCATTTGAGAAACAATGATTTCAATGTGCTTGTCGGCAATGCTTACCCCCTGCCTGCGATACACTTGCTGGACTTCGCTCACAATGTATTTATAAAGCTCTTTTTCGCCGCTGATCCTTAAAATATCATGGCTTGAAACCACCCCATCCGTCATCGCCTCTCCCGCATGCACAAATTCATCGGCATGCACTAAAATTTGCTTGCCCTTATCCACAAAATAATCTGTGAGACGACCATCTTTGGAAGTTACGATGATGTGTTCTTTATTACGGATAGATTTACCAAAACTCACAATCCCATCAACCTCAGAAAGAATCGCCACATCTTTAGGTTTAGGCTTTCTCGCTTCAAAGAGTTCAGAAACCCTCGGGAGACCTCCGGTAATATCCCTAGATTTAACGGTCGCTTTAGGGATTTTCGCTAACACTTCAGCCTGCTCCACGCTAACGCCATCGCTAATGGCGATAGAAGTTTTTGGCTCTAGGAAATAACGCGCTTCTTCGCCATTAGCCCCCTCTAAAAACAAGCTTGGTTTGTACCCGCTTGGAATGTAATCATTCACCACTAGGCTTGTGATACCGGTATTTTCGTCTTCTTTCTCAGCGACCGTAACCCCTGCGATAATATCCACAAAACTCACCTTACCCTTAAAGTCTGCAATGATAGGGGTGTTGTAAGGATCCCATGTGGCGATCGTTTTGAAAGTGTTGGTCGTGGGTTTAGAAATAAGGCTATTAGCGCTCACTTCACTATTATCATCAATCAAGATCTCAGAACCCCTAGCGATATAATGGCGAGCGGCTTCCCTGCCATTATCATCAGCTACCACCGCAAACAAGCCTTTTTCGCTCACCATATCGCCCTTTTTGACTCCATGGGTGCGTTCTAAATGGTTAGCCTCTAAAACATAGTATTTGATCACGCCTTTTTCTTTGGCATACACATCTTGCGCGATAGGGTCATTATCTTTAACTAGCAATTCGCTCGCATAAGGGATGCGATTAGGCACATTCCAACCCTCTTGGATAATATCAGCGATACTTCCCCCCTTATGCACCTTATGCCCATTAGCATAAGGCAAATACACTTTCCCCTCAATCTTACCGCCAACGCCGGCCAATTCGCTCGGCTTGACAATATCGCTTCTTCTTAAAACGAATTTAGCTTCTTGATCGCCATTTTTCACGCTCACAACGACTTCTTCATAAACCGTTTCAATGCGTAATTCCCCATCAAAAGGCGCTTTAATCTTAGGCTCTACCACTAAAATAGAAGCGTTACGGCGGTTAGCGATAATGTTTTTACCCTCTTTATTCGTGTAAGTCCTAAGGTTATAAAAACGCACAAAACCTTCTTTGCTCGCCACGATTTCGCGCTCATCCTGGCTCCTGCTCGCTGTCCCACCCACATGGAAAGTCCTTAAAGTGAGCTGAGTTCCAGGCTCCCCGATAGATTGCGCGGCTACCACGCCCACCGCTTCACCTGGATAGCTCATCTTACCTTCGCCTAAATTCAAGCCATAGCATTTCGCACACACGCCCTTTGGCGCTTTACAAGTTACTGGGGTGCGGATCGTAATGGATTTAATCCCGGCTTCAACCACCTTTTTAGCGCCCTCTTCATCAATCAAAGTGTCCGCATAAAGCAAGATTTCATTCGTAATGGGATCGATCACATCTTCTAATAAAACGCGCCCAAAAATACGCTCTTCTAAAGGCTCAATCAGCTCACTCCCCACCGCAATATCCGTGATTTCAATCCCTTCATGTGTGCCGCAATCATCAGACACCACCTTGACATTTTGCGAAACGTCAATGAGTTTTCTTGTCAAATACCCTGCATTGGCGGTTTTTAACGCCGTATCCGCTAAGCCCTTTCTAGCGCCATGCGTGGAGTTAAAGTATTCTAAGACATTCAACCCCTCTTTAAAGTTAGAAATAATAGGCGTTTCAATGATACTGCCATCCGGCTTTGTCATAAGCCCCCTCATCGCTGAGAGCTGACGGATTTGCGCCGCACTCCCCCTTGCGCCGCTATCCGCCATCATATAAATAGAGTTAAAGCCCTCTTTATCTTTTGCGATAGCGCTCATCATTTCTTTACTCATTCTGTCATTGACTTCAGTCCAAGTGTCAATGATTTTATTGTAACGCTCTTGGTCAGTGAGTAACCCTTGATCGTATTGTTGTTGGATTTTTTTAACCTCCACTTTGGCTTTTTCCACCATTTTTTGCTTGTCTTTTGGCGTGATAATATCTTCCATAGAGATAGAAATACCAGCCTTAGTCGCATACCTAAAGCCAAGCGTTTTCAAATGATCCAAAAAGGTTGCGGTAATGCCGATACCGCCGACTTTATGCACATAATCCACAAGCACGCCAATATCTTTTTTCTTCATGGGTCTGTTCCACAAATCCGTAGGGATAAAATCAGGCAAAATGGACTTGATGATCATGCGCCCCGCGCTCGTAGCGATAATATTCCCTTGATCCAAAACCCTAATCTTTGCGTGGATGTCTAATTCTTTCGTGTCAATAGCGGTGATGATTTCATTCACGCTAGAAAAAAGCTTATGCTCGCCCTTGACCCCATTCTTTTCTAAAGAAAGATAATAAAGCCCTAAAACCATATCCTGGCTAGGAATGGCTACGGCTTTACCGCTAGCGGGTAAAAGGATATTCATAGAGCTTAGCATGAGCACCTTGCATTCAGCGATCGCTTCCTGGCTTAAAGGCACATGCACCGCCATTTGGTCTCCGTCAAAATCGGCGTTAAACGCTGAGCACACTAACGGGTGCAACTGGATCGCTTTGCCGTCAATCAGCTTTGGATGGAACGCCTGAATGGATTGCTTGTGCAAGGTAGGAGCGCGGTTGAGTAGCACCGGATACCCCTCTGTGATTTCTTGCAAGCACTCCCACACTTCATTGCTTTTTTGTTCAATCATGCGTTTAGCCTGTTTGAGCGTGGTGGCATAGCCTCTCTCTTCAAGCTTGGATAACAAATGCGGTTTGAAGAGCTCTAACGCCATGTTTTTAGGCAACCCGCATTCATCCATTTTGAGATTAGGTCCCACCACAATCACGCTTCTGCCTGAAAAATCCACGCGCTTACCTAAAAGGTTTTGCCTGAAACGCCCTTGCTTGCCTTTAATGATCTCGCTGAGCGATTTTAAAGGGCGTTTGTTAGCCCCTTTAACCGCATTGGTGCTGCGACCGTTATCAAGAAGCACATCCACAGCTTCTTGCAACATCCTTTTTTCATTGCGCACAATGATTTCTGGCGCCCCAAGCTCCATTAAGCGTTTCAAGCGTTGGTTACGATTGATGACACGACGATACAATTCATTCACATCGCTGACCGCAAACTTCCCGCCATCTAGCGCGACTAAAGGCCTTAAATCCGGTGGCAATACCGGTAAAACCGTGAGCATCATCCATTCAGGCCTGTTACCAGAATTTAAAAAGCTTTCTACCACTTTCAAACGCTTAATGAGTTTTTTCTTTTTCGCATCGGAATTGGTGTCTTTCACTTCTTCTTTCAAACTCTGCAATAAGGTGATCAAATCAATTTCTTCTAACAAATCCTTGATCGCTTCGCCGCCCATTTGTGCTACAAAGCCCCTATCTTCGTATCTTCGTGAGATATTTTGATACTGCTCTTCATTCAAAATATCGTATTTCATCACAAGTTTAGTGCTTTCATTGTCATAAGCGGCTTCGCCTGGTTCTTTAACGATATAAGCTTCATAATACAACACGCGCTCTAAGTCTTTCATCTTAACGCCTAAAAGCGTGCCGATACGGCTAGGCAAGGAATTGACATACCAGATGTGCGCTACAGGAGTGGCCAATTCAATATGCCCCATTCTAAAACGCCTGACTTTGGAGTGCGTGATCGCCACGCCGCATTTTTCGCATGTGCCAATGTCTTTGAAGCGAGGCTTTTTGTATTTACCGCACAAGCATTCATAATCTTTAGTAGGGCCAAAGATTTTCATGCAAAACAAGCCGTCCCGTTCAGGTTTTAGGGTGCGATAATTGATCGTTTCTGGCTTTTTAACTTCCCCATAACTCCAAGAATGGATTTTTTCAGGGCTGGCTAGAGTGAGCTGGAAAGAGCTAAAGTCTTTAGGCCTGTCATCTTCTTTAATGACAATGGGTTTGGGCGCTCCATCCTCATCCACATCGTCCCCAAAAATATTAATATCCAAAGCGAGCGATTGCAATTCTTTAGTCAAGACATAGAAAGTCTCAGGGATTTCACTCTCGCCCACTTGCTCACCTTTAGCGATAGCCCTATAAGCGTTCTCTCTGCCTCTAATGTCATCGGATTTAATGGTGAGCATTTCTTTGAGAGTGTGCGCTGCGCCATAAGCTTCCAAGGCCCACACTTCCATTTCCCCAAACCTTTGACCCCCAAAGAGCGCTTTACCCCCAACGGGTTGGTGCGTTACTAAGCTATAAGGGCCTGTGCTTCTGGCATGGACTTTTTCATCCACTAAGTGGTGGAGTTTGATCATATACATATAGCCCACATTCACGCGCTCCCTCATTTTTTCGCCGGTGCGCCCGTCATACAGATCCATTTTGCCATCCATAGCAATCTTAGCTAATTCAAATAGCTTATAAAATTTTTCTTGCGAGATGCCTTCAAACACAGGGATAGCCATCTTAACGCCCTTGCTCCAATCTTTAGCGTATTCCAAAAGCTCTTCATCAGAGCAATTCTCAAGCGCATGGATTGTCAAGGGATCTTTTTCATTAATGGCGTTAGCGATTTCTAGCATTTTAGCGCGCAATTCTTTGGCAAAATCTCTGGTTTTATCCTCTAGCATGTGAGCGATTTGTTTCCCAAATTCTTTCCCCACTAAGCCTAAATGCATTTCTAAAATCTGCCCGATATTCATGCGGCTTGGCACGCCTAAAGGGTTTAAGACAATATCTACAGGCTCGCCATCAGCGGTATAAGGCATATCCGCAACCGGCACGATATTAGACACAATCCCTTTATTCCCATGCCTTCCTGCCATTTTATCGCCCACTTTAAGCTTTCGTTTTGTAGCGATATAGAGCTTGACTTTTTTGATCACGCCATTAGGCAAAATATCATCTTTTTCTAAAATAGAGAGCTTTTCTTCATGCTCTTCACCCAAAACTTTCTTTTGCTCTAAGAAATTATTTTTAGTGATTTCATAGTGGTTTTGCACTTCTTTAGAATACTTTTTGACTAAACTAGCCAAAGTGAAGCGGTTGATTGAAGCGATTTCTTCTTTAGGGATTTGATCGCCTTCTTTATAATCCTTGCCGTTATGGCTGAAAGGCTCTTCTAAAATCGCTTGAGAAAGGAGCGAACTAACGCGCAACAATTCTTCTCTATTGAGCATGGTCAAGCGATCAAAATGCTCCATATCAAGCTTGGCTTTTTCTTCTTCATACGCGCTCAAAACTCGTGCGTCTTTCTCATAGCCTTTTTTAGTGAAGACTTTCACATCAATCACCGTGCCTTCCAAACTGGGGGGACAATACAAACTCTTATTGACCACATGCCCGGCTTTATCCCCAAAAATAGCCCTTAAAAGCCGCTCTTCAGGCGTGCTTTTAATCTCGCCTTTAGGAGAAGTCTTACCCACCAAAATCATGCCAGCGCTCACATAAGTGCCTACTTTAACGATCCCGCTTTCATCAAGATGAGCGAGCGCTTCTTCTTTCACATCAGGAATATCAGCGGTAAATTCTTCCGCGCCATGCTTAAGCTCTCTAGCATCCACTTCTTTTTCATAAATGTGGGTGGAAGTGAAAATATCATCTTTAGTGATGCGCTCACTCACCACGATCGCGTCTTCAAAGTTATAGCCATTCCAAGGCATGAACGCCACGCGCACATTTTTCCCTAACGCTAACTCGCCTCTATCCATGCTAGGGCCATCAGCGATGATTTGCCCGGCTTCCACTTTATCGCCCACCTTAACGATAGGGACTTGATTGAAACTGGTGTTTTGGTTGGTGCGCAAGTTTTTTTGCAAAGAATACGCATCAATATAGGCTTCTTCTTTGCCTTCGCCTAAAATATAAATATTTTTAGAATCAATTTTTTCTACAACGCCTGTGCGATTAGCCTTGATCGCTCCCCAAGAATCCCTAGCGATAATTTTTTCAATCCCTGTGCCTACAATGGGAGCGTCGCTTCTTAACAAAGGCACGGCTTGGCGCTGCATGTTAGTCCCCATTAAAGCGCGGTTGGCGTCATCATGCTCTAAGAAAGGAATGAGCGATGCGGCGACCCCCACTAGCATGCTAGAGCTTAAATCCATTAAGGTAACTTTGCTTTTTTCGTTTAAAACGATCTCGCCTTCCACGCGCGTTTCAATCAAATCGCCTAAAATATTACCCTCTTCATCAATGGGGGTGCTTGCGGGAGCGATGATGTGGCTGTCTTCTTGAATAGCGGTCAAATAAATCGTCTCACCCACGACCTTGCCATCCACAACCTTTTTATAAGGGGCTTCAATAAAGCCTAAATCATTCACTCTTGTGAAAGTGGAAAGGGTGTTGATCAAACCGATATTTTGACCTTCTGGGGTCTCAATGGGACAAATTCGGCCATAATGCGTGGGGTGCACATCCCTAGCTTCAAACCCTACCCTATCTTTCACCAATCCCCCTTCACCGAGCGCTGAAAGGCGTCGTTTGTGCGTAACCTCACTCAAGGGGTTAGTTTGATCCATAAATTGCGAGAGCTGACCGCCCATGAAAAATTCCATGATGGTGCTTGTGATCATTTTAGAATTGACCAAGTCATGGGGCATGAGCGAATCAAAAGCCCCACTCATGGTAGTGAGCTTGTCTTTAATGGTCTTTTGCATTTTCACTAAGCCTGAATGCAATTCATTGGCCAATAGTTCCCCTACCGCTCTGATCCTACGATTGCCCAAGTGATCCCTATCATCAATCTTGCCCTGATTGTTTTTGATTTTCATGAGGTATTTAACGGTGGTGATAATATCTTCATGCGTTAAAGTCGTGATGTAATCAGGCACATGCAAGCCTAACTTGTGATTCATTTTCATGCGCCCCACCATGGTCAAATCATAGCGTTCTGGATCAAAGAAAAGTTTTTTGACAAACTGCTTAGCCACTTCAGTCGTAACAGGATCGCCTGGCTTCATAACCTTATGGATACGAATCGCTGCTAGAGCGTTTTCATCATCAATTTTTTCGGTTTGCTTGAGCAATTTCAAAGACTCATAATCGGCCAAAAAAGAATGGATAATGGAAGCGTCATGCCCTAAAGCTAGATCGTTGATGATCACAAATTCTTGCACGCCTAAATCGTGGATTTTTTCTAATCTGTTTTTATCTAGCTGAGTGAGCATGTCCAATAAGACTTCTTTCCCTACCATAACAGGCTCAGCTAAATGGCGATTGATTAAAATATCCATAGGGTATTCCACCCATTCTAGATGGTTTTCTTTAAGCTCTTTAATCTTTCTTGAAGTGAGCTTTTTTCCTGCTAAAAGAATAACCTTGCCTTGAGGATCTTTCAAGTCAAATTCCATTCTTTGATTGGCGTCTAATGAAGCAAATGGGATCAAATATTTATCGTTTTCATAACGCACTTTCACAAGCGGGTAGAACATTTTAATAATGTCTTGTTTTTGATAATCCATCGCCCTGAATAAAATGGTAACAGGCACTTTACGGCGTTTGTTGATACGAGCATACAAAACATCTTTAGAATCGTATTCAAAATACAGCCACGAACCCCTATCAGGGATGATTTGCCCTGTGTAAATGAGCTTGTTTAAAGAAGTGCTAGATTCTTCTTCTTTGAAAATCACACCGGGGCTTCTGTGGAGTTGATTGACCACCACGCGCTCCACCCCATTAATAATAAATGAAGTGCGTTCTGTCATCAAAGGGATCTCACGAATGAAAATGCTTTGTTCTTTAATATCCTTAATGCCGTTCTTTTCGCCACTCTTGGTGTCTTTTTCCCACAAGATCAAGCGCACTTTAATTTTGAGGGGGATAGAGTAGGTAATACCCCTCTCCATCGCTTCTCTAACAGTGTATTTAGACTTGCCAAATTCGCAACCCGCATATTCTAAAGTGATGCGGTTATGCTCATCTTGGATAGGGAAAATGGATTTAAAAACCTTTTCAATCCCGCTCTCTTTACCCTCTTTAGAATACAAGAAAGAATCATAGCTGTCTCGTTGTAATAATAATAAATTAGGAACTTCTAAATCTGTCGGGGTTTTTGTAAAATCAGCTCTCAAGCGGTTTTTTAGGGGAATTTTTTTTGACATATTTCAAGCCTTTGATCAAAAATTTTGAGTTATTTAATGCATTAATTCAAGTAAGCATTGCAAAAGGATCTTTAAACTTTAGAACCATCCATGATAAAAATACCAAAACCCACCTGCAATACTAACCACTTTAGGCTACACGCTCACAAACAAAATCATGGAGCAAAATCATCTGCCACACTAGAGCAGAGAAAGGCACAAAGACCTTTCTGTTTTTAAGTCTTACTTGACTTCAACCTTAGCACCTACTTCTTCAAGTTTCTTCTTGATGGTTTCAGCTTCTTCTTTATTCACGCCCTCTTTAAGCACATGAGGGGTTTTTTCGGTAGCGTCTTTAGCTTCTTTCAGGCCAAGCCCAGTGATTTCACGAACCACTTTAATCACCTTAATTTTTTCAGCACCGCTATCGGCTAAAATCACATTAAATTCGGTTTTTTCTTCGCTCTCAGCCGCTACACCGCCAGCTACAGCCGTACCCGCTACGACCGTTGGAGTCGCACTCACGCCAAATTTTTCCTCAAACATTTTAACCAATTCAGCAAGCTCTAAAACGCTCAATGAACCAATATACTCTAACACTTCTTCTTTTGAAATTGCCATAATCCAATCCTTCAAATTTTTTTAATTAAAGCCATCATAGGCTCTTAGTTTTCTTCTTTCGCTTTACGCAAATTGTCTAAACCGGTCACAAAATAACGCGCCGGAGCCGTCCAAACAGAAAGCAACATTCCCATAAGCTCTTCTTTGCTTGGGAGTTTTGAAACCGCTTCCACATGAGCTACACTAACGCTTTCTTTATCAAACAAGCCCGCTTTCAACACAAAGTGATCTTTATGCTCTTTTTGGAAATCAAACACGAGTTTAGAGAGAGCGATTTGATCACCGCCCCACAAAAACACATTGGTTTCTTTCAAATCCAAATCAGAATAGCCAGCCTCTTTCATGGCAATATGAGCGAGAGTGTTCTTAATCACTTGCACTTTAATGCCTTGAGTGCGAGCCTTATTCCTTAAGGCTTCCAACTTTTTCACGCTAAGACCCTTATAATCGCAAATTAAAAGGGCTTTGGCATCTACAAATTGCGACTTTAAGTTAGCGACTAGCTCTACTTTATGCTGCCTTTGATGTTGTTTTTGCATCTTTTCCTCCTTTCTAGACTAGACCTCTGCAAGATTATCTTTTTAAAAAAGAAATTTTAAGCTTTTTAGCTCTTACGATCTTCAGCCTAAGATTAAAAACTCCCCTAACGCTATTTAATATCCATCAATTCCTGTGCGTCCAAACTCACTGAAGGCGACATGGTAAGCGAAAGAGCGGCGTTTCTAATATACTTGCCTTTCGCACTACTGGGTTTTAGGCGGTTGATCGTTTTAACCAACTCAAGCATGTTTTCTTTGATTTTTTCTTCAGGAAAACTCGCTTTGCCAATAGGGGCATGAACATTGCCCTTTTTATCCACCCTGAAATTCACTTGACCGCTTTTAGCGTTAGTAACCGCTTTAGCAATATCCATCGTAACGGTTCCGGTTTTAGGGTTTGGCATCAAACCTTTAGGGCCTAAAATCCTACCCACTTTACCGACAACCGCCATCATATCAGGCGTTGCGATCACCATGTCAAAATCAATACGGCCGTTTTTGATTTCTTCAGCCAAATCGTCTCCTCCAACGACATCAGCTCCAGCACTCTTGGCTTCATCTTGCTTAATGTCTTTTGCAAAAACAGCCACCCTTACTTTTTTCCCTGTTCCATGAGGAAGCACCACCGCACCGCGCACCATTTGATCCGCATGCCTTGGATCAACCCCTAGTCTTAACGCTACTTCCACGGTTTCATCAAATTTGGCTGAAGCGAGGGATTTAACCACCTCTACGCCTTGCTCTACGCCATACGCTTTATCGTTTTGAATTTTAGAAAAAAGTTTTTCCAATCTTTTAAATACTTTTTTTGCCACGATTCTAATCCTTAAAAATTTCTTTCAATTCCAACAAAACCCAATCAATCCACAACTTCTACGCCCATGCTCCTAGCACTGCCCATAACGATTTTTTTGGCCGCTTCCATGGTGCTTGTGTTTAAATCTTCCATTTTCAATTGCGCAATCTCTTCCACTTGCTTGTGGGTGAGCTTTGCGATCTTATTTTTAAGCGGGTTGTCAGAACCTTTTTCAACCCCAGAAGCTTTTTTGATCAAATCCGTTACTGGAGGCTTTTTAGTGATAAAAGTGAAACTCTTATCTTGATAAACCGTGATAATCACCGGGATATTAAAACTCCCCATGTCTTTAGTTCTTTCATTAAAAGCCTTACAAAATTCCATGATATTAACCCCTCTTTGGCCCAACGCTGGCCCTACGGGAGGTGAAGGGTTTGCCTTACCGGCAGGGATTTGAAGTTTGATTTCTCCGACTACTTTTTTAGCCATGTTTTCTCCTTAAAAAGTTATATAATTTTTTCCACTTGCGAATGCAAAATCTCTATTGGAGTGTTCCTACCAAAAATAGAAACATTGAGCTTGAGCTTGCGGTGTTCCACATCATACTCTTCCACCGTAGCGGTAAAGTTCGCAAAAGGGCCTTCCACCACACGCACCACTTCACCTTGCTCAAAAAAGATTTTGGGCTTGGGGGCTGCTCGGTTATTCATTTTCTCTAAAATATGCCCAATATCCGCTTCACTCAATGGGGTTGGTTTTTTATTTTCTCCAATAAAACGGCTCACTCTTGGCAAAGATTGTATCTTATGCCACAAAACCGTATCTAAATCCACCTTAATAAAAACATACCCAGGATAAAGGCTTCGTTCCGTTACTTTCGTCTTGCTTTTTTTAGAAACCTCTATAATATCTTCAGTAGGCACAATGATCTCTTGTATCCTATCTCTTATATTATGGTCATTCGCTAGATTCTCAATCGCTTTCTTAACGGACTGCTCGCTCCCTGAATAAGTTTGTATAGCATACCAATCCATCATTATTCTCCTTATTTAAAGCCACCAACCTATAGAACACTAGAGACAAAAGCCCCCAGAGAAAAATCCAACAAAGCTAAAAACAGCGTGATAGCGCTCACCACCACCAAAACAGAAACAAGTGCGTTGCGTATCTGCTCTTTAATAGGAAATATCACTTTAGAAAGCTCTTCTCTAGCTAATCTGTATTGCATGAGCCATTTATCCATAATTTCTTTTCGCCCTCACTTAAACTTAATACATTTATACATTAAAAGAATTTTCAATTTTATCCAAAATAGCTTAAACTAAAATTAAAAAATTCAAAAACAATCCAATTGAAACAAAAATTTGATAGAATAAATTAGTAGATGGCAGGCCAGGAGGGACTCGAACCCCCAACAACCGGTTTTGGAGACCGACGCTCTACCATTGGAGCTACTGACCTAACCTCCCCTCCTTTTAAATTGCAACACAAAAGAAAGAACTAGCTCTTCAATTTGATTTCTTTATGAAGAGTGTGTTTGTTTTCCCTTGGGCAGAACTTCTTAAGCTCCAGTTTTTCAGTGTTAGTTTTAGCGTTCTTGGTTGTGCTGTAATTGATGTCTTCACAATCGGAACACTTCAACCCTATTTTAACTTTCATAATGACCCTTTATGGTAACTCTTTTGCTAATATTATTCAATAATATTGCTCACAACACCAGCACCAACTGTCCTACCGCCTTCACGAATCGCAAATTTGGTTCCCAACTCTAACGCAACAGGGCTAATCAACTCTACAGTGATTTTCACATTATCGCCAGGCATAACCATTTCTACGCCTTCAGGAAGGGTGATAGAGCCAGTCACATCAGTTGTGCGCACATAGAATTGCGGGCGGTAATTGGTGAAGAATGGAGTGTGTCTCCCGCCTTCTTCTTTAGAAAGGACATAAATTTCTCCCTCAAATTTCTTGTGCGGAGTGATAGAACCTGGTTTGCATAGAACCATACCGCGTTCTACTTCTTCTTTTTTAGTTCCTCTCAAAAGCACGCCCACATTATCGCCGGCTTCACCTTTTTCCAACTCTTTCCTAAACATTTCTACACCGGTTACAGTCGTTTTTTGTGTAGGTCTGATACCAACGATTTCCACTTCATCGCCTACTTTCACCACGCCTCTTTCAATCCTACCTGTAACTACAGTCCCTCTACCCGCAATAGAGAACACATCTTCAACCGGCATCAAGAAAGTTTTTTCAGTGTCTCTTTCTGGAGTAGGGATATAAGAATCCACTTCAGCCATAAGCTTAAGCACTTTTTCACCCCATTCACCCACATTGCCGGCCTTTGCTTCTTCTAAAGCTCTTAAAGCTGAACCCGCTATGATAGGAGTGTCATCGCCAGGGAATTCATACGCACTCAACAATTCGCGCACTTCCATTTCCACAAGCTCTAACAATTCTTGGTCATCTACCATGTCTTGTTTGTTTAAGAAAACAACAATGTGAGGCACGCCTACTTGACGAGACAATAAAATATGCTCTCTGGTTTGAGGCATAGGGCCATCAGCTGCAGAAACAACCAAAATCGCTCCGTCCATTTGCGCTGCACCGGTGATCATGTTTTTTACATAGTCAGCGTGTCCTGGGCAATCCACATGTGCATAGTGTCTGTTTTCAGTCTCATATTCAATGTGAGAAGTAGCGATAGTGATCCCTCTTTCTTTTTCTTCAGGGGCGTTATCAATATTATCATAGTCTTTCATTTCTGCAAGACCTTTCAAAGAAAGCACCGCTGAAATCGCTGCACTCAAAGTCGTTTTGCCATGGTCTACATGCCCAATGGTTCCAATATTAACATGCGGCTTAGTTCTGTTAAACTTTTCTTTTGCCATTTGTATTTCTCCTTAATTTTTTGAAATGGATTTTAGAATTATACTAAACAAAATCCTAAGTATTCCTAAATGCTACCACAAAATTTAAGACATTTTTGTCTTATCGCCATTCAAGAGATTATAAACTGGAGCCTATAAGCGGAATTGAACCGCCGACCTCTTCCTTACCAAGGAAGTGCTCTGCCTCTGAGCTATATAGGCGTCTCAAAAACTAAAATGTTATCCTAAAAATGGAGCGGGAAACGGGACTCGAACCCGCGACCCTCAGCTTGGAAGGCTGATGCTCTAGCCAACTGAGCTATTCCCGCATCTATAAAACAAAATGGTGGTGAGACGTGGATTCGAACCACGGAAGACATAGTCAGCAGATTTACAGTCTGCCCTCGTTGGCCACTTGAGTATCTCACCAAAAACTTTACAAAATAACATTTTAACTGGAGCTGGCTAAGGGACTTGAACCCCCGACCTGCTGCTTACAAGGCAGCTGCTCTACCAACTGAGCTAAGCCAGCAACTAAAAACAATTAAAGACTTGGGATTATAGCAGTTTTATACTTGACTTGTCAAGAAATGATGACAGAAAGCTAAATTATTCGTATGGCACAGAGCATGGTTAAAATTTAGCTATAATCTAGCTCAATTTGGCTTAACACAGCTCAAAGCTCATTACATATGAAAGAATTTATGGACACTTAAATTATGGCGAAAAAAAAACATAAAATTTCTACTTTAAAATACTTTTTGCGTTCTTTAAAGCAAATTTATATGCTCATCACTTTCAAGGAAAAAATGGTTTTTTTCCTGCTTGTGCTGATGGCGGTTTTTTCTTCTTTTGTGGAAGTGATGTCCCTAACCCTCTTAATGCCTTTTATCACTCTCGCTTCCGATCCTAATAGGGCTTTAGACGATAAAGATTGGAAAATGGTTTATGATTTTTTCCATTTTTCATCTCCCGTTCGCCTTATGTATTTCTTTAGTTTTTGCTTGGTGGGGATTTATTTGTTCAGGATGTTTTATGGGGTGTCTTTCACTTATTTGAAAGGGCGTTTTTCCAATAAGAAAGCTTATCAAATCAAGCAACAACTTTTTTTACAGCACATTAAAAGCAACTACCTCTCCCACCTTAACCACAACTTGGATTCTTTAAGAGACATTATCAATAATAAAGCGGATGGCATGTTTATGAGCTTTAACGCTTTTTTGAATCTACTCACTGAATTAACCGTGATCGTTTTTTTCTATTCCACGCTATTAATCACTAACTGGAAGTTAACGCTTATATTCACTCTAATCATCTCTATACAAATTTTTATCATCACTAAAAAAATCACCATTCTTATTCAAAAAAAGGGCGAGATAGCGGCAAAATCTAGGGCGCAAACGCTTAAAGTTTTTTCCAAATTTTTCAGCAATTTCAAAATCACTAAACTCAAAGACAACCACGAAGAAGCCCACAAGCTTTTTGGAGAAAATAGCCGTAAAGCCCATGACACCGAGATTATTTATTCTACTTTGCAAGTAGTCCCCAGGTATTCATTAGAAACGGTGGGTTTTAGTTTGTTGATTTTAGCGGTCGCTTACATTTTATTCAAATACGGCGAAGCTAAAATGGTGCTCCCTACCATTTCTATGTATGCTCTAGCGCTTTATCGCACGCTCCCTTCTGTTACTGGCGTTTTGAATCAGTATAATGAAATCGCTTACAACCAGCTTGCGACTAACATTGTGTTTAAAAGCCTTACTAAAACCATCGTTGAAGAGGATTTAGTCCCTTTAGACTTTAATAAAAAAATCACTCTCCAAAACATTTCGTTCGCTTATAACTCAAAACACCCAGTTTTAAAGAATTTTAACCTCACCATTCAAAAAGGTCAAAAAGTCGCTCTCATAGGCCATAGCGGGTGCGGAAAATCCACGCTGGCGGATATTATTATGGGGCTTACCTACCCTAAAAGTGGGGAAATTTTTATTGATAACACCCTTTTAACCAACGAAAACAGGCGCTCATGGCGTAAAAAAATAGGCTATATCCCCCAAAATATTTACCTTTTTGATGGCACTGTGGGGGATAATATCGCTTTTGGGAGCGCTATAGATGAAAAACGCTTGATTAAAGTGTGTAAAATGGCTCATATTTATGATTTTTTATGCGAGCATGAAGGCCTTAAAACCCAAGTGGGCGAAGGGGGTGCTAAGCTTAGCGGCGGTCAAAAACAACGCATAGGCATTGCGAGAGCCTTATACGACAACCCTGAAATTTTGGTTTTAGATGAAGCCACTTCGGCCCTAGACAATGAAACCGAGAGTAAAATCATGGATGAAATCTATCAAATCGCTAAAAATAAAACCCTAATCGTTATCGCCCACCGCTTAAGCACGATTGAACGCTGTGAAGTCATCATTGATATGAGCCAACACAAAGACAATCTCGGCTAAAGCTGGCTTTACTCTTTTATAAAGTTTTGCAAATCAAACCCCTTAAAGCTCTCCAAATACTTCCCTTGATAGCCGTTTTGACCCACTAAATTTTTCAAAACCTTGCTGTTGTAACCCAAAAACGCCACTTTATTAGCCTTAGCGCTTTCATAGTCATTGACGCTATCGCCTATCATTAGCATGCGACCTGGGTTATAGGCATATTTTTGAATGATATTAGCGATGATTTTAGGTTTATTGGGCGGACTCCCTTCAACGCTCTTAAAATACTTAGTAATCCCTAAAAACTTGCACAACACTTGCAATTCGCTATGCAAGGCCGCTGAAGCGATATGGAAAATGTAATTTTTATAATGCTTATCAATAAACGCCATCACTTCGCTATTCAAATGCCCCCTATCAAAAAGCTTTTGTTCTATAATAGTGCCAAACTCTAGGGCTAATGCATCCACTTCTTCTTGAGCGATAGGGGTTTTTAAAATCTCGTTATAAAAATATTGGATTTTTTCATTCCTTGAAATCCCCCCACTTTGATAGTGATAAACTTCAAATTGTTTCAAATCCTCTTGATTCTTGTTGCCATGCTTTTGAAACAACGCCTTAAACCCTTCATTTTTTAAATGCATGCTGTCAAAAATCACGCCATCAAAATCCCATAAAACCACTTCAAGTGCCATGATTTCCCCTTTTTTATAGGCTTATTTTGGTTTCATTTTACCTTATTCAAGCGGTATTTAAGCGATTATTTTTATCATTATTGGAGTATCTTGGATTGGTTTTAATCAAATACCGCCTGCTAAAGCCTCATTTAAAACTCTAACGCTCTTTAGATTTTTTAACTTAAAGCTCGTTCTTAAAGGTTAGGCTATCTTGACTCTTATTTGATAAGAATATGCAAACACTCTTTGGTGTGCACGGCTTTATGGGCGCGTTTGTTATCCGCTTTAAAACGCATGTAGGTTTTGGTCATTAAGGAGTAAGCGCCGTATTTTTTTAAAATATTTCCAATCTCTATCTCGCTCATAAGCCCTTCATTGTTATAGCTTAAAAAAATATATTTGAATCGCGCTTTTTTGATTAAATTTTCAAAAGCGTTTAAGATTTTAGCGCGAGAGCAAAACGATGATTTCTGGTAACTGGGCAAGCCGGTTTTGCCTTTTGGAGCAAAGGGCGTATAAGCAGCAATCGTGTTCAATAAATGATAATTCGCCCCGTATTGCCTCGCATTGTAAGGAGGGTCTAAATACAAAATATCCCCTGAAATCTTTCCAATCAAATCATTAGAATCCTGCTGGTACACTTCATTAGCGTTTAAACTCACATCAAAATGAGCGCCTTTTAAGATGAGTTCTTTTTGAGCGCTTTTTTTAAGGCGTTTTAAAAAAGCCCCATAAACTGAAGCGGTGTTAGCCACCTTGTCCGCGCTCTCTAATAACGATGCGAGCAAAAAATAATACGCATGGCTATCAATGTTTTGAGAAAGCTTAAGCTCTTCAATTTTTAAACGCATCGCATCAATTTTTTGAGCGTTTGTTTCGCTAAAATACTGCCTTGAACTCCCCCCTAAAGAATAATGCGAATAGATAAAGCCTTTTTTTAAAGCAACGCTATTAATCTCATCAATAAGCTCTTCTTTATTGGGGATTTCTTGAATGTTGCCGATATAATTTTGATTCAAAACAAAGCTATAATATTCCAAATCATTAGAAATAACCTTATTAACTGCTTTTTTAAACGCACGCCCCATAATGCCCGTCCCAGCGAACAGATCACAAAAAATCGCACCAGAGAGATCATTGCCCGCAACCGCATGGATATTTTCCTTAATAAAGGGAATGAGCTTGTATTTAGAACCGATGTAGTTCATTGCAACCGCTATAAAGTAGTTTTTTGATGGTATCCATTTTGATACCCCTCATAATAGCCTTTTTGATGCCCTTCATTGTATATCCTACCATTACAAGTTTTCCTGTATTGTATGGGGTCATATTGATAACAACCCACACAGCCGTCATATTCAGCCTCCCCTTCATAGAAAGGATAACGATTGCCAGGAATTTTTGTTGCGTCAAATCTATAGCCAGTCTCTTTGTATTCTTTACAAATCTGGCGTTTCTTGTCGTTACAAGCTTTGCATAAAGCTTGGAAATCATCAAAAGTCTGTGTGTTTGAATCAGAAACTCTTAAATCATCCTTGCGACCGTCTTTATGATCCACCTCTATTTGAGTGTTTTCAGAGTTGCCGTGTGCACCGCACATAGTGCAACATTGTTGTTTATAGTGGTTTTTAATGTCTTGACGGATACTTTGATTAAAAACACATTCGGTATTATAGCCATTCAAGCGTATTCTATCAATGGAATTTCCTAGAGTTTGCCCTTTATCAAATTCTAATATAAATTCTTTAGCCAAAGATGAGTTATTCCTACACCAACTCCCCCCATTACCTAGCTGCAACCCTTGATATTTTCCTACAAATTCTGTAACGCTTACCCAACGACTCACCCCCATTTTATCAGGTTGTGCAAGTTCCAAAAATAACTCTTTTTTACTTTTATTCATCTTTAAAATTCTCTCTATAAAATTTCATAAATTCTAATCAATTTATTTCAAAATAACCCGCATCGCACAAATTAGCTCAACCGCTTGTCTAGAATTAACGATCCTTTGTGATGGTTTTGGCTTTAGAGCCTACAGCTGTAGAACCCGTGGGCAAATCTGAAAGCACCACCGCATTAGCCCCAATCTTCACATCATCGCCCACGCAAATCGCGCCCAAGACCTTAGCCCCTGCCCCCACTACCACACGATTGCCTAAAGTAGGGTGGCGCTTGCCCTTGAACTTGCCCGTGCCCCCTAGAGTTACGCCATGATAAATGGTAACATCATCTCCAATCTCTGTGGTCTCGCCAATCACCACACCCATGCCATGATCGATAAAAAGCCCTCTCCCAATCTTAGCGCCCGGGTGGATTTCTATCCCAGTGATAAAGCGCGCTAACTGAGAAAGCGCGCGAGCGATGAAGTAAAACCCACGCTTGTGCAACGCATGCGCTAGGCGGTAACAAAGCAGCGCATGAATGCCCGGATAAAGCAAGAGCACCTCCCACTTATTCCTAGCTGCCGGGTCTTCTTGCAAGACACGCTCCAGGCTATAAGACAAATCCAACATTATAAAATCTCCAATTGGAATGTATTTGGGTCAAGATAACTTAAGCAGATTTTTCTCATCTATTCCAATAAAACTTGATGCAAATTTTTCTTGCTATTATACCCAAACTCACGCTCCTTTAAATGGAGTAAAAAATTAATAGAGTAAAACGCCCTCTCTTTTAATCCCTTCAAATTCGCTTAAACAACCCTTTAAAAAGGCTTAAAAACCCGCTAATCCATCATTAATTTGGCATTTATTTGGAATAAAACTATTTTAAATGAAAAAGATAAAAAGCAGATTGAAAAAGATTACTATTAATGGTGCCGAAGGTCGGACTCGAACCGACACGGGATTGCTCCCACCAGATTTTGAGTCTAGCGTGTCTACCAATTCCACCACTTCGGCGTGTATAGAGCGAAGAGTGAGATTATACCCACTTATTCCTTAAAAAAACTTAATGGTGCACTGGGCGAGACTCGAACTCGCACGAGATTGCTCCCACCACCCCCTCAAGATGGCGTGTCTACCAATTCCACCACCAGTGCTAAAAATTTAAAATAAATGAATATTATAGCTAAATCACGCTTTTTAAGCAATGATTTAGCCCAACAAAACCCTTAACTTAAGAATGGGTTACTATAAATAGCGATAATAGCAAACACTAGAGTATAAATCACTTGCGCTTCAATCATCGCCATGGCCACAAACATGGTTGTGAGCAATTTACCGCCCACTCCTGGGTTTCTCGCTGTGCCTGTAATGGTCGCTGCGGCCGCATTCCCCATGCCGATCGCCCCACCAAAAGCGGCAATCCCTAAACCGATCATCGCTCCTAAGATAGAATAAGATTTAATCATATCCATCCCACCCATTCCACCATCATGAGCGAAAGCAACGCCCGCTAAAGCCAGAAAAAATAACGCTAAAAATTTCATTTTCGCACTCCGTTTCAAAAATTAGGCTTGATTTTCATTTCGAATCGTTCCTCTACTTTCAAAAATACAAGCAAGAATCTATTCTAATACAAACTAGCTTAAAATCTCTTTTAAAATAATAAATTTTTATTAAATTATTAGAAATAAGGAAGTTTTTAAAAAACAAATTTGCTTTAAGCAATAAGTTATCCTTAAAAACTTAAAACAATCCATTAGTAGTATAATGATGTGGTCAATAAATTAGATACAACAAAGGATCACAATGCCAAAAGATAACAATAAAGAACTCACTCTACTTGAAAGGGTTTTGGGTAGCAGAATAGAAGTTCTGCCGACTTTGCCAAGAAAACAAACACTTGATAGCAATTATCAACGCATGATTTTAATTAAATCAAATGAGCTATACGATAAGCTAGGTCATATCATCAATCATGGCCTTAGCTCTTTGCCTATTTTTACAACAAGTGTTCCTTTAGATAAATTAGTGTTATATAAAGATGGAAAGGTTTCATCTATGTTAAAAGGTGTCAAAGGGTTTGGGGGCCATGAAGGTTTTGAGATAGTAGGTGCTATTGAGCTAACTACAGGGATTATGAACCATATTGCCCCTATTCTTAATTATAAACTAGCAGAAATCTATTATGAAGCATATGCCGAAACTAATCGTCTTTTTGACGAAAACCAAAGGCTACTCACACAACAAAACATCTTTGTTGTCCAACAAGTTAATGCCTTAAAAGCTAAAACTAAATTTCTCCAAGAAGTTTATAAGGATATTTCTCAAATTTCTAAAAGTGATATTTGGAGACAATCAACATGCACAAATTTACAAAGAATACACATTGAATTAAATGAAATTTTTTATAATTTTATATCCCAAATAAATCAAGGGCTAATATTAAAGAACTTTAATGATGTAGGTAGTAACTACATTTGTGCGAGATATGCTCTTTCTCATTATGGTTTTGCGTTGGTTTTAGAATATGTTGTTGCAGGACTCATTGATAATGAGAGCATGAAATTTTTAAAAGCCAAAGTTGAAGAAGCTTTTGATAGTTTTAACAAAACAACAAGTGATTTGGAAAGAGAATTAAATTTTATCCAAAATAGCAATTTTCAAACACAAAAATATATTTGGAATAATCCGTTTCTTGGTTGGTGGTATGATAGCTGGAACAATCAACCACAACCACAACACAGCCCTTATCAGCAAAACGAATTAAATAGGTTAAACAACGAAAATGCAGATATAGAATATATCAAAAGTAATATTTTAAGCTATTTTAATATAAAAAGGGATAGAGAAGCTCTTTTTAATTTAATTGAAGCCCCTAAACAATACCTTCAAAATATTGTTATCACCCACGAAGAGTAATAAAAAGAGTGTATATATTTTAGCCAAGTCCTATGTATTAGATTGGTTTTACATAGGACTATGGATAATTTAAGAGATGGATTAAGCCAAATCCAAAGCGATTTTACCCTTATTGAAACTAATCACCCTACATTTGATGCTATCGCCTTCTTTTAAAGCCACTTGACACCTGTCCATGTGTTGTTTTCTTAACAAGCCTTCGCCCCCCTTAGGCAAGCTTAAAAACGCCCCAAAATCCACGATTCGTTTCACTTGAGCTTCTAGCACCTCATCAATAGCGTATTGCTCCAATTCTTGATCTAAAGAATGCAAATAGTTTAAAATAAATTCCTTAGTCTTTAAAACGCGCTCTTTATTCCCCATGATTTTCACTTCACCGCTTGGTTTATTCAAATCAATCTTAACCTCAAACTTTTCTACTATCTCTTTAATCACACGCCCCCCTTGACCGATAATTTCTACAATTTTATCGGGCGCGACATTAAAAATTTCAGTCGTGGGCAAATGGGAAAAATTGATCACGATCTTTTCTTTCGCTTCATGCATGATTTTTAAAATATGTTCTCGCGCTTCTTTAGCTTGGAGTAAGGCTTGGTATAAAACCTCTAGTTGGATACCGCTCATTTTGGTATCCATTTGCATAGCCGTAATGCCTTCTAAATTCCCGGCAATCTTAAAATCCATATCGCCTTCGGCGTCTTCTAAGCCGCTAATATCGCTTAAAATAGCGTGATCTTGCCCTTCGCTCACCATGCCCATAGCCACCCCAGCGACTAGATCATAAATTTCCACACCGCTTGCATAAAGGGCTAAAGACCCTGCGCACACGCTCGCCATTGAGCTTGAACCATTACTTTCTAAAATCTCAGAAACCAATCGTATCACCTGCTCTTTATTTTTAATGCTCGTTTCTAAGGCTCTTTTAGCCAAATTCCCATGCCCTAATTCGCGCCTTGAAGTCGCGCCAATAGAACTCGCTTCGCCCACGCAAAAAGGAGGGAAATTGTAATGAAACATGAAGCGCTCTTTGATAGGGGTTTTATGTTCCAAACTCTCATGGGTTTGAGCGTCATTATCCGTGCCTAAAACCCCTACCACTAAGCTCTGCGTTTGCCCCCTAGTGAATAAAATGGAGCTATGTGCCATAGGGAGCAAATCGCTCTCTATCAAAATGGGCCGCACTTCTTCTAACGCGCGTTTATCCGGGCGGATTTTATCTTGAATAATCATGCGCCTTATCTCAGTTTTTTTCACTTTTTCTAAAGACAATTCAATTTCTTCTAAACTGAATTCTGAGTGGGCTTCGCTGATTTTTTTAGCAATTTCATTGAAAACATTTTCTCGCTCGCTCAAAGCAGAACTTTCAATGCCTTTGATGATTTCATCAAAATACTGATTTGTTAATAAATCTAACAGCCTTTCATTGAAGACTATTCCTTGGCTTTCTTTAAAAAGCAGCTCGTTTTGGTGGGGCGTGAAAATCTCTTCATAAAGCGTGCAAGTTTCTTTCAAACTTTTTTGAGCCAATTCTAAAGCTTCTAGCATTAAAGGCTCTTCTAAAGCGTTTAATTTTTGCCCTAAAGATCGCATTTCTATCATGTTCAAACTCTCTTTTGTGCCGGACACGAACAAATCCAAACTGGATTGATTCAAAAGGCTTGTGTTAGGGTTAATGATAAATCCGTTATCAACCCTAGCGATCCTGCAAGCACTCACGCTTTTAATAGGAGCGATATGGGCCAAAAAGAGAGCGGCTGAAGCGGCGTTTAAAGCAGAGACTTGCAAATCGTTTTCAATATCATGGCTTAAAACCATTAAAGTGATTTGGGTAGGGTAGCGGTAATCTTTAGGGAATAAAGGGCGTAAAGTCCTGTCTATGAGCCTAGAGGTTAAGATTTCAAAATCTTGCGCTCTGCCTTCTCTTTTAACAAAACCGCCCGGGATTTTACCGGCTGCATAAGATTTTTCTAAAAACTGCACCACTAAAGGCAGAAAATCTTCACTCACAGGCTCTCTTTCTATACACACGCTCGCTAAAATGATGGTTTTCCCTAAGCGATATAAAAGAGAGCTAGTGGCTTGTTTGGCCACTTGTTTGAGAGCGAATTCTTCGGTTTTGTTACTAGAATTGATGGTGATAAAATCCATATTTAATGTTCCTTTTTTAAATTGGGTGCGTTGTTAGCGCCCAAGTATTTTTCAATTTCTTCATTGCTTAATCGCTTGAGTTCTTTATAATGGTGTTCCACAGAGACAAAACATTCAGGGCGATACACGCTAATCACCCCATCGCACAAACTTTCTAAGCCTTGAGCGACATTTTGCGCGAGAATGGGGGTTAAAATATAAATGTCTTGGCATTCTTTTTTCAAACAAGTTTGCACGCCTAACCCTGCTCTAAACCCGGTCTCAATCCCCCTATCTACGATAAAAATATTTTTATCTTTTAGGCTTTTGATCGCATTGCCTTTGCGATACTGATAGATGTGAGACAGGATGTCTTCTTCATAAGCCCGCTTGGCTTCCCCATAAACATAGTCTAAAGCGATGTCAAAGGAATTGATTAAACTTTCATTCATCACAATATCCATGCTTTCACTCACTAAAGCGATTTCACACTTTGAGTTTAAAGGGGCTAAGATAGGTTCTAAAAAAAGTATATCATAAGTCGCTCCAAATTTTTGCGCTAAAGCGTGAGCTAAATACAGAGCGTTAAAACTCAAAGCGAGCATGATGGAATCTTTTAAATCAATGTGGCGCGTGTGGATTTCATTAATCAATTTGTTCAGAGCGTCTTCTTCATTGATAAAACGCATGCTCTCTATATCGGTGATATGGCTAAAATCCGTATTCAAATGCATTCCTTTTTTTACTTACGCTGTAAAGAGCGGTAAGTCACATTGGTTTTAGTGATCGGTGAAAAGTCTAATTCTAGCTTAACATAGTTATTTTCAAACACTCTTATAGGTTGGTTGGGATCGCCGGTGAGGATGGGGCGTCGTTGGTTGACGAATTGAAAGCCAATCCCAAAACAACGGATTTTTTTATAAATCCCCACATTCCAATTTAAAACCACATTATTTCTAATATCATAACCCACATCCGCGCTCATGGAAAAGTAACCAAAGTCGTTGCTAAAACCCGCCTTTAAATAATCCGCAGGATTTTCTACAATGCTATTAATCCCACTGCTAAAATTGTTCCTTAAAAAATAAGAGAGGTTAAAGCTTAAAAATTTGCGTTGGTAATTGGCGTTCACAGAGATTTCTTCTAAGCGGTTTTGATAAAACGAATAAAAGACATTCCCAAAGATGTTTAATCCTGTTAAGGGCGAAAACCCGATCTTGCTTTCTAGGGGCATTTTAAAGGGCGAAACTTTATCGTCAAGATTGATGAGTTGCGATATTTTAAAATACAACAACTCTTGCCCTCCTAAGCCATAAAGGTATTGCGTTAGGGTTAAATTCACCGTTTTATTGCTCGCATCGCTGGGTAAAATGCTGCTAGGATTCCACACGGAGTCATACAAACGCCCTTGATAATCATAATCTCTCAATAAAGGCGAAGTGTAGCTGTTTAAGGCTTGCGTGCTTAAAGCATACATGTTTTGAGAAAATAAGCCGTTTTTAAAGGTGTAATAAGGGATGTTGAAAATCGCTTCTAGTTGGATCGTGTGGAAAAGTTTGTTGTATTCTCTGGCTAAATCCGTATTGACATACATGGAAAAATTGGAAGACACAAAGTTCCCAAATTCCCTTGATTCATTAGGGATCGTAGGCACGAAGGAATTTTTAGATTGCATTAAAGCCACATTAGATAGTTGGAGATCATTCCAAAGCCCTAGAGACAAATACTTTTTAAACAAAGAAAATTGCAAGCCCACCGGCACATTCAAAGCGTTTTGCACATAGCCATAGCCGATCTCTCTTGCGGTGTTTCTAAACTGATAATCCACCGAATACAATAAATTCCTAAAATACAAAGAATTTAAATATTTATGGTATTGCAAATTAGGGACAGATTGGAAAGTGCGGTTATTGTTGATTTTATTCAGGTTTAAAAAATACTTGATATTCAAGCCGTAATAATTGTTTTCTGTTTGCAAATAGTAATTCGCCCTAGACATGTGCGTGGCGTCTGTGATACGCTTATTAACCTTTTCAAAACGCACATAATCCAAATCGTTCATGTATAAAAAGTCAATGTAATGCCCGTTGTCAATATTAGACTTAAGATGAAAGTATTTTTGTAAAGTGTCCCTGCTAGAGCTTAAAAATTCAAAACCATAGATATTTTGATTCCTCAAATCGTAGCGTTTGACGTATTGGGTGTAATTCCTAAAATAGCGTGCGTTGAATAAAAACCTGTCGTCTTTAGAGTTGATGTAGCGCGCTTCAAAATTCAAGCCAAAACCCCTTTTATAGCGGATTTGTG
This sequence comes from Helicobacter pylori, assembly GCA_008032955.1. NCBI lineage: Bacteria > Pseudomonadati > Campylobacterota > Epsilonproteobacteria > Campylobacterales > Helicobacteraceae > Helicobacter > Helicobacter pylori. Next base: position 1,100,317 of record CP032046.1, read on the forward strand.
GGGTAAAGGTCATATCCCATGAGTTTTTGGGGGCTAAATAAAAGGGTTGCAAATAAATAAAGCCGTCTAAGTTGGAAGTGCCAAACTCAGGGTATAAAAACCCGGTAGTTCTTTTATTGCTAGTGGACATGAAAATGTAGGGCAAATACAATACAGGAATATCACCGATATAGATCTTAGGATTCCACATTGACAAATGCGATTTTTGCATATTAAATGAGCCTGAAGTCGCATTGACATGCCAAATGGGGTTGTCAATGCTGCACCCTGAAGCGCTCATGTTTTTAACCTTATATTTTTGATCCTTCCCGCTAGCAATATCCGCGCTCACCCAAATCCCGCTCACGCTGTCTTGGACATAAAAGGGGAAAATGATCTCATATTTTTCATTCAAACTCAATTTCACGTAATCGGTTTTAACGAGCAAACCCTCGCCCCTATAAACCTTGATATTGCCTTCTAATAACGCTTCTTTAGTCTTGGTGTCATAACGCACCTTATCCGCTAGAATATACACGTCATAATTCAATAGAATCGCATTCCCTGATGCGGTTATCACATTGTCTTTAGCGCTCACTTTATCCGCAAGGATTTCAAAAATCTTATGGTTTTGTTTGTCAAATCGTTGCATAGCGATTTCTTTAGCCTCTAATGCGCTCAACAAAAAAAAGACCGCCAAATACAACCAACGAATCATTTTAAAACAACACCAAAAGACTTTTGCTTTTTTCTTCATGCCATGCCCTATGATAGGGGTTTTTAAACACTACAAACCATAAAAAGGGGCATAGAAAAACCACGATCTTTAACCCTAAACGCTTCAATAAAATAGCCCTACTGGGGCAATCTGCTAAATAAATATCAATGATTTTAATCCTAAAAACCAGTTTAGCCAAACTCATCTTGCACAAACACACAAAAAAGATTTCATAAACGCCATACAAGACGATAAAACCCACCATAACAAACACGCTGTGATAAATGGGGTTAGCTAGCCAATATAAAGAATGCAAAAAATCGCACGCCCCTAAAAGATCGCTCAATAAAAACGCCACCAACAAACCATCGGTTAAAAACGCTAAGATGCGCCAATACAAGGGGCATAAACGCATTTTTTCACGCATAAGGAGTGTTTCTATGATTTCAGTTTCTTCTTTTTCTAAGTTTGGAGAGCGCATTCAAAAACAAACAAGACAAACTCTTTGGTTTGTCTCAAACTTTAACCTTTAAGAATATTCTTTCAAATCTAACACCTTAAAACCAATATCCTTGCGATAAAACATGCCTTCAAAATGCACCTTTTGAGCGATTTCATAAGCATGGTTTCTGGCTTCTAATAAGGATTTTCCTCTGCCAATGGCAAAGATCACCCTCCCCCCACTGCTTTCAAACACGCCATTATCCTGCTCCACCTCCCCTAAAATCAAATGACCCTTTTTTTCATCAACCGGATCAATATAAAGGGTTTGCTTGGGCGAAGAGCTAGTGGGGTAATTCCTAGAAACAAGCGCCACACTCATCACAAATTCTTTAGAAAACACCAATTCAAGAGAATGTAATTCCCCCTTGGCTGTAGCCAAACACAAATCTAAAAGCGAGCTTTCTAAAAGGGGTAAAATCGTCTGGCATTCAATGTCTTTAAAACGCACGCTAAAATCCAATAAATACGGCTCTAAAACACCCTTTTCTTCTATGATTACAATTTCAGCGAGTAAAACCCCTTTAAAAGGCGTGTTGTCAGCCTGAAGCTTCTCTAAAGTGGGTTTAAAGATATGATTTTTTATTTTCTCTTCTAATTCATTAGAGAAAAAGTTTGCAGGAGCGATGGCCCCCATACCTCCTGTATTGACCCCGTTATCCCCCTCTAATAAGCGTTTGTAGTTTTGGCAAAAGGGCAACAAGATAAAATCATCATTGGCTATGAGCGCTGTAACTGAAAGCTCAAACCCCTCTAAAAAAGGCTCTATGATCACAGGCTCATTGCTTTGTTTGAAAGCGTCTTCAAGGATTTTTATCGCTTCTTCTTCTTGATGGACAATGCTTGTGTTTTTATTCAACGCTTTAATCACTAAGGGGAAGGAAGCGTTTTGGATGTAACTCAAAGCTTCTTTTAAATCGTTTGTTTCAAAGTAAGACGCGCTTTTGATACCGCATTCTTTAACAAAAGCTTTCATATAGCTTTTAGAAGCCTCTAACTTAGCCGCTTCTTTAGAAGCCCCAAACACTAAAATCCCCGCTTTTTCTAGCATCTCTGTAAGCCCTAAAACCAAAAGCTCTTCTTCTGAAATGATGGCTAAATGGATCTGTTTTTTCAGGGCTAATTCCACGATATGCTCGTAATGTTCGCATTCCAGATTTTCGCCTAAATCTTGAGTGCCACCATTACCCAAACAAAAATACAAAGCATTCACTCGCTCATCTTGCTGAAGCCTTTGAGCCAAAGCATACTCTCGCCCCTTATTCCCCACAATTAAAACATTATAGTTATTGTTATCTTTCATGTCTTTCCTAAAATGTGGTTGTTTTTAAACCCAGATGACCGCTACTTTTACATGTGCATAAGTTCAACAAACCTACACTAATAAGGCTAGGAGGATTTTCTTAGGGGCAGATTTAAAAAATGCCATCACACAAAAACCACTACCTTAGCCTAACTTATTTTTTCAACGAACTTGCCATCAATAAGAAACACGAATCATCCAGGCGATTCTTACAATTATACTTAAATTTTAAAGAAATTCCATGCAAAAATATTCAAGCGATCCGTGATAGTTTTAATTGGTGTTTAGGCGTTTTAAGAGAAACTGACTGATTTATTTCAGCCTTTCTTTATACGCCGCTTCCAAACTGCTATACCCTTTTTTCAATTCTCCCACACCCCCAAAAGCCACCACTTTAGCTTCTTTTAAAAAAATCGCGCTGTCTAAATACTTTTCCACATCCACCACCAAATGCGTAGAGACTAGCAAGCTTGCGTTTTGGCTAAACTCCTTAGCGATTAACTCAAAAATCTCTTCTCTTGCAATAGGATCAATCCCAGCCACCGGCTCATCAAAAAGATACAAAGAAGCGTTTCGTGATAGGGTTAAAATCAGCTGTAATTTTTCCCTCATGCCTTTTGAAAGGGCTTTAAACTCTCTTTTTAAAGGCACGCTGAAGCGTTTGAGTAAATCTAGGGCTTTTGATTCATCAAAATCGCTAAAAAAATCCCTGTAAAAAGCGATCGCTTTTAAAGGCGTTAATTTAGGATCTAAAAAATCGCCATCGCTTAAAAACGCCACGCTTTTTTTCGTCTCTATGCCGATCTTTTGATTTAAAATTTTCACTTCCCCTTGATAGTTCAAATTCAATCCGGCTAAAATCTTTAACAGAGTGGTTTTACCCGCCCCATTAGGGCCTAAAAGCCCTATAAATTGTTGTTTGGGTAGTTTCAAACTGATATTGTCTAACGCTTTTAAACTCCCATAAGTTTTAGTCAAATTCTCTATTTCTACTAGCATTTTAATTCCCCAAATTTGCGCACTCTTTTGTAAAAATCGCTAATGATGTTTTCTAAATCTTTAGGGGTGAAATCAGGCCATAAAATCGGCGTGAAAAACAATTCCGCATAACTAGACTGCCACAATAAAAAATTAGACAAGCGCATTTCCCCCCTGTTCGCAACAACAAATCCACTTCCGGCAAATCGCGCGTGTCTAAACGATTAGAAATTTCATTTTCTAAGCTTTCTAAAAGGCTTATATGGCTAGGCGGGCTTTCTAATAAGCTTTTAAAGGCCCTTGAAAGCTCGTTTTTAGATCCGTAATTAAGGGCTAAAACTTGCGTAAAATCCTTAAAATGCCTGGTATCACTTTCAAGCCGCAAAATCGTGTCTCTCAATTCTTTAGAAAATCCCTCTAAATCCCCTATCGCCCTGAAGCGTATGTTATTATCTAAGTAAGTGGATCGCTCATCTTTAAGGTATTTTTTAAGCATTTTCATCAAAAAATCCACTTCACTTTTAGGGCGTTTCCAATTTTCTGTAGAAAAAGCGTATAAAGTCAAGCATTCTAATTTATGGTTAGCGCACCAGATCGTGATGTCTTTAAGGGTTTTTACGCCCTTTTTATGCCCATAAGCCCTAGCTTTATTCTTTAATTTAGCCCACCTGCCATTACCATCCATAATAATGGCAAGATGTTTGAGAGTGTTATCCAATGCCTTTACCCTTTAAAGAAAGTCTTTAATTATACACCATTAAAGCGTGCAAGCATCCACTAAATAAGCGATATGCTGCCAAGCGAATTGGGTTTTTTCACTCAAACCAATTTCACAAGTGCTAGAAGTGGAAAAACCCCTTTTAAGATCATAGGATTGGTAAAATTCTTGAAAGCCGTTTAAAGCGCTCTCGTTCAATTCAGGGGTAAAAAAGCCCTTATTCCCCGCAAAACCGCAACAACCCGTCTCTTTGTGGATAACAATCTCGCCCAAAGTGCATTTTTTAGCCAAATTAAACAACAACTCTTCTTTATTTTCTAACTTTAAAGCGCACATCGTGTATAACCCTATGTCTTCGTTAATGGGGTTGAATTTTAATTTTGGGCTTAGAACTTCTTCAATATAGACGCTCAAATCATAGACTTTCAGATCTTTATAAGCTTTCATTTGCTTGATAAAATGCGTCGAACATGCGCTATGGTCTAAAACAATCGGTATCTTGCCGTTATCGCTTAATTGTAAAAAAATCGCATGGTTTTTTTCATTGTTTTGTTTGGTTAAGGCGGTGTAATTGATAAAGGCTTTCCCGCAACAAAGTGCGTTTAATCCGTTAGGATACACCACAGAAACCTTGGCTTTTTGGCATAAGGATTCAAACACTTCTTGAATGCATCTTTTATCCGCCATTTTTGTTGATGGAGCGAACGAGCGGTTGATACAGGTGCTGAAATAAATGACTTTTTCTTCGCTCTTAAGCGTTTTATTTTCTAAAGGATAGGCGTTGTTTTTGGGCATGTAATGAAAGGCTTTAGGGAAGGGCTTGATGAATTTTTTAATCCCTTTGGTTAGGCTCACCAAGTTGTGAGAGCCTATGAGACTTTGAACTAAGCGAGCACTTTTTAAAGAAAAACGAGCCATGCTTGTGGTTGTTTGCATGTTATTAAGGATTTTTGAAGCGATCTTTTCGCCTTTAGGGTTTTTTTGATAATAATTTAGGGCGATCTTTCCGGTATCAATTCCTAAAGGGCATAGGGTAGAGCACATATGGCACACCGCGCAAGTGACATGCGCTAAATATTCAGACTCTTTTAAAAGCTCATCTAATAAAACTTGATCTTCATTATGACCATGACTCACCCTTTCTTTTAAGCGCTCTACCTCTCTGTGGATAACGATTCGTTGTCGTGGCGTTAAGGATAAATCTTTGCTAGGGCAAATCCTTTCACAAAACCCGCATTCCATGCACATGTCCAAATGCTCTTCAATAGGGTAAATGCTCTTTAAATTTTTAGTGTGGATTTCTTTATCGTTTGTGATGATCACATCAGGGTTTAAAAGGCCATTAGGATCAAACAATTCTTTGATTTGCTTGTGGATTTTATAGGCTTTTTCTCCCCACTCCATTTCCACAAAGGGGGCTACCATTCTGCCTGTGCCATGCTCGGCTTTAATAGAGCCAGAGCTTTTGCTCACCATTAAAAACATGTCAGAAACTAAATTTTCAAACGCTTTTCTTTCGGTTTCATTTTCTAAAATCGGCGTAACGACAAAGTGCAAATTCCCGCTTAACGCATGCCCAAAAATAATGCCATTATCCTTAAAGCCATGTTTTTTTAAAAGCCCTTCAATCGCTTTTGCCCCCTCTACAAAATCCTCTTGACTGAAGCACACGTCTTCAATGATCACAGAACTTTGGCTTTTTCTTTTTGACGCTGCGATAGGGAAAATGCCTTTTCTGATCTTCCACCACGATTGATAAACATTAGGATCACTGCTGATTTGAGAATCTAAAACGACCGGTATCGCGCTCAAAGCGTTTAAAATCGCTTGCATGTTGTTTTCTAAAATTAAAGGATCATCGCTTTCGCTTTGAATGAGTAAACATGCGTTAGGCTCTTTGATTTCTAAAATCACTTTAGGCATGCCCTCTAAATTTTTCACGCTTTTTAAGGACGCATAATCCATAAGCTCTGCTGAAGAAATCATTTCAGGCTGTTTGGCTTTTAAAGCGGCTAAAATTTGAGCGGCTTTAGCGCATTGCTCTAAATTTTCATAAAACAATAACGTGCAAGTTTTATAAGCGTAGTCTTTCACGCATTCTAATCCCACACTTGAAATAAAGCCTAAAGTCCCCTCAGAGCCTATGAACAAGTGGCTGATGATTTCAATAGGATCTTCAAAATCAATGAGAGCGTTTAAGCTGTAGCCGGTGGTGTTTTTGATCTCGTATTTTTTCTTAATTAGAGCATGCAATTCTTTATCTTCTAATATTTCTTTTCTTAAGTTTAAAACCCCTTCAATCAAATCTTTACGCGCGTTTTTGAAATCCTCAATGCTCTCTTGATTGGCCGTGTCTAAAAGAGTGCCATCAGCTAAAATGACTCTTAAGGATTTTAGGGTTTTGTAGCTGTTTTGCTCCACCCCACAACACATCCCGCTAGCGTTATTAGCGACAATCCCCCCTATCATGGCGGTGTTTATCGTAGCGGGATCCGGGCCTATTTTTTTATGGTAAGGTTTCAATAAAGCGTTCGCATGGCTTCCTATGACTCCGCATGAGAGCTGAATGCTTTGAGCGTTGTCTAAAATTTGAGCGTCTTTGAAAAAATGCGCCACCACCACTAGCACCCCATCGCAACTCGCCTGCCCTGATAAGGAACTCCCAGCCGCTCTAAAAGTCAATGAAACGCCATGCTTTTTGGCTAAAACACAAAGCTTTTGAACTTCTTCTTCATTCTTCACCCAAGCGACTATTTTAGGGATATAACGATAACATGACGCGTCAATGCCATAAGCCAAACGGCGTAAATAATCCTTAAAGATCCGCTCGTTTAAAAACCCGCTCGCTTCGGTAAAAAAAGCATGATAATTTTCTTCCACGCACACTCCTTAAACATTCTTATTTATCAAATCATTGTAACATAACCTTACTTTAAAAATTAAGGATAAACATGCTTGAAGATTATGCGATCAGTTTAGAAGAAGTCAATTTCAATGATTTTATCGTGGTGGATGTGCGCGAATTGGACGAATATGAAGAATTGCATTTGCCTAACGCTACGCTCATTAGCGTCAATGACCAAGAAAAGCTCGCTGATTTTTTATCTCAGCACAAAGATCAAAAAGTGTTGCTCCATTGTAGGGCTGGTCGTAGGGCTTTAGATGCGGCTAAAAGCATGCATGAATTAGGCTATACGCCCTATTATTTAGAGGGCAATGTCTATGATTTTGAAAAATACGGCTTTAGAATGGTCTATGATGACACTTGCGATAAAAAAGATAAAAAAAACTAGGCATGAGGGAGATTGTATGGGTGCATTCTCAAAGAATCGCCCCTTATAAAACTCTCGTTTTAAATGAATTGTGCTACTATCCTTTAGAATTGGATTTAACCCCTTTTAACGCCCTGATTTTCACTTCTAAAAATGCGGTGTTTTCCTTGTTAGAAACCCTAAAAAACAGCCCCAAACTCAAAATTTTACAAAACATTCCTGCTTACGCTTTGAGCGAACCCACCGCCAAAACTCTACAAGATTACCATTTTAAAGTCGCCTTTATAGGGGAAAAAGCCCATGGTAAGGAGTTCGTTCAAGAAATCCTTCCTTTATTGGAAAAAAAAAGCGTTTTGTATCTCAGGGCAAAAGAGATTGCCTCTTCTTTAGACACCATTCTTTTAGAGCATGGCATCAATTTCCAACAAGCCGTTGTTTATGAAAACAAGCTCAAACATTTGACTTTAAGCGAACAAAACGCCCTAAAACCCAAAGAAAAGAGCGTTCTTATTTTTACCGCTATAAGCCATGCAAAAGCCTTTTTGCACTATTTTGATTTTTTAGAAAATTACACCGCTATAAGCATTGGCAACACGACCGCTCATTATTTACAAGAGAAAGGCATTCAAAGCTATATTGCTAAAAAGCCTTCCTTAGAAGCGTGTTTAGAACTGGCTTTAAATTTGAGGATTAAGGAATATTAAAAACATCTTATTATAATGCTCTCTATTGATTTTTAAAGGATGATGCATGAATCTTGTCTTTTTATGGGCCGCTTTAGGGGGGCTATAGGGAGTTCGTTAAGGTATTTTGTGGGCAAAGTGATGCCCAGTAAATTTTTAATGTTTGAAAGTTTCCCTTTAGGGACTTTTAGCGTGAATCTCATAGGGTGTTTTGTCATCGGCTTTATGGGGCATTTGGCCGCCAAAAAGGTTTTTGGTGATGATTTTGGGATTTTCTTTGTAACTGGGGTTTTAGGGGGTTTTACGACCTTTTCTTCTTATGGGTTGGACACTTTAAAACTCTTGCAAAAATCCCAATACCTTGAAGCCATTTCTTATGTCTTAGGTACTAACCTTTTAGGGCTTATTGGGGTAGCCATTGGTTGGTTTTTGGCTAAAAATTTTATAGGCATCAATTAAAAAACGCTTTCTAGCGTTTTATTAACGCTTGATTAAAGCAAAGCCTACAATCACAACAGCCACAAAGCCATTTCATCGGCCATGAAAAAATCGCTCGCTATCAATCGGTTATTTTTAATGAAAGCCTTGTTTTCTTCAATCAAAAGCTTTACTTTATTTTCATCTAACAAACTAAGCTCAACCCCCAGCTCACACCTTAAGCCTAAAAACAGCTTTTCTAAGCGCTTGTCTTGTTTATTAAGCGTCTCAACTTGGCGTTTTAGGGGGTCTTTAATGTAGTTTTCTATGAGTTTTTTCGCATAAAAGCGCTCATTCGCCACGCAGCCCACAGCCCCAGCCCCACACCCTAAATAATCTTTAGCCCCCCAGTAAGCCAAATTATGTTTGACTTGATAATTTCTAGCGTAATTAGACACTTCGTATTGCTTGAAAGAAAAGCCCTCTAAAACCTCTCTCACCACATTGTCAAAATCCACGCTTGAGGGTTTTTTGGCGTTTTTTTCTAAATTCGTGTTTTTTTCAACGCTCAAAGCGTAAGCGCTCAAGTGGTTGATAGGGAGTTCTTTAGCGAGTTTCAATTCTTCTTTTAAAGAGTTTTCATTATCTAATGGGGTATTATAAATCAAATCAATGCTGATATTTTCAATCCCGCTTTTTAAAATAGTTTCTATCACAGGAGCGATATTTTTGGAATGCTGGCGCTCTAAAAACAACAATTTATCTTCCCTAAAACTTTGCACCCCTAAACTCAAGCGGTTGATCCCTAAATCTTTTAAGCCTTGACACCAAGCTTTAGAAATCAATTCAGGGTTAGCTTCAGTGGTGATCTCACATTCCATGCTCAAGCACGCATGTTGATGAATGCTTTCAAAAATCCTTTCAAAAGCCTTCACGCTTAAAGTGTTGGGCGTGCCGCCGCCAATAAAAATACTTTCAATTTTTTCATGGGTTTGGCTTAAGACATGCTTTAAATCCAGGCACAACGCTTGAATGTATTCTTCTTTTAACCCATGCTTATTCTCATAGGAATTGAAAGCACAATAACCGCATTTATTTTCACAAAAGGGGATATGAATGTATAAAATCATATTTATTTCTCCCATTTTCATTTCATTTTTTAAGCAAAACTTAAACTTGTAATTGTATCATTTTATGATTATTTTGGTAATCAAGGAGACAGACGATGAAAAAGGTTATTGTGGCTTTAGGCGTTTTGGCGTTCGCAAACGCTTTAATGGCAACCGATGTTAAGACTCTTGTAAAAGGTTGTGCCGCTTGCCATGGGGTTAAATTTGAAAAGAAAGCTTTAGGTAAAAGCAAAATCGTTAACATGATGAGTGAAAAAGAGATTGAAGAGGATCTTATGGCTTTTAAAAACGGTGCTAACAAGAATCCTGTCATGACCGCGCAGGCTAAAAAATTAAGCGATGAAGACATCAAAGCTTTAGCCAAATACATCCCCACTCTCAAATAAACTCTCTTAATTTTAGTAGCGCTATTTGGGCGCTATTAAAATTAGTTTCAAACCCCTTTTTTCTTAATTTTTGATTTTAATGGCATTCTTAACCCTACTTAAAGTCAGCATACACTATAATACCATCTTAATCAAACAAGAAAGAGTAAAATAAAGACCTATGCTACATAAAAAATATCGTCCTAATGTTGCGGCCATTATCATGTCGCCAGACTACCCTAACGCATGCGAAGTTTTTATCGCTGAGCGCATAGATATTGAAGGGGCGTGGCAATTCCCCCAAGGAGGCATTGATGAAGGAGAGACCCCTTTAGAAGCGCTTTATAGAGAATTACTAGAAGAAATTGGCACGAATGAAATAGAGATTTTAGGGCAATACCCCAGATGGATCGCCTATGATTTCCCAAGCAACATGGAGCATAAATTCTATTCGTTTGATGGGCAAAAGCAACGCTATTTTTAGTGCGCCTAAAGCATGCGAACAACATTGATTTGAACAAACACACGCCAGAATTTAGGGCTTATCGATTCATCCATCTTAAGGATTTGCTTAAAAAAATCGTTCCTTTCAAACGCCAAGTGTACCGCCAAGTCATCGCTTATTTCAAAAGAGAGGGGTATTTATAGGGTGTTAATCGTTCAAAAATACGGCGGCACGAGCATGGGCAGCATAGAAAGAATCCACAATGTCGCCCAAAGGGTTTTAGAAAGCGTTAAATTAGGGCATCAAGTCGTGGTGGTGGTTTCAGCAATGAGCGGCGAAACCGACAGGCTTTTAGAATTTGGCAAGAATTTTAGCCATAACCCTAACAAGCGAGAAATGGACAGGATTGTCAGCACGGGGGAATGGATTTCAAGTGCGGCTTTGAGCATGGCGTTAGAAAGGTATGGGCATAGAGCCATTTCCTTGAGCGGGAAAGAAGCGGGTATTTTAACCAGCTCGCATTTTCAAAACGCCGTGATCCAATCCATTGACACTAAACGCATCACAGAGCTTTTAGAAAAAAACTACATTGTGGTGATCGCTGGGTTTCAAGGCGCTGATATTCAGGGCGAAACAACGACTTTAGGGCGTGGGGGGAGCGATTTGAGCGCTGTCGCTTTGGCCGGGGCTTTAAAAGCGCATTTGTGCGAAATCTATACGGATGTGGATGGCGTTTATACCACTGATCCGCGCATTGAAGAAAAGGCTCAAAAAATCGCGCAAATCAGCTATGATGAAATGCTTGAACTGGCTTCTATGGGGGCTAAAGTTTTATTAAACCGCTCGGTAGAATTAGCCAAAAAACTCAGCGTGAAGTTAGTGACTCGCAATTCGTTTAACCATAGCGAAGGCACGCTCATTGTCGCTGAAAAAGATTTTAAAGGAGAACGCATGGAAACCCCTATAGTGAGTGGGATCGCATTGGATAAGAATCAGGCTCGTGTGAGCATGGAGGGCGTGGAAGATCGGCCTGGCATTGCCGCTGAAATCTTTGGCGCTTTAGCGGAGTATCGCATTAATGTGGATATGATCGTCCAAACGATCGGCAGAGACGGCAAAACCGATTTGGATTTTACGATCGTTAAAACCCAAATAGAAGAAACCAAGCAAGCCTTAAAGCCTTTTTTAGCGCAAATGGATTCCATTGATTATGATGAAAATATCGCTAAAGTTTCCATAGTGGGCGTGGGCATGAAGTCGCATTCTGGGGTAGCGAGTATCGCTTTTAAAGCCCTAGCCAAAGACAATATCAATATCATGATGATTTCTACAAGCGAGATTAAAATTTCGGTTTTGATTGACATTAAATACGCTGAATTAGCCGTTAGAACTTTGCATGCGGTGTATCAATTAGATCAATGAAAAATTTCTACGACTGGATCAAGGAATTTGTGCGCGATCAGGGGGAATTTATCGCCCAACAAAGCGGGTGGTTGGAATTAGAGCGATCAAGCTATGCCAAGCTCATTGCGCAAACCATTTCGCATGTGCTTAATGGCGGATCGCTGTTGGTGAGCGCGGATTCTTCTAGGCGCTGGTTTTTAAACTATATTCTCTCTAATCTCAACCCCAAAGACTTAAAAGAGCGCCCCTTATTGTCCGTCATTGATTTTAACGCTTCTTCTTTCTACCCCAAAAACGATGCGAATCTCTCTCTGGCCACCATAGAGATGACTTATCAAAACCCCATGTTTTGGCATGTTGGGAAAATTGAAAATGAAGGCTTAAAAACCTTACTACTGAGTAAAATCCCTAGTTTTCTATGGCTTTTTGAAGAGCTTAAAGAAGATTGCTTGCTTTTAAAAGAGCATGATAGCTTGTTAGATTATAAATTATTGCAACTCTTCAAACTCTTTGAAAACGCGCTTTTTAGCACGCTATACAATAAGGTTGCTTTGTGAAAAACTCCAACCGCCTTATTTATACGGACAATCTTGAAGAGAGCCTAGAAGAGACCGCAAGCCTTTTCAAACACCACATTAAATTCTACACGGAAATTATTGAAAAAGACAAAAAGGTGATCAAAACTTTTAACAAGGATTTTAAAATAGAGCATGCTAAAGAAGTGATTTCAAAGGCTCACCTAAAACACAGCGAACTGAACGCCTTTTTAATCGCTGCTCCTAGTTATGGCGTAGAAGCCCAAAACGCGCTCTTAAAAATCTTAGAAGAACCCCCGAATAACGTTTGCTTTATCATGTTCGCTAAAAGCCCAAACCATGTGTTAGCCACCATTAAATCCCGCCTAATCAAAGAAGACAAGCGCCAAAAAATCCCCCTAAAACCTTTGGATTTGGATTTATCCAGGCTGGATTTGAAAGACATTTATGCGTTTTTGAAAAATTTAGACAAAGAAAATTTTGATTCCAGAGAAAATCAGAGGGAAAAAATTGAAAGCCTATTAGAAAGTATCAACAGGCATAAGATCCCCTTAAACGAGCAAGAATTGCAAGCCTTTGATTTAGCGATCAAGGCTAACAGCTCTTATTACAAGCTCAGCTATAATCTTTTACCCCTGCTTTTAAGCCTTTTATCCAAAAAGAAAACGCCATGATTGTAAAACGCCTTAACCCTGATGTGCTCAAAAACGCTCTGCAAAAAATAGGCCCAGAAAAGATCGCGCAAGATCGCATGCGCCAAAAAGGCGTCAGCTTTGTTTTTGAAATCCAACACCTGCCCTTAAGCGCTGCATTGATTTTAAAGCAAGAGGCCATAAGCGTTGGGGGCGATTTTGCCACGCCAAGAGATTGTATTTTGGCTAAAGAGCCTTTTTATGATGGGGTGCTGATTGTGAGCGCTAAGCAATTAGAACGCCTTATTGTGAAGTGCCATTCCCAACCCTTTGGGCTTAAACATTTAGCGCAAGAATTAAAAAGCCACCTCAAAGCCAAAAAGCCTAACACCCCACAGATCATGGCGGTTTTAAACTTGACTCCGGATAGTTTCTATGAAAAGAGCCGTTTTAGTAGCAAAAAAGCGCTTGAAGAAATCTATCAATGGCTAGAAAAGGGTATCACGCTCATTGATATAGGCGCGGCCAGTTCAAGGCCACAGAGTGAAATCATTGATCCAAAAACAGAGCAAGAGCGCTTGAAAGAAGTTTTATTAGAAATCAAATCCCAAAAACTCTACCAATGCGCCCATTTTAGCATAGACACCTACCATGCCAAAACGGCCCAAATGGCTTTGGAGCATTGTTTTTCCATCCTTAATGACGTGAGCGGTTTTAATAGTATTGAAATGCTAGAAGTCGCAAGAGATTACAAGCCCACTTGCGTTTTAATGCACGCTCAAAAAACCCCCAAAGACATGCAAGAAAATGTCTTTTACCACAATCTGTTTGATGAAATGGATCGCTTTTTTAAGGAAAAACTAGAGGTTTTAGAAAAATACGCGCTTCAAGATGTTATTTTAGATATTGGGTTTGGATTCGCTAAATTAAAAGAGCATAATCTAGCCTTAATCAAGCATTTAAGCCATTTTCTTAAATTCAAAAAACCCCTATTGGTGGGAGCGAGCCGTAAAAACACGATCGGGCTTATCACTGGGCGTGAAGTTCAAAACCGGCTCGCTGGCACTTTGAGTTTGCATTTAATGGCGTTGCAAAATGGGGCGAGTATTTTAAGAGCACATGATATTGATGAGCATATAGATTTAATCAAAGTGTTTAAGAGTTTGGAAGAAACGGATTAAAAAAAGTGCCTCAACCCTAACCCCTTTTTAAAGGGTAACATCCATCGTTGAAGGGTTGTTATAAGCGTTTTGATAGCGTTGCAAAAAAGCGTTATGGTTGGTAGCGTTAAAGGTTTGTAGGGCTTTTTTGTGCAAGCCATTTATCGGTTGTTTGGGGGCGTTTTCCACTTCTTTAGAGAATTTCCCGTTATAAAAATCCGTCAAACTATAGAGCGACTGAGCAGCAAGGCGTTTCTGGCTCTCATCCATTCCAGCCGTAGCCCTTAAAAAAGCCTCATACTCTCTATCGCTCATCAATTCTAAAACCAAAAAGCCGTAAGTCTCTCGCTTGTCAGGGTTAAAGGGGAGGTTTTCTGTTGGAGCGTCCTTTTTTTCTCGCTCTATTTTTTCTGCACCTTCAATAGGAGCTAGGTCTTCTTTAGGAGCACTTTTAGCGTTTAAAAGCCCATAGAGATTAGAATCAAATTGATTGATAGAAGAAACAGCCATGCGAATTTCCTAAAATTGAATTTTACGCTAATATTAAGCAAAATCCATTCCCTAATGAGACTCATAAAATTTAAAAAGCTTAAAAGAGTTTTCTAATAGTGGCGTTCAAACCCTTTAAAAAGGGTCTAGGAGTTTATTTTCAAAAAGGATTCGTGTTTTTATGTTTTCATATTTCTATAAGGAGTTTGAAATGCTGAAGCTTCTAGAATGATTCTAGATAAAATAAAAGGTAAAACTCCTAGAACATTGTTATAACATGATTTTACCAACCAATGCAACTTTCATGCTTTTAAAGCTTAAAAACTTTAAGACTTAATTAGAGATTTTAGGTTAAACTACCCTAAAAATCTTTATGGGTAAAGGGCATGCGTAATACCATTTTATTTGGCGTTTCAATGATACTCTTAGCGAATTTATGCTTTGGGATCATGAGCGCGTTTGTTAAAATCACAGCTGATTATTTTTCCCCTATGGAAAACGTGTTTTACCGCTCCATTACCATGACGCTTTTGCTCTTGCTTGTTTATCCTTTCAAACCCTACCGCTTAAAGAGTTACAAACAAGGCGGTTTTAAAAAGCTCGCTTTTAGGGTCGTTGTGGGGGGCTTGGCCATGCTAGCGTTTTTTTATAATATTGAAAAAATTTCGCTCGCTACAGCGACGGCTTTCTCGCAATGCGCGCCGATTTATACGGTGCTTCTTTCCCCTTTGCTTTTGAAAGAAAAACTCAAAAGAAGCGCGTTAATTTCCGCATGCATTGGGCTAGTGGGGGTGGTGTTGATCTCCGATCCTAGCGTGGAAAATGTGGGGCCGGTTGAAATTTTTATGGGCATATTGAGCGGGATCTTCGTGTCTTTAGCGTATATCACTTTAAGGGATTTGAGGGAATATTATGACAAGCAAGCCGTGATTTTAGCGTTCGCCTTTGGCATGAGCCTTCTTGGGTTAGCGGGCATGTTCATTGATATTCCTTTTTTATCCACAGGCATTCATATCCCTAGAAAAGAGGATATTTTGTGGATTTCTTTAATAGGGATTAGCGGGACTTTAGGGCAGTATTTCTTAACTTATGCTTACATGAACGCACCCGCTGGGATCATTGCCCCGATTGAATATACCCGCATTGTTTGGGGGCTGTTGTTTGGGCTGTATTTGGGCGATAAATTTTTGGATCTTAAAAGCTCTTTAGGGGTGGCTTTGATTTTATGTTCAGGTTTACTCATTGCTTTGCCCGCTCTTTTAAAAGAATTAAAAAAAATTTAAATCATGCAACTAAGCCCCTTACAAAGCGCTCTGTTATATTTCCGCTATTTTATTTATCCAGAGAAAAAAACAAGAAGCTTTGATTTAAGCGATTTAGTCTTTATCGTCATGGTTTTTTTAGTCCTAGCTTTGGGGTTGTTGATGAGTGGAGAAATTTCTATCAGCTACAATGAAGCGAAGGATTTTTTTTATAGCAGCGCATGGTTTGTTCGAATCGCTCAAAAAAGCACTGAAATTTTGGGTCAAAACGATTTGGCTTTAAGATTGCCTTTTTTGATCGCTCATATCATCAACATGTTTTTATTTTATTTGATAGGGCGAAAGATTTTAAAAAAGCCTAAAGACGCTCTTTATGTGGTATTGACTTACGCTTTATTGCCTGGAGTGAATCTCTTTGCGATTTTACTGGCTAAAAGCGTGCTGGTGTTAAGCCTTGGGCTTTTGGTCAGCTATTTGTATATCAAAACCCAAAAAATCCCTTATTTAACCCTTAGCGCTTGCGCGTTTTTAGACGGCGCGTTCATCCCGCTTTTACTAGGGGTTTTTGCCTATGCTTTAAGAAAACGCTATTTTAAGAGCGCGATCTTTATTTTGGTGGGTTTAAGCGTGAATACCGCTCTTTTTAGCGGGAGTTTCAATAAGGGATTGCCTAGTGGGTATTTTATAGACACATGCTTAGAACTCATGCTTTTATACTCGCCCTTATTGTTCCTCTACTACCCTTATACGCTCTATAAAGCCCTTTTGGATAAAAAGCCATCGTTACTAGCCTTTATGAGCGCAAGCGGTTGGCTTTTCCCTTTGCTTTTGAGCATGCGCCAAGAGATAGATTTAAAAACTTTCGCCCCCTTAGCGTTAATCGGTTTGCCTTTGTTTGTTAAAAGCGTTTTAAATAGCCTTAGGGTGCGTTTGAAGGAATTTAGGGGGCAGTATTATTTGCGCGTTTTTAGTTTGTATCTTTTAATGCTCACTGAAACGCTTTTTTTATGGGGGAGTAAAATTTCTGGCGCTAATGAAAAATTATTAAACCGGCATTTCTTAGCCAAAGAAGTCGCTACAGCCTTGCAATTAAGGGGCATTCATCAAATCCGCACTAACGATAAACAACTCGCTTTAAGGCTCCAATTCTATGGCATTAAAGAAGGGGGGAGGTTAAGACTGATTAACACTAAGATTTCTAAAAAACGCCCGGATATTACAATCATCTACGCTGATAAAATTCTACAATCCTATAGTTTGGTGCACCATTAAATTAATTCTTTAAAAAGCGTTTTATCTAAAAAACGATAAAATACACTCTAAAAATAAATAAAATACGCGAGAAAAATCATGAGACTCAAACTAACCCATATAAACCATATAAGCCATAAGATTGCCAACGACTTTATCCATTCAAAACTATTAGAATTAAAAGCCCCTAGAGAATTATTGTGTGAGTTGATAGAAGGGATTTTGGAAAAAAGCGTTAAAAAAGAAAACGCCATAGATGAGCAAGCCAGAGAGCTTTTAGAAGAAAACACCGATGAGATAGAATTCATGCGGATGGATGAAAGGCAGCTTTTTTGGATGATTAAAAGACAGATCGCTCAAAAAGAGGGCTTCCATTTGTTTTGGGAAGAAAGGTGCAACGATTTGTCGCACCAGATTTTGAATAAAATCCTAGATGAGGATTTGATCATGTTTAGCGTGTCAGAGAATTTGATAAGAAACTTGATTTACAAATCTATTGACACCTATTCTAAAGCGTATGAAAGCATTGAAAATGAAGTGCATGAAAAAATCAAGCATTACAAACGCAAACTGCCCGTAGGGAGCGATGAATACGAGTTGGTGTTTGAAAGGCTCTATGAAGAAGAATTAAGGCGTAAGGGCTTTTTATAATGGTCTCTCTCTATTTAGAAAACGGGCTTTTTTTGCAAGCGCAAAGTTTTGGGGCTAGCGGCACGCAAGCGGGCGAGCTTGTTTTTAACACTTCTATGAGCGGCTATCAAGAAGTCATTAGTGACCCTAGCTATAAGGGGCAATTTGTGGTTTTTAGCATGCCTGAAATTGGGGTTGTGGGCGCTAATTCTAAAGATGATGAATCCTTTTTTTCATGCGCAGGGGTTTTAGCGCGCCATTACAACGAATTTTTTTCTAACTCAAGGGCGGATTTTAGCTTGAGCGCTTATTTGAAAGAGCGTGGCGTTTTAGGGATTTGTGGCGTTGATACCAGGAGTTTGATTAAAACCTTACGCCATCATGGGTGCTTGATGATGGTCGCTTCCACGATAGAGCATAACAAAAACAAACTTGAAGAAATTTTAAAAAACGCCCCTAAAATTTCCCACTCCCCCCTAGTGTCTAGCGTTTCTACGCCAAAAATCATCACGCACCAGCACGCTACTTTTGATTTCAAAACCCTAGATTACAAGCCTTTTGATGAAAAAACTCCGCATAAAATTATCGCGGTGCTAGACTTTGGGGCTAAGGGCAATATCTTAAACGAGCTTCAAAATGTGGGGTTAAAAGCCCTTATTTACCCGCACTACACTAAAGCTAACGAGCTGATTAAGGCCTATGAAAAAAAAGAAATTAGCGGGATTTTTCTTTCTAACGGGCCGGGCGATCCTTTGAGCTTGCAACAAGAAATTGGCGAAATCAAGCAACTCATTGACGCTAAAATCCCCATGTTTGGCATTTGCTTAGGGCATCAATTGCTCTCTATCGCGCAAGGTTATCCCACTTACAAGCTCAAATTTGGCCATCATGGGAGCAACCACCCCGTTAAAAACCTAAAAACAAACGCCGTTGAAATCACCGCGCAAAACCACAACTATTGCGTCCCTGAAGAAATTGAAGAAATCGCTATCATCACGCACCGCAATCTTTTTGACAACACCATTGAGGGCGTGCGTTATAAAAACGCTCCCATTATTTCCGTCCAGCACCACCCAGAAAGCAGCCCCGGCCCCAAAGAGAGCCACTATATTTTTAAAGAATTTGTGGAATTGTTAAAGGGTTTTTAGGGGTTTTTAAAACAGCGCCTATAGAGGTTGAAAAAGCGCTTTACAAAAATAGATTTAAATCTTTTTATCAAAAAATCTCGCATTTACTCTAAATTAATTCTCTTGCAATAGCATTCTCTCGCAATAATTATTATTGTTATTGCGACAAAACTTTTAGAAGGAGTTATTATGGGAAGTATCGGTAGTATGGGCAAACCTATTGAAGGGTTTTTAGTGGCAGCCATTCAGTTTCCTGTGCCAATTGTCAATAGCCGTAAGGATATTGATCACAATATTGAAAGCATTATTAGAACCTTGCATGCGACTAAAGCGGGGTATCCGGGAGTGGAGCTTATCATTTTCCCTGAGTATAGCACGCAAGGTTTGAATACCGCTAAGTGGCTTAGCGAAGAGTTTTTATTAGATGTCCCGGGTAAAGAGACAGAGCTATACGCTCAAGCGTGTAAAGAGGCGAAAGTTTATGGTGTTTTTTCAATCATGGAACGCAATCCTGATTCTAACAAAAACCCCTACAACACCGCCATTATCATTGATCCGCAAGGTGAAATTATTTTAAAATACCGCAAGCTATTCCCATGGAATCCTATTGAGCCATGGTATCCTGGGGATTTAGGAATGCCTGTGTGCGAGGGGCCGGGCGGATCAAAATTAGCCGTGTGCATTTGCCATGACGGCATGATTCCAGAGCTCGCTAGAGAAGCGGCCTATAAAGGGTGCAATGTGTATATCCGCATTTCAGGCTATAGCACTCAAGTCAATGATCAATGGATTTTGACCAACCGCTCCAACGCGTGGCACAATTTGATGTATACCGTGAGCGTGAATTTAGCCGGCTATGATAATGTCTTTTACTACTTTGGCGAGGGGCAAATCTGTAACTTTGACGGCACGACTCTTGTTCAAGGGCACCGCAACCCTTGGGAGATTGTAACTGGGGAAATCTATCCTAAAATGGCAGACAACGCTCGCTTAAGCTGGGGCTTAGAAAACAACATTTACAACCTAGGCCATAGAGGGTATGTGGCTAAACCGGGCGGAGAACATGACGCAGGCTTAACCTACATCAAAGACTTAGCGGCCGGTAAATACAAATTGCCTTGGGAAGATCACATGAAAATCAAAGACGGCTCTATTTATGGCTACCCTACCACCGGTGGGCGTTTTGGGAAATAATCCCTAACCTTGTATTTTTGCTAGAACCTGTTTTTAAAGGTTCTAGTTTCTCCCCTATTTTAATTTTTTTTCAATCAATTTTTACGAATAGTCTTCTATTGTAGAGTGTGTAAGACGACCCATAAAAAGCGTAAGCCCCCATAAAGCGATATAGCCCACACAAAACCATGTTATTTTTGATAAAGACCACCACATTGTAGATGATAGAGCGCTAAAATCTGTAATAATGCCATAGCTACAATAGATCATTCCCGCTAAACATGCCAATTTATGAGCATGGCAGTAAGTGCTAATCCCAAAACCACCACCAAGATTGATAAAAGAATACGAGACCAAGACCCCATGACAACTCCTTAAACATCAAATGCTAGAGTATATCGTTTTTTTTTGTTTGTCAAGGGGGTTTATCAGTTAGATAGAGTGTTTTTAATGTTTATAAAACAATAGCGTTTATAATAATGAAAGTTTAGCCCCTAATTTTAGCGCCCCTAACAAGCCTTCCACATTCAGCCCTAACCCCACGCTTAAATTCTCGCTTGAGCTTTTAATATAGGGCCTATGAAAGTCTTCTAACCGCACGCAGCCCGCGCTTTCTTGCCACAATCCGCTCTCTAAATATTTTTCTATCTCGCTAGAATCAAACGCCTTTAAACGCGCTCTAAAAACCGATAGATCCAGCCATTCCAACACAGGAGAAATCAATGCAGAGCAGGTTAAAACCTCTATTTCATTGCCACTTTGGCGTTTTAAAAATTCAAGGGCTTCTTGCCTGTTTTTAGCTTTTCGTTGCATGCGATTACCCACGCTCACCACACTATCAGCAACCACAATAACGCAATTATTCGCAAGTAATTCTTTAGCTTTTTCTAATTTCCCCTTGCACGCCAAATAAACAAACTCCCTAGGGTCTGTGGTTTTTAGGCTTTCTTCATCAAAATAGAGCGCTTTTTGTTCAAACTTAATCCCATGCTCTTTTAAGAGATTCGCCCTAGCGCTGGATTGAGAGCCTAAAATAAGCTCCATGCTATCCCTCTAAAACTTTAAGAGCGGTATTTTTCGCTAAATTGAGCGCAGCTTGCAAATTTTCAATATCCTTGCCCCCAGCGCTCGCAAAATCATCTCTTCCGCCCCCTTTGCCCCCTAAAATTTGTGCCACTTCATTAGCCCATGCGTTCGCTTTTATGGGCGCGTTTTTCACCCCGCATGCGAGAGTTATGCGCTCATTTTCTTTTTTAAACACCATAGCGAGCAATCTTTCATGCTTACTTTTCAATCGGTCAATCATTTCTTTAATGTCGCCTTGTTCCACTACGCCCACCACCAAACTCACGCCATGGATTTTTTCAACCGGTAAATCCATAGAAACGGGGGCTTTTTGGCTGTTTTTCACGCTCTCTTTAAGCTTGTTGATGCCGGCGATCACATCGTTATTTTTCAATAAAGTCTTAGCGTTTTTAAGCTCTTTATTTTCTTCTTTAGCCAGTTGGTAAAAGGCTTTCCCGCACACCGCTTCAATGCGTCTGACCCCACTACTCACCCCGCTTTCTTTTACAATCCTAAACCCCCCAATCAGCCCGGTATTTTCCACATGAATGCCCCCACACAATTCAATGGACGCTTCTTTAAAGCTCACCACCCGCACATTTTCAGCGTATTTTTCACTGAATAACGCTAACGCTCCCTTATCTTTGGCTTGGTTTAAAGGCATATGCTCCACCTGGCTATTTAGGTGCTTGAAAATTTGAGCGTTGACTAGATCTTCTACTTTTTCTAGCTCTTCATCATTGAGTGCTTTAGCATGCGAAAAGTCAAAGCGCAATCGCTTGGATTCCACTAAACTCCCCGCTTGACTCACATGCGAGCCTAAAACTTCTCTTAAAGCGCTCTGTAATAAATGCGTCGCGCTGTGGTGTTTGGCGATTTCAAAGCGCTCATCGCTCACTTGCGCGATCACTTGATCGCCTTTTTTTAGCGCTTTTTTGATTTCAAGGAGCGAAAAATTAAGCCCAAAAAAGTTTTTTGTGTCTGACACTATAGCCGCTTCTTCATTGTTTTTAAAAAGCGCGCCCCTATCGCCTATAGCCCCCCACCTTCTGCATAAAAAGGGGTTTTTTCTAATAAGATCCAGACTTCTTGGTTAGGGTTTGCATCGGTTATTTCTTTAAAACCGCTATCAAAAAACCCTAAAACTTTGGCAGAACATTCTGTCGTTTCATACCCTACAAAAACATTAGGCGCATAAGCGTTTAAAATAGCGCTAAAATCGGCGTTGTTTTGCTTGCCTTTCCATGAGGCTTTAGAGCGTTTCACTTGCTCTTGCATGCAATTTTCAAAGCCTTGCATGTCCACACACGCCCCATGGCTTCTTAGCATGTCGTTTGTTAAATCCAAAGGAAAACCAAAAGTGTCATAAAGCTTGAAAGCGATTTTCCCATCAAAGATTTTATTTTCATTCAAATGCTCTAAAGACAAGTTAAACAATTCCATGCCAGATTCCAAAGTCTCTAAAAAGCGCTCTTCTTCTTCAAAGCACTCTTTCATCACTACTTCTTTAGATTCTTTCAAATACGCATGCGCATTAGAAAATTGCTCGCACACCACGCCCACGACTTTGTATAAAAACGCCTCTTTCAAGCCCATTAAATACCCATGCCTTAAGGCTCGCCTTAAAATGCGCCTTAAAACATAGCCACGGCCTTCCTTATTAAAATGCACCCCTTGAGCGAGCAAGAACGCTACCGCTCTTGCGTGATCGGCCACTACCCTAAAGCTTGGCTGGAACTCGCTCGCATAATCCAAGCTTGTAAGCTCGCTGATTTCTCCCATTAGGGGCGCGAATAATGAAGAATCAAAATTATTGAGCTTACATTCTAATAGTGCTTGCACCCTTTCTAATCCCATGCCCGTATCAATGCTAGGCTTTGGCAAGGGGGATAAAACGCCATCATTAGAGCGTTCGTATTGCATGAACACCAGATTCCAAATTTCTAAAAACCTATCGCCCTCGCCCCCAAAATAATCCTCGCTCCCCTTAAAGTGTTTTTCGCCCTGATCAATATAAATTTCACTGCAAGGCCCGCAAGGCCCGCTATCGCCCATTTGCCAGAAATTATCTTTATCGCCCATTTTTTTAATCCTATCAAAAGGCACAAACTTTTCCCATAACTTAACGGCTTCATCGTCTTTTTCATGCACGCTGATGTATAAATCTTTAGGCTTAAACCCTAAATTTTTGGTTACAAATTCCCACGCAAACAAGATCGCTTCTTCTTTGAAATAATCCCCAAAAGAGAAATTCCCTAGCATTTCAAAAAGCGTGTGGTGTCTTGCGGTATAACCAACATTTTCTAAATCGTTATGCTTGCCGCCTGCGCGCATGCACAATTGCGAGCTTGCCGCTCTAGGAATGCTAGGGCGCGGCACTATACCGGTAAAAATATCTTTAAACTGCACCATGCCGGCATTGGTAAAAAGCAAGGTGGCGTCATTAGGCACTAAGGGCATGCTGGGATAAATCTCATGCCCTTTATTTTGAAAAAATTGTAAAAATTCGTTGCGAATGTCCATGGGTATTCCTTTTGGTCGTTTTATTGCGCATTTTAAGGCTATTTTACAGCTCTTTTAAGTTGTTTTTTTAAAAAGATAGTTTATTATACTTTAAACATCCAAAATAAAGGAGAAAACCATGTTCCATGAATTTAGAGACGAAATCAGCGTGTTAAAAGCGAATAATCCGCATTTTGATAAGATTTTTGAGAAACACAACCAGCTTGATGACGACATCAAAACCGCCGAGCAACAAAACGCTAGCGACGCTGAAGTCAGCCACATGAAAAAACAAAAATTAAAATTAAAAGATGAAATCCACAGCATGATCATAGAGTATAGAGAAAAGCAAAAATCCGATCATGTTTAAGATTTAGTCATCTTTGTAAAAACACGCTAAAACGCTTTTTAAAAAGGGGGGGTTTTGGCTTTACCGCTTGGTTAGTGCTTATTAGTTAGACTTGACGCCTTGATTTTAGGTTAAAGCGTTAGGTTGTTTTTAACTTTATTCCCACCATAAGCTTTATTAATTTTAATGTTCTTTAATTTTTAAAAATAGGGTTTTAAAACTTTGTTTTATCGTTTTAGATCTCATTTTGTTGTAAAACTCATTTTATTGAGTTTTGTTTTATTTTCTTGAGAATATAGGAAGTGCTTTGAAATCGTTCTCTCCCTTTTAATCTCCAACTTAATCCCCCTAATATAAAGAAGCACTTTTTAAAAACTACCGCTTAAAGTAGCGTCAAGTTTTCTACTAAATAATCACTAAAAACGCTAAAAAGGATTTTTCATCAAAATCCCCCAAAAAAAAAGAGAGGATTTAAGAGAGAGGGTTCAAAAGAAAAAAGATTTTTCATTAAACCACCCCAAAAAACAAAGAATTTAAAAACAAAGAATTTAAGAAAGAGGGTTCAAAAAAAAAGAGAGAGAATTTAAAAAAGAAATCCCTTTAAAAAAGAGAGTTCAAAAAAAAAAAAAAAAAAAAGAAAAAAAGAAAGTTTAAAAAAAAGAAACCCCTTAAAAAGAAGCCCCCCTAAAACAAAGGGTTCAAAAAAAAAAGAGGGTTCAAAAATGAAACCCCCAAAAAAAGGGAGTTTCACAAAGGGTTTTTAGCTTCTAGTAAGCGAACACGTAATTCAAATACACGCTATAAAGCCTGCGGTATTTGAGTTCAGCCCCCATAAAGGAATAATAGTTCGTGTTGATGGTAGGGATTTTAAGCCCTAGTTCAATGCCGTGTTGGGCCACATGATCGCTGCCTTTTTTCTTAGATCTAGCTAAATTCATCCTCACTCCCATGTTGAATAAGAATTGGAAATTCGCCACGTTCAATTTAGCGTTATAGACGTTATTCACGGTGGCTAAATTCACGTATTCAGAATTAAGCCATGAAGTGCCCGCTAACGCAATGCCTCCAAAAAGCCCCACAGAAAGCTTGTTGTTTTTGCCTAAGAAATTGGTGGCTTTATCGTTGATGAAGTTATAGAGAGCGTCCGCTCCAAAACCATAAGTCCACACGTCAGAAGCCGAGTTGAAGAAGCTGGATTTGATGAACGCATGGTTGTAATCAAAAAAGCCGTAATACCTAGCGCCCCATCTTCTTTTTTGGCCAAAGAATTGTTTGTAGCCTACTTGAATACCGATCCCATTCATCGCGCCGTTGTTGGTTTGAGAGCTAACGATGCCCAATTTCCTAAAGGGGTTTCGCCCTAGTTCTTGGTTGATGGTTTGGACTTGGTTATAAGCACTTTGATTGAGGTAGTAATTGGTTTCTATGCCTTGCGGGCTATAGGGGTTATTCTTTTTGCTCACCACATTTTGCAAAGATTGAGCGTTAGGGACTTTGGAGAGCGCGGTGGTGATGCTGTTATAAGTGTTGCCCAATTCATTGTATCTGGATTTGAAATGCACTAGAGTGTCAGCGATGTTTTCTGCTTGCTGTATTTGCTGTTCTTGAGTGCCAAAATGAGCGATGCTGTTGGTTAAATTCGTTAGGGTTTGTTCCACATAGGCGCAACCGGCCCCCCAAGTGTTAGAAGTTGTCTGACCCGGATTGGTGCCCCTACGCTCACCCCCTTCCACTTCATAACACACCCCTAAAGAGCCTTTTACAAAGGCTGTAGGGATTTTTTCAAAGTTTTTCACCACTTGTTCGGTTTGGTTTAAAATCTCCGCTTGAGCTTGAGCGTTTTTGAGCATGCTTTCAGCAAAGTTAGCGTCTGTGTAGGGGTTGAATGGTTTTGCAGTGTCTAGGTTGCTCTGATTTTGCGTGTTTTCACTAACGATTTTGGCTTGCGCGACGGCTTCTTGCGCGTTAGCGATCATGCCTTGGATAGCGCTGATTTCATTGGCAAACATCCCACACATTGTCCCATTGCCGCTTATCCCTAGCCAATACCCGCTACCACCATTCTGGAAGTTTGGGCATGCCTCATTTAAGGTAGTGATAATGACGCTCGCTTGTTTTAAAAGCTCTTGAGCGTTATTGGTTGTGTCAATCTTTGTTTCTGTTGGTGTTAATTTTGTATTATCCCACGAGGTTGAAATAGCTTTCTTATGACTCCATGGATATATTAAAGGTTTATTTGGTTTGCCATCCGTTCTTTTGTCTCCATTGATAGTGAAATCAAGTTTTGTATTAGTGTTGCTTAAAACTGGGATCCCTTCTCCATTGGATCCATTAGCTGTCAAAGCCTTTTGAATGATTTGATAGGCTTGATTGATTTTCGCGTAATTTTCAGTGGATATAGGCCCGCCATGGCCTGGTTGGTAATACGAATTGCAAGTGATGGTCGTCGTGTTTTGTCCTGGCACATTATTAAAAGTTTGGATACCTCCATTTTCGTTCTCCTTCTCGCCAGGACCACAAGCAGTGAAAGCATAGCTTGTAACTTGCCACAACCCCACTGCAGCATTCAATGCTAAAAGCACCGCTTGATAAGCGGGGGAATTGGCTTTGACATCTAGCAAATTCTTAGCGCTTGAGCCTAGATTATCCCTTACTTCGTTAATCGTGCTCGGATCAGAGGATAATTGGATAAGGTTGTTTAAGGTGCTGTATTTGGTTAAAAGATTGTTCAAACTTTCATACTTATCCGAAAGCTTTTGTATTTCTCCTGTGTTTGTTACCATTTGAGCGGCTTCACCGATTTGATAGCCCGCGCTCATGTAAAAGCCGTCGTCTTCAGCGTGGAGCAAAAACGAGAGAGAGAGAGAGAGTAAAAGGGTTTTTTTCATGTTTTCTCCTTTTTAAATTAAATGGTTAGGTAAATCCTAAGTCCTATAAAATCGTTAGTATAGCATGAATTGATAAGATTTTTGCACTAATGGGGCGTTTTGTTGTTTCAAAAAAAAAGTTTTTTGGTGTTTTGGAACCATTCCCACTAACCCCCTAATAACGCTTAAGAAATTACCGCTCAAGCTTTTTTTCATTTTGTCATGAAGCGTTCAAACGCTAAAGATGTTTGGGATTTCTGCTTGGGTGGTTTAAAAGGGGATTTTATCGTTTTTACCACTAGCACCCCATAAAAGCCAAGCCAAGATTAAATAAGATTAAATAAGATTAAATAAGATTAAATAAGATTAAATAAGATTAAATAAGATTAAAAAGGGCATGCCCCCCATTAGCCCTAAAAAATTCAGTGCTGTTTAAAAGGGCTATCCACGACCTTTTTCCTGTCCACAATGTAGGGGATTAAAGCCATGTGGCGGGCTCTTTTGATCGCCACTTCCACCCTTTCTTGCCACTTTTTGCTATTGCCTGTCAATCGCCTTGGCATGATTTTATAGCGTTCTGATAGCGTGTGCTTGAGCATGTCTAAATCTTTATAGTCAATAAAGCTGATTTTAGCTTCGGTGTATTTGCAGTAGCGTTTTGAATAGCGTTTTCTTTCCATAATGTCTCCTTAATTTTAACCCTTAAAAGGGGATTTCTTCTTCATCAATATTGATTTCAGGCACGCTGTTTTGATACTTGGACGGCTGTGCTTGTAAATTCTCTTTAGCGTAAGCGTTTTGCGCATAACTTTGGGCTTGGTTGAAAGGATCTTGGCTAGGAGCGTTATAATTAGCGGGATAAGCGTTGTTGAAATTCTCATGCATTACGCTATCTTGCATAGCGTTTGCTTGGGGATTGTCTGACTTTTTATCCATAAATTGCAACGAGTCTGCTGTGATGGTGTGGCGGGAATTTTTTTTGCCCGTTTGATCCATCCAGCTCTCATAAGTCAAACGCCCTTCTATCAAAACGCTTGAACCCTTGCTTAAATACTGGTTAGCGATTTCAGCCGTTCGCCCAAACAAACGCACATCTATGAAGCACACCTCTTCGCCTAGCGTGCCGTCTTGCTTTTTAAAACGCCTGCTTGTGGCTAAACCTATTGTAGCTGCAGCCGAACCGCTAGGCAAATATTTCAACTCCACATTCC
This sequence comes from Helicobacter pylori, assembly GCA_008032955.1. Classification (NCBI taxonomy): domain Bacteria; kingdom Pseudomonadati; phylum Campylobacterota; class Epsilonproteobacteria; order Campylobacterales; family Helicobacteraceae; genus Helicobacter; species Helicobacter pylori. Next base: position 1,128,484 of record CP032046.1, read on the forward strand.
TGGTCAAACGCCCTACCATAATCACTTTATTAAACATGATAAGCCCTTATTCGCTATGAGATTCTGTGCTTTTTGCTTCCTCTGCGTGGTGAGAATGCGCGTGTTCGGTTTTTTCATGCTTTTCTTTGGCGTGTGATGGCTTTTTATTAGCCCTATCCACTAACGCATGCCACGCTTCCACTTCTTTTTTACTTTCGTATTTGATCACAATGAAACGCAACACGTCTTCATTGATGCGATACAATCTTTCAAGCTCTAAAATCATGGACGGATCTGCTTTGAAATACGCCACATAATAGTAGCCTCTTTTGTGCTTTTTGATTTCATAGGCTAAATTACGCATGCCCATATCCAGGCTCGTTTCAATCACGCCATGATGCTTAGTGATCACTTCTCTGTAAAATTCAATTTTGGATTTAATCTCTTCTTCTACTAAAGTAGGTTTGAGAATAAACATCGTTTCATAATGCCTCATCCATTCTCCTTGTGGTTGTATAGCCCTTTTTTTACTAAAAAAGAGCAAGGTTAAAAAACTTTCAATTATACCTTGCTTTCGCTTGTTTTTGGATTAAATTGAGTTTTATTAGTAATATTAAAGCTCAAAACCAGTTCATTTTTCAAGGGTTAATGATTTTTTGAATGGGGGTCAAATACAAAAAACCCAATTCCTTTTGCCCTTGCATGCTTTGAAGGTGCCATAACCTAAAAATTTCAAAAACCCTCTTATAGCCGGCTTCTTTCAAACGCAGGGCGTTTTTAGCGTAATTTTCTACAATCTCTTTAGGGGGAGTGTAGCCTAAAACCTCTTTAGCATCCATTAAACCGGTCGTTTTAATATGAGCGAAAAATAAAAAAAGCTGGTAAAAATAGCGCTCTAACCCCCTTAAAATATCCGCATCTTTTTTGCCCTCTTTTAACAAATAATCATAAATATCAAGCACGCTTTTTTTCAAAAAAAGCCCTAAAATGAGCTTTTGTAAATCCATATCCCCCGCATTGGAGCTTAATTCTTGAATGTCTTCTAAAGTGATGGGCGCGTTTAAAATCGCTAGCTTGTCTAAATCGTTAAACGAAATGCTTAAATCTTCGTTATTGGTTTCAAAAAGAGCGTTTAAAAGATGGCTGCTGATGTCTAAATGTAAAAAATTCGCCCTTTCTTGCAAGAATTTCAAACTCTCCCACGCTTTAGGGATAAAAAAGCGCGCATGGATTGCTTCATCTTTCAAGGGGCTTTTTTGGAAAAGTTTAACGATAATTTCGCTAGTGTATTTGTATTTTGTGGTGTCGCTTTTAGAATTATAAAGCCCTATGATAAGCCTGTTATGGCTAGGCCGCTCTAAAGCTTTTAAAAAAAGATTGATATCATTTTCCTTAAATTTCTTATGCAGTGCAAAATCTAATTTTAAAATGACTAAACTGCTCCCTCCAAATAAAGAATCCTGCTCTAAAAGGGTCGCAATCTGGCTTTTTTCATAATCGCTCGCATAAAAAAACGAAGTTTCTGTGTCAGGGTTATTGCATTTAAAAAGCGCGCTAATCGTTTGAATGTAATAATGGATAAAAAAATCAAACTCCCCATACAAAAACACCGCTTTAGGGAGTCGTTGTTTTAAATAATTGTCCAAATCTTTACGATACATGCTCTTTAATCCTTTCTGTGATTTCGCCCCAAACTTGCCCTAAAACCAAATCCGCATGCGTGATTTTAACGCGCACCTTTTCTAAAGACTTAAAAACCTTGTTCGTTTTGACTAAAACTTTAAGCCCTATTAATTCTTTTAGCCCCACCACCACCCAATCTTTAACCTCCAAAACCACGCCCAAAAATTCTTTTTCTAAAAGTTCTAAAGCCAAGCGAGCGAATTTGCGTTTGACAAAATCCCTTTCAATCAAAGCGGCCTTTTTTTGTAAAGCGTTCAACTCAGCGCACAATTCAGGCGTTTCTTCTAACAAATACGAACAGCCTTTAGCTTGATGGAACAACAATTCTTTTAAAAGCCTGTGTAAGGCTAAATCGCTGTATCGTCTAATGGGCGAAGTGAAATGCGTATAGCTAGCAAACCCCAAACCAAAATGGCTTTCTTGCATGGGGCTATAAAGGGCTAAATTTTGAGATTTAATGATCAAGCGCGAAACTTCTCTTTCTAATTTCTTTTCTTTGGCTATCTTTAAAGCATGCTCTAAAAAAGAAAAAAAGCCCATGTTTTTAGGGCGCACAATCTCATAATCAAAAAGCTTATCGTAGAGGCGTTTTTGCTGCTCCAAACTTGGCTCTTTATGGGTGCGGTATATCCCCTTATTTTGAAAATGCTTATCCAATAAATTCGCGCTAGATTGGTTGGCTAATAGCATGGCTTCTTCTATAAGGGTGTGTGCGTTACTTTCTGTTTGCGTTTCAATTTTTTCTATACGCCCTTCTTTATTTAAATACAGCTTGTTTTCAAACGAATTGAAATTAAACCCCTTTTTTAAACGCTCCTTTTTTAACTTTAAAGCCATTTCTAAAAACCCCAAAAGGCTTTGTTGCAAGTCTTTATCTAAAGAGCTTTGTTGGGTGCTTAAAAAATGGTTGATTTCTTCATAGGTGCAATTAGCCCTAACTTCAATAACGCCTTGAAACAATCGGGCGTTTTCCAAATTATCTAAAGGGATTTCATACACTAAAGCCAGGCGTTTTTCAAACGCTTTTAGTGAGCATGCCCCTTGAGACAAACTCAAAGGCAACATGGGATACACGCTATTAGGGAAATACACGCTAAAGCCCCTAACCCTAGCTTCTTTATCCAAACTAGAATATTTCGGCACAAATTCGCTCACATCAGCAACCGCCACAAACAAAACCCTTTTTTCTTGATCATAAAAAATCGCATCGTCAAAATCTTTAGCGTCTTTGGGGTCAATGGTGATAAAAGGGATGTGAGAATAATTGATCCTGTCTTTAAAATCGCTCGCTTTGAGTTGCGCGTAATGTTGGGCTAAATTCAAACAATCTTTTGAAAAATCCTTAATCCTGTCAAAAAGGTTTAAAGAAAGGTTTTCATCTATTAAAGGGTCTTCTAAAGCCCCTAAAATTTCGCTGATTTCACGCTTTTTAAGATCGATCTTTACCACGCAATGCCTGGGCAATTCTAATAAGGATTTTTGGCTGTGCTTTAAAAGAATGGGTTTTTTAAAAGGCTCTTTAAAAGGGATAGCCACAATCTGGTTTTTTTCTTTAGCCAAGTAAGCTATCATCGTGTCTTGTGCATCAAAAAGAGCGGCTTTAAAAAAGGCTATGGGGCGTTTTTTAGAACATTCTATTTTGCATAAAATCAAAGCGTCTGTTTTAAAAGATGGGGGTAAGTTTTTGATTAAAGGGTCTTTGGGGTAATTTTTCGCTAAAGAAACGAAAAACGCCTTATTTTTTACCCTTTCAATCTTGCCTATATCAAAGCCTTCTTTTAAAAGATAGCGATCCTTGTTTGATTGAAGCGCTTCTTTTAAAACGCCCTTTTCTACTAGGGGAGCGAATCGCTTAGGGATCTTTTTAACCCCAAAAAAAAGGCTTCTTAAAAACCCTTGCATCAAAAAACGCTTCGCATGACTTCAAACGCCTTTGAATAAGGGATTTGAGAAGCGCTGAATTTTTCAAAACTTAAAGAGGCTTGATAGATGAGCATGTCTTTCCCGTCTTGAAAGGGGATTTTTAACTCTTTAGCCAAAGACAAAAAGGGCGTTAAAAACCCATACGCCAAATCATAAGCGAGCTTGCCCTCTTTAAAATACCCTTTCAAAACCTCTTTATTTAAAGGCAATTCGTTATGCAAACTCGCTGAAGTGGCGTTAATGATCAAATCAAAAGCGCTTTTAGGAGGATCCATGAAACAATCACAGCCCAAGCGTTGGAAAAAATCCAATCCCCTAGAAGAGCGGTTCAACACGCTCACCTTTAAGCCTTGTTTTTTCAATTCACACGCTAGGGCTTTAGCGCTCCCCCCAGAGCCTAAAATCAGAGCGCTCTGGTAGCCCTCATTCCCCAAAGAGAGCCAGAAACCTAAAGCGTCGGTATTGTAACCCACAAGCTCATCATTTTCCAAAACAAGCGTATTGACTGCTCCGCATTCAAGCGCGATACCTTTGATTTTATCGCAAATTTGAAACGCCCTTTCTTTAAAGGGTAAAGTTACATTAGCCCCACTCAATCCCAAATGCAAGAACCCGTTTTTGATATGGCTTTCTAAAGGGAGTAATATGGGGTGGTAATGCCCCAAAAACCCTAATTCTTTTTGAAAAGTCAAAAAACAAGCGTTATGGATTAAGGGCGATTTGGAATGTTTGATGGGATTTCCCAAAACCCCAAAAGATTTTAATTTCATTATTCTTTCATTCAGCCTTTTTTAAAAGTTTTAAAAACACATAACCCTTTGTTTCGTGAGAAAATTCAATTTCAGCCCAATCGTTTTGGATTTCTAAAACCTTCACGCTTTTATTTTTTAAAAGCAATCCCAAGATTTTACCTTTTGTGCTGGGAAAAGCGCGCACATTCACGCCACTGACTGCGACTTTATACTCTAAAGGTTTTTTTCCCATTGTAGAGATTGTAGGGGCTTTTTGGTTGTTTTGAACGGGCGGGACGCTGTTTTGTTTAGACTCGTTTTCTTTTTCTCGCTCTTGTTTGGTTTCTTTTTCTTGTGCGGCTGTTTCTAAAGGTGGCGCTGTGTCTTTGGTGGGGCTTTCTTCTGTGGCGGTTGTGGTTGCGTTGGCTTCTTCTTTGGGCGAAAGCGCGCTGTTTTGACGCTCTGTCTCGCTTTTTTCTGCATTTGGGCTTATTGGAGCGCTGTCTTTTTTCACATAAAAACCAAGCACAGCATGCGCTAAAGCATACAACAACATGAACGCCAAAACCACCAACAAAGGCCGCATAAAAAGTTTTAAAGAAGATTTCATCTCAGTTTTCATTCCTACCCTCAACGCTTTTCAAAATCAATCCTAGGGTCAATCGCCACGCAGAGCAAATCGCTTATCAAACTCGCCACCAAACCTAAAAGCGTGAAAATATAAAGCGAACCAAACACAACGGGATAATCCCTACTCACAATGCTTTCATACCCTAAAAGCCCTAACCCATCCAAGCTAAAAACAATCTCTATCAACAAACTTGAGCTAAAAAACATGCCCAAAAAAGCCTGCGGGAAACCCGCCACCACTAATAAAATCGCATTACGGAACACATGCGCATAAAAAATACGCCCCACTGAACAGCCCTTAGCCTTAGCACTCAGTACATAAAGCTTGCCCATTTCATCTAAAAAAGAGTTTTTCACTAAAAGCGTGAGGCTTGCAAAACCCCCTAAAGAAATGCAAAGAATGGGCAAAGTGATATGCCATAAATAATCCTTGATTTTACCTAACGCGCTCAAACTTTCAAAATTATCGCTCACTAGCCCCTTTAAAGGGAACCAGTGCCAATAATTCCCTCCGGCAAAAAACACGATCAACACCACCGCAAACAAAAAGGCCGGGATAGCGTTAGCGACAATGATCACCACGCTGCTTAGCACATCTAAAGGCTCGTTATTGCGTTTGGCCTTGAAAATCCCTAAAGGGATAGAAATAAGATAAATCAAAATCGTGCTAAAAAACCCTAACGAAATGGATACGGGCAATTTTTCCTTAATCAAATCTATCACTTTAATCTGGCGATAAAAGCTCTCCCCAAAATCAAATTGCAGATATTTTTTGAGCATGAGAAGATAGCGCTCCCCTATGGGCTTGTCAAAACCATAGAGTTTTTTTAAATTTTCTAACAAATCGCTCTCCAGCCCCTGAGACGCCCTATACGAACGCTCTTTAACAACGCCTTGAATCTCTTTGGACTGCGTGTTATTGATTTTGGCCATCATCTGCTCTATAGGACCTCCTGGAGCGGATTGGATCAGAAAAAAATTAATCGTCATGATGGCTAATAAAGTAGGGATAATCAAAAGCAAGCGTTTAAGGATGTAAGCAATCATTGAAGATCCTTTTCTTTTATCCACCATAAATACGGCGAAAATCCATAGCTAGGGCTGATTTCAGGCATGCCAATGTAATTATACGCTGCGATCCTGTAATTAGGCAAATAAAAATGCGGTATCACATAAAACCCCCACAATAGCACCCTATCCATCGCTTGAATGGCAGCTAATTGCTCCTTGTAATCTTTAGCGTTAATGATTTTTTCAATCAAATCATCTACCGCTTTACTAGAGATTCCCGCATAATTTCTTGTGCCTTTTTCTTTCGCGCTCAAAGAGCCAAAATAAAAGCGCTGCTCATTACCCGGGAAAGACGATTGGCCAATCACTCCTACAATCATGTCAAAATCATAGCTTTTGATCCGATTGACATACTGGCTTAAATCCACTCTTTGGATTTTCATTTCAATCCCTAACACCTTTAAGTTTTTAGCAAAGGCTAGGGCCAGTCTTTCAAAGGCTGGGCTGTTTAAAAGCAAAGTGAAACTAAACGGCTTGTTATTCTTATCCACCAAACGCATGTTTTTGTAGGAAAAGCCCGCGCTCTCTAAAAGCTTTTGAGCGTATTTTAAATTTTCCCTCAAATTATAGCCTAAAACATCAACCCCATCGGTTCTAGGCACGACATAAGGCTCTTTAAAAACCCTTTCATCCAAACTCTTTTCATAAGGGGCTAACAGAACTTTTTCTTCAGGGCTTGGGAGGGGAGGGGATGCATAGATAGAGTTACTGAAAAAACTAGTGGTGCGTTTGTATTGCGAAAAAAACAAATTTTTATTCGCCCATTCAAAATCAAACGCATAAAACAAGGCTTCACGCACCCTTTTATCCTTGAAAATTTCTCGGCGCGTGTTGAAGAAAAACCCTTGCATGCCGCTTGGCATTTTGTGGGCTATGAGGTATTTAGTGATTTTTTTATTATCCATAGCTTTCCCCACATAACCCCTAGCCCAAACCTTAGCCGTGCTTTCAAGGCGCCAATCATACGCCCCGCTTAAAAAAGCCTGTAAGGCAACGGTTTCATCTTTGTAATACTCAAATTTGATCTCATCAAAATTGAATTGCCCCTTTCTGCTAGGCAAATTCCTCGCCCAATAATTGGGGTTTTTTTGGTAGGTGATTTTCTTGCCCACATCAAAAGAAGCGATCACATAAGGGCCGCTAGAAACAGGAATGAGTAAGGGGTTTTTTTCAAAATAATCCTTTTGAAACGCTTTTTTGGAAAAGATTTGCAACTGCCCTAAAATAAGGGGCAACTCTTTATTTTCAGTGGTTTTGAAAATGAATTTAACATGGTGTTTGTCTAAGACAACCGCCTTTTTAACATCTTGGTAATACTGCCTATAAATAGGCGATCCTAATTCCATTATCGTATCAAAGCTAAACTTCACATCGCTCGCTAAAATGGGAGCGTTATTGCTGAATCTCGCTCTTTTGTCTAAGGTAAAAATCACATAGCTGTTATCCTTAGCTACTTGTGCGTCTTTAGCGATCAAGGGGTATTCTGCAAAAGGTTCGTCCAAACTTTGCACCATTAAAGTGTCATAAATGAGATCCAAGCCTTCGGCTTTAGTGCCTTTGAGTGCAAAAGGGTTAAGGCTATCAAAAGTCCCTATGGCGTCATTTCTTAAAACACCGCCTTTTCTGGCGTTAGGGTTAGCGTATTCAAAATGCGTGAAATTGTCTTTATATTTAGGCTCTTCGCCCAAGTATAAATAAGGCGTAGCCTTAAGGAAACAAAACACCCCTAACCATAAGCCTAAAATTTTAAAGACCACTCAAACCAACCCCATCAATTCTTTAGCCTTTTGGTAAGTCGCTTGCGCTAAAGGCCTGGCTTTTTTGACACCGCCATTTAAAACGGCTTTCACTTCATCATCGCTGATTTCTTTGTATCTTTCTTGGATGGGTTTTAAAGCTTGGATCATTACTTCAGCCAATTCCTTTTTAAAATCCCCATAGCCCTTATTTTTGAAACGCTCTTCTATGTTTTCTGGGCTCTCATTGCTTAAAAGCATGTAGATATTTAAAAGGTTAAAAACGCCCTCTCTTTTTTCATCAAATGCAATAACGCCCATAGAATCAGTGGCCGCTTTTTTGATTTTTCTTACAATAATGTCTGGCTCATCTAAAAGAAAAATCGCATGGTTAGCCCCTTGATGCGATTTACTCATCTTCACTTTTGGATCATCTAGCCCCATAACCCTTGCCCCCACTTTAGCAATCAAAGGCTCTGGCACTTTAAAGCAGCTCCCAAAATCCCTGTTAAATTTTTCTGCAATGTTTCGTGTGAGCTCTAAATGCTGTTTTTGATCTTCGCCCACTGGCACTAAATCGCTTTGGTATAATAAAATATCTGACGCCATTAAAATAGGGTAATTGAAAAGCCCCACATTCACGCTTTTAGGGTTTTTTAAAGACTTGTCTTTGAATTGCGTCATTCTTTGCATTTCCCCCATAGACACCTGACAATTTAATAGCCATGCTAAAGCCGGGTGCTCATCAATTTCACTTTGAATGAATAACCCCGATTGCTTGGGATTAATCCCGCAAGCCAAAAGCAATTTGACCAGTTCATAGCTTTGGGATTTTAAAAATATAGGATCTATGGGCAAAGTAATCGCATGCGAATTGACGACGCAAAAAAGGTTTTCATATTCATCTTGCGCCTCTACCCAATGTTTGATCGCTCCTAAATAGTTGCCCAAATGGATTTGCCCGGTAGGTTGGATGCCTGAAAAGACTCGTTTTTTGTGCATGTTGTTTCTCGCTCATTAGTTTAGCGTTTATTGTAACCACCTAATTTTAATATTTTAATTTATCTTAGTTTTTAAGAACGCTTGATCCCAGAAAAGAGTAACACTTCATAGCTCAATTTTTCAAACGCCATGTTTTGAAAAAAATGTTTTTTTTGCTTGAAACTCAGCGTTGAACCCCCCAAAAGACCGCATTTTTTAAGGTAATTCAAAGCATCTTGTTTGCGGTTGAAATAAAGAGCGAAGCGCTTGTTTTCCAATTCTATTTGAAAATTTTTAAAAGCGTTTTTGATTAAGGATTTGAGCGTTTTGAGATCCCTTAAAGGCGAAGGCGTGCCTAAAAACTCATGCACTTCATGCAAACTAAAATCCGTATGGATAGCTAAAGCGGTCTCCTTACTAAAAAGAGCGATTTTTTCTAAAACGCTTTTTAAATCCCTTGCCCATTGCAAAGATGAAGAGGACACAATCAGATCGTAATCGCAAAAAACATGTTCTTCAAAATCCGCATGCTCTAAAGAGATTTTTTGAATGTTGATAGAATGCGTGGGGTGTAATTTGAGCATGTTTATGGAATTATCCAAAGCGATAAAATTTTCAATCACAATATGTTGCCGCTCTAAAGCGTTAAAAACAGCCCCACTCCCCGATCCTAAATCCAAAACTTTAGCGTAATGTTTTTGTTTTAAAAATTGGACAAGACAAATAGCGATTTGCTGCTGGATATGGGCAAAGAGGTGGTAAGTTTTGGCATGCCGATTGAATGCATGCTGATTGAATGCATGCTGATTAAATGCATGCTGATTAAATGCATGCTGATTAAATGAATAAAAAGAGTCCAACACCACCGCCTTAATGCGCCATGCTTAAAATTAAAACTAAATTTTAGTATATTCTTAGCAAATTTTAGATAAGATTAAGCCTAATTTTTTCTAAATTTTAGGCATTTAAGGAATCAGTGTTTATGACGAGCGCTCTGTTAGGCTTACAAATTGTTTTAGCGGTATTGATTGTGGTGGTGGTTTTGTTGCAAAAAAGTTCTAGCATCGGCTTAGGGGCTTATAGCGGGAGCAACGATTCTTTATTTGGCGCTAAAGGACCCGCAAGCTTTATGGCGAAAATGACCATGTTTTTAGGCTTATTGTTTGTCATCAACACCATCGCTTTGGGCTATTTTTACAACAAAGAATACGGCAAAAGCGTTTTAGATGAAACTAAAACCAACAAAGAGCTTTCGCCCTTAGTCCCTGCCACCGGCACGCTCAACCCTACGCTTAATCCCACACTCAACCCAACGCTCAACCCTTTAGAGCAAGCCCCCACTAATCCTTTAATGCCTACACAAACGCCTAAAGAGCTTCCTAAAGAGCCAGCCAAAACGCCTTTTGTTGAAAGCCCCAAAAAGAATGAAGAGAACGAAAAAAATGACGCCAAAGAAAATGGCATAAAGGGTGTTGAAAAAACCAAAGAGAACGCCAAAACGCCCCCAACCACCCACCAAAAGCCTAAAACGCATGCGACACAAACCAACGCCCATACAAACCAAAAAAAGGATGAAAAATAATGCTACAAGCCATTTATAATGAAACCAAAGATTTGATGCAAAAAAGCGTTCAAGCTTTAAACAGAGATTTTTCCACTCTAAGGAGCGCGAAAGTTTCAGTCAATATTTTAGATCACATTAAAGTGGATTATTACGGCACGCCCACGGCATTAAATCAAGTCGGCTCTGTGATGAGCTTGGATGCGACCACCCTTCAAATCAACCCGTGGGAAAAAAACCTGCTCAAAGAAATTGAAAGATCCATTCAAGAAGCCAATATTGGCGTCAATCCCAATAACGACGGCGAAACGATCAAGCTTTTTTTCCCACCCATGACAACCGAACAAAGAAAGCTCATCGCAAAAGACGCCAAAGCGATGGGTGAAAAGGCTAAAGTGGCTGTAAGGAATACCCGCCAAGACGCTAACAACAAGGTAAAAAATTAGAAAAAGACAAAGAAATCAGCGAAGATGAAAGCAAAAAAGCCCAAGAGCAGATCCAAAAAATCACCGATGAAGCCATTAAAAAAATTGATGAAAGCGTGAAAAACAAAGAAGACGCGATTTTAAAGGTTTAAACCATGGATATTAAGGCATGTTATCAAAACGCTCAAGCGCTATTAGAGGGGCATTTCTTGCTCAGCAGCGGGTTTCATTCCAATTATTATTTGCAATCCGCTAAAGTCTTAGAAGATCCCAAACTAGCCGAACAATTAGCGCTAGAATTAGCCAAACAAATCCAAGAAGCTCATTTGAATATTGAATGCGTGTGCTCGCCGGCTATTGGGGGGATCTTGGCTGGGTATGAGCTTGCAAGGGCTTTAGGCGTGCGTTTTATCTTCACTGAAAGGGTGGATAATATCATGACATTAAGGCGTGGTTTTGAAGTCAAAAAAAACGAAAAAATTTTAGTGTGCGAAGACATCATCACCACAGGAAAATCCGCTATGGAATGCGCTAAAGTTTTAGAAGAAAAGGGCACTCAAATCGTGGCTTTTGGTGCTTTAGCCAATCGGGGTATTTGCAAACGCACCCATTCTCATTTAAAAGCCCAAGAGGGCGCATGTTTGCCTAGCCATTTACCCCTTTTTGCTTTAGAAGATTTTGTTTTTGACATGCACAAGCCTAACTCTTGCCCTTTATGCGCTACTAGCGTCGCTATAAAGCCAGGAAGTCGTGGCAACTAAAAAAACTAAAAAAAATAAAACCCCAGAAAAAAAACGCGCTTTAGAAAGCCCTTTAAAGGGGTTGAATCTCTCTTTACGCTTAAAAGCCTTCATCACCGATATTTTTATGATTTATACCCCCATGCTTTATATAATGACTTATGCGATTTTAGGGAGCGCGAAGGATTTTAGGGAAAACCAGAGCGCGATTTTTTTATGCCTGCTTTTTTACGCCCTAACGCACAGCTTTTTTATCGCTTTTAAATCCCAAAGCCCTGGCATGCGTTACGCTCAGTTTAAATTGGTCAAAAATAATGGCAAAAAGGTGGGCTTTTTTTTAGCGTTGTGGCGGTTTGTTTTGTGGGTGTTGAGCATGGGGTTACTCATAGGGTTTGTTGTGCCTTTTATTTTTAAGTTTTTTTTGCATGACAAATTCAGCGGCACTCATATTGAAATTATCAAGGAGGAAACATGAAAAATTTAGTGATCTTAAGTGGGGCTGGCATTTCAGCAGAGAGCGGGATTAAAACCTTTAGGGACGCTGGCGGTTTGTGGGAAGGGCATGACATCATGGAAGTTGCTTCGCCTTATGGCTGGAAAAAGAATCCGCAAAAAGTGTTGGATTTTTACAACCAAAGGCGCCGACAGCTTTTTGAAGTTTATCCTAACAAGGCTCATAAGGCTTTAGCGGAATTGGAAAAACACTATCAAGTCAATATCATTACCCAAAATGTAGATGATTTGCATGAAAGGGCGGGTTCTTCTCGCATTTTGCACTTGCACGGAGAATTGTTAAGTGTTCGCAGCGAAAAAGATCCTAATTTAGTCTATAGGTGGGAAAAGGACTTGAATTTAGGCGACTTGGCCAAAGACAAATCGCAATTACGCCCTGATATTGTGTGGTTTGGCGAAGAGGTGCCTTTGCTTAAAGAAGCGATTTCTTTAGTCAAACAAGCGCATCTTTTAATCATCATTGGCACTTCTTTGCAAGTCTATCCCGCCGCTAGCCTCTACACGCATGCGCATAAAGACGCCCTCATTTATTACATTGACCCTAAAGCTAAAAACGCCCGTTTGCCCCAGAATATCCAATGCATTAATGAAAGCGCGGTGCATGCCATGCAAGATTTAATGCCCAAACTCATAGAAATGGCCTCTTAAGAGATGTTGAAATAATTTTTATTTTTTCAGCTAACGATTAGCAAAAACATGGTTTAATTGCTTCCATCGTTTGCTAAAAGTAATAATTAAAGGAGTTTGAGAGCCTGATGCAACAAGCCACAGAAGCATTGAATCACCCCTATTTTGGCGTTTTTGTTTTGCTAGTATTCACCTTTTGGGTGTTTAACTTAACCTTAAGGATTCAAAGGTTTTTAAGCCGTAAAATGGCTCAAAAAAAGGGCGAAAAGCTCAAGCTCGCTCCCTATGAATGCGGGCCTGTGGCTCTCAAACAGCCTAATAGAGTGTCGCACCATTTCTATATCATGGCCATGCTTTTTATCTTATTTGATGTAGAAATCGTTTTCATGTTTCCTTGGGCGATTGATTTTAAAAAATTAGGTTTGTTTGGGCTCATTGAAATGCTAGGCTTTGTCTTCTTTTTAACCATTGGTTTTATTTACGCTTTAAAGCGAAACGCTTTGAGCTGGCAAAAATTAGAGGTGAAATAATGCAACAAGCACCGGTTGTTCTAAGCACTTTGGATAAATTATTGAATTGGGGGCGTTCTAATTCGCTCTGGCCCTTAACTTATGGCTTGGCGTGTTGCGCGATTGAGATGATGGCGACAGGGGGTTCAAGGTTTGATTTTGACAGATTTGGCACGATTTTTAGAGCGAGTCCTAGGCAATCTGATGTGATGATCATCGCTGGCACGCTCACTAAAAAGCATGCCGAGTTTATGCACAGGCTCTATGATCAAATGCCTGAACCTAAATGGGTGATTTCTATGGGGAGTTGCGCTAACACGGGCGGGATGTTTAACACTTATGCGACCGTTCAAGGAGCGGATAGGATCGTTCCTGTGGATATTTACTTGCCCGGTTGTGCACCGCGCCCAGAGACTTTACAATACGCCCTTATGGTTTTGCAAGATAAGATCAGACGCTCTAAAGCGATCAAACAAGACGCTCCTAAAAGGTTAGTGTGATGGTAAGAAAACAATCCCCCTATGAAGATGTGCAAAAACAATCGCGCCAGCATGACCCCTATAAAATCATAGAACCCACCCCTAAAAAATATTTAGAGGGTAGTGCTTATGAGATCATTTACAACCACCTTTCTTACAAACATGAGATTTTAGACAAATACATAGAGACTAACACGGCTGTGTTTTGGATCAAAAAAGACGATATTTTTTCTGTCGCTACGATTTTAAGGCATTTGGGTTATGAGTGTTTGAGCGAAATGAGTGCGATAGATTTGTGCGCTAAAAAAGGGCATTTTGAATTGTTTTATCAATTCGTGGGCTTTAGCGATAGCTGTAAGAACCGCCGTAGGGTGCGCGTGAAGTGCGTTTTGTTACCTAATGAGAGCGTGGATTCTTTGAGTTTTTTATACCGATCGGCTAATTGGAGCGAAAGGGAAGCGTATGACATGCTTGGTATTGTGTTTGACAAACACCCCTATTTGAAACGCCTTATCATGCCGCATGATTGGGTAGGCCACCCCTTATTGCGTTCTTACCCGCTCAAAGGCGATGAATTCGCCCAATGGTATGAAGTGGATAAAATTTTTGGCAAAGAATACCGAGAAGTGGTGGGTAAAGAACAGAGAGACAGCGCGAGAGTGGATGAAAAAGACACTTTCAATTTCGCCAAAATTGGCTATGAGCAGGGCAAGGGCGAAGAATTAAAAGAAATAGAAGAAAAGCATGCGTTTAAGAAAATCCCTTTTGTCAAAGATTTGCACAAAATCGCCCCCACTATCTTAAAAAAGAGGCTATAAAATGGCTCAAAATTTCACGAAACTCAACCCCCAGTTTGAAAACATCATTTTTGAACATGACGATAACCAAATGATTTTAAACTTTGGTCCTCAACACCCCAGTAGCCATGGGCAATTGCGCTTGATTTTGGAATTAGAGGGCGAAAAAATCATTAAGGCTACCCCTGAAATTGGCTACTTGCATAGAGGCTGTGAAAAGTTAGGCGAAAACATGACCTATAACGAATACATGCCCACTACCGACAGGTTGGATTACACTTCTTCTACCAGCAATAATTACGCTTACGCTTATGCGGTAGAGACCTTGCTCAATTTAGAAATCCCGCGCCGAGCACAAGTGATCCGCACGATTTTACTAGAGCTTAACCGCATGATTTCACACATCTTTTTTATCAGCGTGCATGCTTTAGATGTGGGGGCGATGAGCGTGTTCTTGTATGCGTTTAAAACGAGGGAATACGGGTTGGATTTGATGGAGGATTATTGCGGGGCTAGGCTCACGCATAACGCTATAAGGATTGGGGGCGTGCCTTTGGATTTACCCCCGAATTGGTTAGAGGGCTTAAAAAAGTTTTTAGGCGAAATGAGGGAATGCAAAAAACTCATTCAAGGCTTATTGGATAAGAATCGCATTTGGCGGATGCGCTTGGAAAATGTGGGCGTTGTAACGCCAAAAATGGCGCAAAGTTGGGGCATGAGCGGTATCATGCTAAGAGGGACTGGGATCGCTTATGACATTAGAAAAGAAGAGCCTTATGAGCTTTATAAAGAGCTTGATTTTGATGTGCCGGTGGGCAATTATGGCGATAGTTATGATCGGTATTGTTTGTATATGCTAGAAATTGATGAAAGCATTCGCATCATTGAACAGCTCATTCCTATGTATGCTAAAACCGATACGCCTATCATGGCTCAAAACCCGCATTATATTTCTGCCCCTAAAGAAGATATAATGACGCAAAATTATGCCTTGATGCAGCATTTTGTTTTAGTGGCTCAAGGCATGCGCCCGCCCGTTGGGGAAGTGTATGCCCCCACAGAAAGCCCCAAAGGGGAATTAGGGTTTTTTATCCATTCAGAGGGCGAGCCGTATCCTCATAGACTAAAAATCAGAGCCCCTAGCTTTTATCACATTGGGGCTTTAAGCGATATTTTAGTGGGGCAATATTTAGCGGATGCAGTAACCGTGATTGGCTCAACCAATGCGGTGTTTGGCGAGGTGGATAGATGAAACGCTTTGATTTACGCCCCTTAAAAGCAGATATTTTTGAACGCTTAGAAGAATTGATTGAAAAAGAAATGCAACCTAATGAAGTCGCTATTTTCATGTTTGAAGTGGGGGATTTTTCTAATATCCCTAAGAGTGCTGAATTTATCCAATCTAAAGGGCATGAGCTCCTCAATTCTTTGCGTTTCAATCAAGCGGATTGGACGATTGTCGTGAGAAAAAAGGCTTGATTTTGAGCGGCTTTAACCCCCTAAATTCTCCCTTAAGTGCAAGCTCTTCAATTAGCTTGAAAGAAGCCTATTGTTTAGAAAAATTATCTCTTCAAAAAGGGTTTGAAATCAATTACAAGATGACCAAAGATAGCTTACACCTTTTAGAAAAAAGCGATTTGTGCGTTTTGTTTGGAGGGTTTTCAAACGCTTGTTTGAATGAAAATGAACGATTGATTTTAGGAAGCATTAACCAATCAAAACGCCCCTACGCCTTGTTAAGACCCCTACAAGATACAAGAGACTTGCAAGAAAATTGCCTTTTTGCGTCGTATGAAATCCACACGGAAGCGGCGATTTTGGCTTTGATTTTAAGGGGCATTTTAGAAAAAACTTCCCAATTAAAAGGGCATGCTTTAGAAAAGGTTGATGTAGGATATTTAAGCTCTGAAGCGAACATGAGCGAAGAGGAATTGCAAGAGCTTATTGTGCTTATTGTTAAAGCAAAAAAAAGGGCGCTTGTTTTAAACAGAGAAATCACTAAGCATGCTCATAGCGCTTTTTTATACACCCTTTTAAGCGGGTTGCAAAACTACCTAGAAATTTTGCATATCCCTTGCAATGATTCAAGTGCAACGACCGCTTTTTATGATTCTAAAGATCAAGAATGGCTGCTAGAAACAGCCCTAAAAGAGGGCGTTTTGCCTTTTGAATCACAACTCCAATCAAAAGATTTAGAGCTTTTAGAGCGAATGGGTGAGGCTAGCGGCTCGTTTGTCTATGTTTCTTATAAGAGCCTTAAACCCCCCAAATTGTCTTTTTCCAAGCAATTTAAGATCGCTAACAAGATTAAGCATTCTAAAGCGGTGTTTCAAATCTCCAATCAAACGCTAGAATGCGAGTTAGAAGAAAGCCCCCATTTGAAGGGCTTGATTGCGATTTTAGAAGGGGCGTTTTTTGACACCTACCCTTATATCCCTATTTTATCCCACTCTCAAGGAATTTCATGATCACAATGAATATCAATGGCAAAACGATTGAATGCCAAGAGGGACAAAGCGTTTTAGAGGCCGCTAGGAGCGCTGGGATCTACATCCCTACCATTTGCTATTTAAGCGGTTGTTCGCCCACGGTCGCATGCAAAATGTGCATGGTTGAAATGGATGGCAAACGCATTTATAGCTGCAACACGAAAGCCAAAAACAACGCCACCATTCTCACTAACACCCCAACGCTCATGGATGAAAGAAAAAGCATCATGCAAACTTATGATGTCAACCACCCCCTAGAGTGTGGCGTGTGCGATAAGAGCGGGGAGTGCGAATTGCAAGACATGACGCATTTAACCGGCGTGGAGCACCAACCCTATGCGGTGGCTGATGATTTTAAAGCGCTAGATTCATGGGCAAAAGCCTTGTATGACCCTAATTTGTGCATCATGTGCGAAAGGTGCGTAACCACTTGTAAGGACAATGTGGGCGAAAACAACCTTAAAGCCACTAAAGCCGACTTGCACGCTCCGGATAAATTTAAAGACAGCATGTCCAAAGACGCTTTTAGCGTGTGGAGTCGCAAGCAAAAAGGCATTATTTCTTTTGTGGGCAGTGTGCCTTGTTATGATTGCGGGGAATGCATTGCGGTATGCCCTGTGGGTGCTTTGAGCTATAAAGATTTCGCTTACACGGCTAACGCATGGGAATTAAAAAAGATCCATTCTACCTGTTCGCATTGTTCAGCCGGGTGTTTGATTTCCTATGATGTGCGTCATTTTGATACTCTAGGCGAAGAATCTAAGATTTTTAGGGTGCTTAATGATTTTTACCATAACCCTATTTGTGGGGCAGGCCGGTTTGCTTTTGACGTGAGCTCTAGCCCTAAAGGCAGCACCAATCTTAAAGAAGCGCAAAACGCTCTCAAAGAATGCGAAGCGGTGCGAATAGGTGGGGATATTACGAATGAAGAGGCGTTTTTAATAGAGCGTTTGAGGAAAGAATTGAATTTTAAAATCTACAATCAAGAAGCGTATCATTTCCAGCAATTCTTAAAGGTATTGGGCGAGGTTAAACGCCCCAGTATTGAAGAGATTAAAACTTCTCATTTAGTCGTTACGATAGGATCTTCTATCAAAACAGAAAACCCTTTAGTGCGCTATGCTATTAATAACGCTCTCAAACTCAATAAAGCTTCTTTGATCGCTATGCACCCTATTAAGGATAACGCGCTAGCGAATTTGTGCCGAAGTTCTTTTTGCATCACCCATGAAGTGGGGGCTGAAGAAATCCTTTTAGGCATGCTTTTAAAAATGCTTAACATTGAAAGCGCGGCTCTAAAAAGCTTAGAAGATTCCAAGCAAAGCATTGTGGATGAAGCGGCTCTTAAAGCCTTAGAAGAAGAGCGAAAAAAAGCTTTAGAACAAGCCGAGCAAGGGTGCAGTATTGGAGAAAATAAGGCAGAAAATCAAGAAGAGAATAAAACAGAAGCGACTACTCCAAAAGAAGAAAATCAAGAAGAAGCAGCTGCTCCAAAAGAAAATCAAACAGAAAACAAGACAGAGGTTAAAGAAGAAAGCATTGAAGTCCCTACCAAAACCACTTACTTGTTGCTTGAAGAAGCGGGCATCAATTTAGAAACTTATGAAAAAATTCTCGCTCTTTTGCAAAAATCAAATAACACCCTGCTAGTGGTTGGCGAAGAAATTTATAGCCACAAACAAGCCCACAATATCGCTAAAATGTTGCGTTTGTTAGCCCAAAAAAGTGCTATTAAACTCATTCTTATCCCCCCGAGTGCGAACGCTTTAGGCATCGCTTCTATTTGTCAATTGAGCGAAGAAATTTTTGAACATGAAAAAATCGTAGGCATTCGTGCTCAAGGGGATTTCACTATCAATAGCGACGATAGGGTTTTTGGGAAAAACGCTGTGAGTAAAGTGGATTTTATTTTGCCCAGTCTCAACCAGCTAGAAGGCACAATCACTAATATTGAAGGGCGTGTGTTGCCCTTAAAACCGGCTTTAAGGTTTGAGGGCTATGACTTGAGCGATATTGTGCAAGGCTTTGGCTTTGTGGAAGAAAACCTCATAGAATGCACCCACAAACTCCCTACAGAAGTGGGCTTTAAAGCCATAGAATTTGATCATCTAACCAACTATTTCACTAATGACAGGGTCAATCACAGAGGCTATTTATTAGGAACAAGCCATTTTGAAAACAGTGCTAAAGAGCATGAAAAAACAAAATGCGAACCCATCAAGCCTTTAAAAGAAAAAATCGCTTTCAACGCTTATTTAAAATACCCAGAAACGCAATTCAATAACGCTACCCATAAAAGCGAGAATTTGCAATTAAAGACTGGTATTTATGTGTCTAAAGCTTTCTTAAAAAATTGGATAAAGAAGTGGGGCAAAACATCACTTTATCTAAAGAAGAAGAGGAATTAACAGGCGTTTTGTATCTTGATGAGAGCTTGGATCAGGAGGTGTTTGTCATTTCGCCTTCTCTTTTGACAAACCATTCTAACTTTTTTAGAGAGGGCGTGTTTGATAGCGTGGATTTAAAGGAGCAAGCATGAGCGCTTATATCATTGAAACCTTGATTAAAATTTTGATTTTAGTCGCTGTTTTTTCGGCTTTAGGAGGCTTTGCCACTTATATTGAAAGGAAAGTGTTAGCCTATTTCCAACGCCGTTTAGGGCCTTGTTATGTGGGGCCTTTTGGACTCTTGCAAGTCGCAGCAGACGGCATTAAGCTTTTCACTAAAGAAGACATTATCCCTCAAGGCGCGAATAAGTTTATTTTCACGCTAGCACCTATTATTGCGATGGTGAGCGCGTTTGTGTCCATGGCGCCCATCCCCTTTTTCCCTAATTTCACTCTGTTTGGCTATGAAATCAAGCCCCTTATTTCTGACATCAACATTGGCTTTTTATTTTTCTTAGCCGTGGGTTCAGCAGGGATTTATGCGCCTATTTTAGCCGGGCTTGCTTCTAATAACAAATACTCTTTAATTGGCTCCGCAAGAGCGACGATCCAACTGCTCAGCTTTGAAGTGGTCAGCACTTTAACCATTCTAGCCCCCTTAATGGTGGTAGGATCGCTCTCTTTAGTGGAAATCAATCATTACCAAAGCGGTGGGTTTTTAGACTGGCTTGTGTTTAAGCAGCCTCTAGCGTTTGTTTTGTTTTTGATCGCAAGCTATGCTGAATTGAATCGAACCCCCTTTGACTTGTTAGAGCATGAAGCCGAGATTGTAGCAGGGTATTGCACCGAATACAGCGGCTTGAAATGGGGCATGTTCTTTTTAGCGGAATACGCGCATTTATTCGCTTTTTCCTTTGTGATTTCTATTGTGTTTTTTGGCGGGTTTAACGCATGGGGCTTTATCCCTGGAGGCATAGCGATTTTGATTAAAGCGGGCTTTTTTGTCTTTTTATCCATGTGGGTTAGAGCGACTTATCCGCATGTAAGGCCCGATCAGTTGATGGATATGTGCTGGAAAATCATGTTGCCTTTAGCGTTATTGAATATCGTGCTAACAGGCATTATCATTTTAATTTAAAGGAGGTTTTATGGCCAAACAAGAATACAAGCAACTTCCTAAACGAGCCGAAGTCCATAGCGCGACCGAGCAGTTTAAAGACACCGTTAAAACAAGCTTGGGTTTGGATCTATTCAAAGGGTTAGGGCTTACGATCAAGGAATTTTTTAGCCCAAGCGTAACCATCCATTACCCTATGGAACAACTCCCTTTAAGCCCACGCTATCGCGCGGTGCATAATCTGCAACGGCTTTTAGACTCAGGCTCTGAAAGGTGTATAGGTTGTGGGCTGTGCGAAAAGATTTGCACGAGCAATTGCATAAGGATCATCACGCATAAGGGCGAAGACAACCGCAAAAAGATCGATTCTTACACGATCAATTTGGGGCGTTGCATTTATTGCGGGTTGTGCGCGGAAGTTTGCCCAGAATTAGCGATTGTTATGGGGAATCGGTTTGAAAACGCCAGCACCCAACGCTCCCAATACGGCTCTAAAAGCGAATTTCTAACGAGCGAACAAGACGCTAAAAACTGCTCGCATGCCGAATTTTTAGGCTTTGGTGCGGTAAGCCCTAATTACAACGAACGCATGCAAGCCACCCCTTTAGATTATGTCCAAGAGCCTTCAAAAGAAGAATCCAAAGAAGAGTCTCCAAGCCCAGAAAGTAATAAGGGAGATGAAAATGTTTGAAACCATTGCCTTTTATTTCTTTGCGGTCCTTACTTTAAGCATGGCGTTAGTGGTGATCACCACCACGAATATCCTCTATGCCATTACCGCTCTCGCTAGCAGCATGGTTTTTATCTCTGCTTTTTTCTTTTTGCTAGACGCTGAGTTTTTGGGCGTGGTGCAAATCACGGTGTATGTGGGCGCGGTCATTGTGATGTATGCGTTTGGCATGATGTTTTTCAACTCCGCTGCAGAAGTCATTGAACGCAAGCAAAGCCCTAAAATCTTGTGCGTTCTTTCATTTGGCGTGGCGCTGTTGCTCACCTTGATTTTAAGCGCTCCTAGCATTGGCGAAAACCTTTCTAATCAAGTCAATTCCAACACTATTGATACGCAAATCCCCAACATTAAAGCGATTGGTTATGTGCTTTTTACCAATTACCTCATCCCTTTTGAAGCAGCGGCTTTAATGCTTTTAGTCGCTATGGTTGGAGGCATCGCTACAGGGATTCAAAAAATCCATGGGAAAAATCACACGCAATTTATAAAGGAATCTCTATGATAGGGTTAAACCACTATTTGATTGTTTCAGGGTTGCTCTTTTGCATTGGTTTAGCGGGCATGCTGAAACGCAAAAACATTCTGTTACTCTTTTTTTCTACAGAGATCATGCTCAATGCGATCAATATCGGTTTTGTAGCGATCTCTAAATACACGCACAATTTAGACGGGCAGATGTTCGCGCTCTTTATTATCGCTATTGCCGCTAGTGAGGTGGCTATTGGTTTGGGCTTGGTGATTTTGTGGTTTAAGAAATACAAGAGCTTAGACATTGATTCTTTAAACGCTATGAAGGGTTGAGCATGCAGTATTCTTCTTTGCTGTCAGTGGTGTTGTTCTTGCCTTTAATCGGTGCGGTTTATGCGGGGCTGTTTGGGGCTAAAGCTAAGGCGTTGCATGTGGGCGTTTTCAATTCTTTGTGCGTACTGGTTTCTTTCATTGGTGCGGTGGTTCTTTTCATTCAAGCATGGCATCATCAAAGCTATGAAAAATATTTGTTTGATTGGATCGTGGTAGGGAATTTTAAAGTCGGCTTTTCTCTCATGCTGGACAATATCAATGCGGTCATGATTGTCGTGGTCACTTTAGTTTCTTTCTTAGTGCATGTGTATTCTATAGGCTATATGGAGCATGATACAGGGTTTAACCGCTATTTTTCCTATCTCAGTGGCTTTGTGTTTTCCATGCTGGTGTTGGTGTTGAGCGATAATTTTTTAGGGCTTTTCATTGGTTGGGAAGGGGTGGGGCTATGCTCTTACTTGCTCATTGGCTTTTGGTATCATAAAACAAGCGCAAACAACGCTTCTATTGAAGCCTTTGTGATGAACCGGATCACGGATTTAGGCATGCTCATGGGGATTATTTTGATCTTTTGGAATTTTGGCACCCTCCAGTATAAAGAAGTCTTTAACATGCTCAATAACGCCGATTATTCCATGCTCTTTTACATTAGCGTGTTTCTTTTCATTGGTGCTATGGGCAAGAGCGCACAATTCCCTATGCACACATGGTTAGCCAACGCTATGGAGGGGCCAACCCCTGTATCCGCTCTCATCCATGCAGCGACGATGGTAACCGCTGGGGTGTATCTGGTCATTAGAGCCAATCCCTTGTATAGCGCGGTGTTTGAAGTGGGCTATTTTATCGCATGCTTAGGGGCGTTTGTGGCTCTTTTTGGAGCGAGCATGGCTTTAGTCAATAAGGATTTAAAACGCATTGTGGCTTATTCCACGCTTTCTCAATTAGGCTATATGTTTGTAGCGGCCGGTCTTGGGGCTTATGCGATCGCGCTTTTCCACCTCTTCACGCATGCGTTTTTCAAATCCCTCCTTTTCTTAGGCTCAGGAAATGTCATGCATGCGATGGAAGACAATTTGGATATTACCAAAATGGGCGCTTTATACAAACCTATGAGGATCACAGCTATCTTTATGATTATAGGTTCAGTGGCTTTGTGCGGGATTTACCCTTTCGCAGGATACTTTTCCAAAGACAAGATTTTAGAAGTGGCTTTTGGAATGCACCACCACATTTTATGGTTTGTTCTTTTGATTGGGGCGATCTTTACCGCTTTTTATAGCTTCAGGCTCATCATGCTGGTGTTTTTTGCCCCCAAACAACATGAAATCAACCACCCCCATGAAGCCAAAAATTTCATGCTTTTAAGCATGTTGCCGTTAGGGATTTTGGCGGTCATTGCCGGGTTTTTTGAAGAGCCGTTTTTTCATTTCATCTCTCAAGTGATCCCTAGCGTTGGAGAGTATCCCGTCCCGCTCGCTCTTTTAATCAGTATCACCACCATAGTGGTGTTGTTGAGTATCGCCTATGCCATATTTAAATATAAAAATGGTATCACTTCCAAAAAAGAGGGGGGCTTTTTATACAAGCTCTTGCTCAACCAATACTATATCCCGCAACTCTATCAAGGGATTGCAAAAGCTTTTAGCGCCATCGCTTCATTCTTGCACCAAGTCGTGGAATTAAAAATCATTGATGCGATAGTGGATGCTATAGGAAGAAGCGTTTTTGTTATAGGGCGCGTGTTTAGAATCAGTCAAGATGGGAATTTAACCTCCATGCTGCGCTTCATGGTGGCTGGGGTTTTAATCTTATTAGCGTTTGTAGCTTTTTTTGGGAGATAAGAAATGCAGTTTTTACATGCGCATCTTTTAAGTGTGGTGATCTTTTTCCCCATGCTGAGCGCGCTATTAGCGTTCTTTATGAGCGATCAAGCGAGCAGGGCGTATGCGATCGTCATCGCTTTGATTGAATTGTTATTAATCTTGTTGTTGTGGCATGGGTTTGATATTCAAACAGCCGGCATGCAGTTTGAAGAAATGAAGGAATTAGTCTATCAAATTGGCGTGAATTACCATGTGGGCGTTGATGGCATCGCACTCTTTTTGTTGCTCTTAAACGCTATCGTGGTGTTATTGTCCGTGATTTATGTCAAAGAGCGTCGTAAAGACTTTGCGATTTGTCTGTTGTTGTTAGAGGGGATTTTAATGGGCGTGTTTTCTTCTCTCAATATGATCTTTTTCTACGCTTTTTGGGAAATCTCGCTCTTGCCGGTTTTATACCTCATCGGTCGTTTTGGCCGTAACCATAAAATCTATTCCGGCATGAAGTTTTTCCTCTACACCTTTTTAGCGTCATTATGCATGCTTTTAGGCATTTTATACATTGGGTATTACTACGCTAGCAATTACGGCATGATGAGTTTTGATATTTTAGATTGGTATCAGTTGAACTTTTCTAGTGGGGCTAAAGCCTGGCTCTTTGTAGCTTTCTTAATAGGGATTGCGGTTAAAATCCCGCTCTTTCCCTTACACACATGGCTGCCTTATGCGTATTCTAACGCTCCTACTTTAGGCTCTGTCATGCTTTCAGCCTTGCTTTCTAAAATGGGGACTTACGCCTTATTGCGCTTCTTGCTCCCGCTTTTTCCTGAGCTTTCAGAGATTTATTTAACCCCCATAGCCATTGTGGCGCTATGCATGATCATTTATGGAGGTTTTCTAGCCTACGCTCAAAAAGATTTAAAAACCCTCATCGCCTATAGCTCGTTCTCGCACATGGGAGTCGTGGTGCTTGGGGTTTTTTCTTTCAATGTTGAGGGGATTTCAGGGGCGGTGTTTATGATGTTTGCGCATGGTATTATCGTCATGGGATTATTTTTGCTCGCTGGCATCTTAGAAGAACGCGCCAGCAGTTTAGAAATCGCTCGCTTTGGATCCATCGCTAAAAACGCTCCTATTTTTGCAGCCTTTTTTATGATCGTTTTAATGGCGAACGTGGGCATGCCTTTAAGCATTGGTTTTGTGGGAGAGTTTTTGAGCTTGTTAGGGTTTTTTGCCACTTACCCTCTTTTGGCTATCATTGCCGGGACAAGCATCATCCTGTCAGCGGTTTACATGCTCACCTCATATAAAGATGTCTTCTTTGGCAATTTGAAAACCGGGAACAACCAAATCAGCGTGTTTGAAGATTTGAACGCTCGTGAGGTAGGGGTTTTGAGCGTGATTTTAGCTTTGATCTTAATTTTAGGGATTTATCCTAAAATGCTTTTAAAACCGATTGAGCAAGGCTCTAAGCAGCTTTTAGAGGTGATAGAAATCCGCTCGCTCCCTTTTTTAGGTTCATTGGATACTAAGATAAAAGAGGTCTCTTATGTTAATAGATAGTCTCCACATCTCTTTTGATAGCTTTAATTTTGAGAGCATTTTGCCCATGCTGGTGTTGGTGTGTGGGGGGATTTTCACGCTCTTAATCAACGCTTTCACTTCCAGGTTTTCACGCAATTTGAATGTGTTTTTATGCATGCTCTTTTTGGTTTTAGATTTTTTGGTGGTTTTAGGATTAGAAGAGCAAGAAAACGCCTTTTTTGGGTTTTTGAGCGTGGATACGCTCTCGCTCATCTCTCAAAGCATTGTCTTGATTTCAGCCTTTTTGCTCATTTTCTTAGCCCTTTCAAAAGAACGCTTCAACGAATTTCAAACCGCTGAATTTTATTCCT
Organism: Helicobacter pylori; assembly: GCA_008032955.1. Taxonomy (NCBI): domain Bacteria; kingdom Pseudomonadati; phylum Campylobacterota; class Epsilonproteobacteria; order Campylobacterales; family Helicobacteraceae; genus Helicobacter; species Helicobacter pylori. Next base: position 1,154,108 of record CP032046.1, read on the forward strand.
TATACTTGCTTATTGTTGCTGGCTTTCAGTTCATGGTTTCAAGCAACCATTTGTTGTTAATCCTTATTGGGTTAGAGACAGCGTCCTTACCCCTTTGTGTGTTAATGGCGTTGAGCGATAAACGCTACGGCTTAGAAGCAGGGATCAAGTATTTCACCATGGGGGCAATGGCGAGCGCGTTTTTTGCTATGGGGGCTATGGCCTTTTACTTGCTTACAGGGAGCTTGAATCTTGAAGTCATTACCCTATACTTACACACTGAGGGCATCACAAACCCCATGCTCTTTGCGATGGGCGCTATCTTTTTGATTGGAGCGATTGGCTTTAAGGTTTCTTTAGTGCCTTTCCATACCTGGATGCCTGATGTGTATGAGGGCAATAACCCGGTCTTTGCGAGCTATATTTCCATTGTGCCTAAAATCGCTGGCTTTGTGGTAGCGACTCGCCTTTTTGGGGCGTTTATAGACACTCGCATCGCTTGGGTAGAAGACATTTTTTATGTTTTGATTCTTATGACTATCACCATCCCTAATTTCATTGCTTTATGGCAAGAAGATGTCAAAAGAATGCTCGCTTACAGCTCCATTTCGCATTCTGGGTTCGCTTTAGCGTGCGTGTTTATCCACACTGAAGATAGCCAACAAGCGATGTTTGTTTATTGGTTCATGTTCGCTTTCACTTACATTGGGGCTTTTGGCCTTTTATGGCTCTTAAAAAGCTGGGAAAAAACATGGGATGAACGCTACGATCACCCTTATTCCAAATTCAACGGCCTTATCAAAACCCACCCTTTAGTGGCGATCTTGGGCGCTATTTTTGTTTTTGGGCTTGCAGGGATCCCGCCTTTTAGCGTGTTTTGGGGGAAATTTTTAGCCGTTGAAAGCGCTTTAGAGAGCAATCACATTCTTTTAGCGGTGGTGATGTTAATTAATAGCGCGGTGGCTGCGTTTTATTATTTCCGTTGGCTCGTGGCGATGTTTTTCAATAAGCCCTTACAAAGCTACGCTCAAAACGATATTTACACCCAAAACGCTACCATGCCTATTTATGCGGTCATTATTGCTATGGCGTTAGCGTGCTTGTTCTCTGTGTTTATGATGCGAGGGCTTTTAGAGTTTGTGGCTTAAGTCAAAAATCTTTCTTTTAATGGGCTTACTCTCCCATTCGCTCAACGCCTTAAGCCTCACGCTCACGCAAGGCAAAGAAGGGGGGGAAGATTTTTCGGTTTTAACCTTACGACACAATAAGGCGTTTTCTTGCTCTTACGTTAATGAAAAACCGCCAAGCGGGATTGAAGCGTCTTTATCCATTATACGCGCTAAACGCCCCATAGAATGCGTGATAGACTCCATTCCTAAAGAGGGCTTTACCCCTTTAGAAAACGCTTTTTTCAATATCACCTATTCTATGCACCAACAACAATTCATTTTACATATTAAACCCAAAGTGATGCGAAGGCTCACCCTTTTTTCTTTTGATAGGGATTATAAAAAAGCGATCCCCCTTTTTGTGGAAAACGATCCTAAAGCCAAAACGTGGCAAATCATAGGCTATGATCAAAACATCCCTTTTTTGAGCGAAAAAGACAACGCTCAAAAAGGCTTGAATTTCCCCATTGTCATTAAAGACGCTCAAACCCCTATCATTCAAGAACTGGATGTGAATAACAAACCCCTACTCACCACAAAGGGCTATGATTTAAACGCTTATTTAGAGGCTAAAAAACAAATGGATTCGCAAGCCTATTTTGACGCTTTACGCACGATTAGCCGCGCGTTTAAAAACTACCCTCAAACGATTTTTAAAAAAGATTTGTATTTATTAGAAATTATCGCATTAGGCCAATTAGGCATTAAAAAACCCTTACTCATAGACATTGGCGCCAAGTGGATTAAAAATTACCCAACTGATCCCAGTATCCCTGAAGTGTTATACTATGTCGCCAAAGCTTTAGACGAAAACAACAATTACAAACAGGCCATGCGCTATTACAAACGCATTCTTTTAGAATATAAGAACTCGCGCTACGCTCCTTTAGCCCAAATGCGTTTAGCCATTGAAGCGGCTGAAGGCTCTGATTTGAGCAACGCTAGCATGCTTTTTAAAGAAGCTTTTTCTAACGCCAAAGACAAAGAGAGTGCGAGTGAAATCGCCCTTAATTGGGCTGAAGCAGAGATAAACTATCAAAACTTTAACAACGCTAAATACCTCATTGATAAGGTGGTTCAATCCAACCCTGATTATATTTCTATGCATAGCGAATCAGCCCTAGACTTGCTCAAGTTATTGAAAAAAAACCAGATGAATGCAAGCGCAATTGAAATCGCTCACTTGCTCCTTAATCAAGATGATGATTTAAAAGCTAAAGAGCAAGCGCTTTATGATTTAGGGGCGTTGTATGCAAGGATCAAGGACTTTAAAAACGCCCACCTTTACAATCTGCAATATTTGCAAGACCATGCAGAATTGGATAGAGCTTCTGTCGTTAGAGCACGCGATGAAAAAGCCCTTTTTTCAATGGAGGGGAACACGCAAGAAAAAATCGCCCACTACGATAAAATCATTCAAAATTTCCCTAATTCTAATGAAGCCCTAAAGGCTTTAGAATTGAAAGCCCAACTCTTGTTTGACAACAAGCGTTATGCTGAAGTGTTAGGCATGCAAAAAAATTTGCCTAAAGATTCCCCTTTGATCCAAAAAACGCTCAATATCCTTGCTAAAACCCCACTAGAGGACAATCGTTGTGAAGAAGCCTTAAAATATTTATCCCAGATCACAGCCTTTGCATTCAGCCCCAAAGAAGAAATCCAAGCCTTTGATTGCTTGTATTTCGCATCGCTCAAAGAAAAAGCGCAAATCATTGCCCTAAACGCTTTAAAAGCGGCTAAAACCCCTAGCGAGAAATTGGTATGGCTTTATCGTTTGGGGCGCAATTACTACCGCTTAGGGGATTTTAAAAATTCCACTCTGGCCTCTAAAGACGCTTTAACTCTCGCTCAAAACTTGAATAAAAAAGAATTTTACGATATTGCTTTTGTTTTATTTTCAGATTACATGCAAAACAATGAAAAAGAATTGGCCCTTAATTTGTATGCGTTTTTAGAAAAGCATTTCAAAGACGATAAACGCATGGCGTTGGTTTATTTTAAATTGCTAGAAAATGAAAAAGACCCTAAAAGCGTCAAAATTTATGCCACAAGCTTACTCAAACTCCAAGACGCTTATAAGGACTATTCTTACACGCCCTTTAGCGAATTTGCCCTCATTGACGCTTACAGAACCACCAAAGACTATTTAAAAGCGCTAGAAACGCTAGACAAGCTTTTAAACCGCAGGCTTTCTTTAGAAGATCACCAAAAAGCCTTATACTTGCAATCTGGCTTATTGGATCTAACCAATCAAAAAGCAAAATCTAGAGCCAGTTTGGAAAAATGCGTTCAGTTAAAGCAAAAAGATCAAACAAACGCATGGCAAAATTTATGCGAACAGGGTTTAAATTTATTCAAAAACAAGGAGTCATAACATGGACATTAGCATTTTTAGAGAATATGATATTAGAGGCATTTACCCCACCACTTTAGATGAAAAGAGCACCTTTAGTATCGGCGTAGAGTTAGGGAAAATCATGCGAGAATACGATAAAAGCGTGTTTGTAGGGCATGACGCCAGGGTGCATGGGCGATCGCTTTTTGAAGCTTTGAGCGCGGGGTTACAATCAAGCGGCTTGAAAGTGTATGATTTAGGGCTAATCCCCACACCGGTAGCGTATTTTGCGGCCTTTAATGAAATAGACAACATCCAATGCCCCAATTCCATCATGATCACTGGCTCTCACAACCCCAAAGAATACAACGGCTTTAAAATCACGCTCAATCAAAACCCGTTTTATGGCAAGGACATTCAAGCTTTAAAAGACACGCTTTTAAACGCCAAGCATGAAATAAAACCCCTAAAAGAAACACCAAAGAAAGCCAATGCCCTAGAAGCGTATCAGCGCTATTTGATCAAGGATTTTAAGCATTTAAAAAACCTTAAATACAAAATCGCCCTGGATTTTGGTAATGGCGTGGGAGCGTTAGGCTTAGAGCCTATTTTAAAGGCTTTAGACATTGATTTTTGCAGCCTTTATAGCGATCCTAATGGGAATTTCCCTAACCACCACCCAGACCCTAGCGAAGCGAAAAACTTAAAAGATTTAGAAAAACACATGCAAGAAAACGCTATTTCTATAGGCTTTGCTTTTGATGGCGATGCGGACAGAATTGCGATGTTAAGCTCTCATCATGTTTATGCGGGCGATGAATTAGCGATTTTATTCGCTAAACGCTTGCATGCTCAAGGCATCACCCCCTTTGTGATCGGCGAAGTCAAATGCTCTCAAGTGATGTATAACACGATCAATGCTTTTGGCAAGACACTCATGTATAAAACCGGGCATAGCAATTTAAAAATCAAACTCAAAGAAACCCATGCGCATTTTGCGGCTGAAATGAGCGGGCATATCTTTTTTAAAGAGCGCTATTTTGGCTATGATGACGCTCTTTATGCATGCTTAAGGGCTTTAGAATTATTGCTTGAACAAACCCCAAGCGATTTGGAAAGCACCATTAAAAACCTCCCCTATTCCTACACCACGTCTGAAGAAAAAATCGCCGTGAGCGAAGAAGAAAAATTTGAAATCATTCATAACCTGCAAGAAACGCTTAAAAACCCGCCAAGCCATTTCCCTAAAATCAAAGAAATAATCAGCATTGATGGCGTGAGAGTGGTTTTTGAACATGGCTTTGGGCTTATTCGTGCAAGCAACACCACCCCCTATTTAGTCAGCCGCTTTGAAGGCAAGGATGAAATAACGGCGTTAGAATATAAAAGGGCGTTGCTCAATTTATTAGAAAAACTTTAAAATAGAGCTTGGGATAATCTCATTTCTTATCCCTTACTCTTAAAAATATTAGATCAATTAAACAAATCGCTTTAAAACTACACATAAAATCATAAGATCTCAAATTTTTTGCACTATTTAAGCTAATCCTAAGCTTATTATAATGAAAAGTTTTAAATTAATTGTAAAGGATTTTTATGAATACAAATAATCATAACAATGAGAAAAAGAATACTATTACTCGTAGGATGAAAATCGCTCACAATAGTCTTCCGGAAACAGACATGAAAGCCCACATGGAACCGAAGTGGCGCAAACTAGCTAACATAAGATCTGAAATGCTTGTAGAAAAGGAAAAACAACTTGAAGAAAGAGGTATTCAACTTGAAATAAAAGAAAAAAGCGAGGCGCAAGGACGAGAATTTTTTACACAAGAACGAGAATCTTTTAAGAGAGAAAAAGAATCTGTTGAAAGAGAAAAGAAACTTATGAAAGAAGAATTTCAAGTTCAAAGAGAACTTCTAGAAATCTATTATGGTTACCCAACACAAAAAAAATAAACCTGGAATTAAATATGATGACACAATAGATATAGAACCCGAAGATGAAAAGGAATAAACAATCAATGGTTCTGCGATTTTAGCCGCTATCAACCACACTACAAGGCTACTTTTATATTGTTGTTAGGCTTATGGCAGTATTTCCTACGCTAACGCCTGACTACGCTACACATTTGGTGAATGGTATGCCTAGAATCGGAAAGCCCAATACAACAAGAACAGTGTCTTTCACAGATTTATAAAAATACACCCAATAATAACACGCATGCAATAAAACCTGATGATGATTGTTAGTCTATAATCTTTAATTTTTTGACGCAACAAATCCTAAAAGCCTTAAAGAATAAATTAGTAGCCATAACAAACCAAACCAGCACCATAAAGGGGTAAATTGACAACACAAAAAGGGATTTTGTTGCTATTCTTGGGATCTTTGCTGCTATCTTTATGGCGTTTGATAGTGGGCTTAAAATTAATTTGGCTATTTTTGATAAGAAAGGGCTAGATGGTTTAATTGCCTTATGCTTATTCATGTTCGCATCGTTTTTCACTCTCATTTTGTTACACTCTCTCTCTATCGTTTTGTAAAAGATATTGCAAGTAGCAATCAAAATTTCAATAAAACTAACTCAAAAGAATATAAGGTCTCCATTGTTTTGCCTATCGTAATTTTTATTGCAGTGGCAGTGGTTGTAGGTGTAAAGACTTATAAGAATTAAACCCACTTATGAAAACTTTTGATACACCAACACCACCGATTTAGGTGTAGAGCTAAGGCTAAAAAAATGATCTGTAGCTTCATTGAGCGATCCAGAAAAGAGCGTTTTTAAACGCAAGTTTTTTAAGGGGTATTTGAGGTTTTTAGAAGTGAATTGGGCTTTAAGATCTAAGCTAAAAAGCGAGATTTGTTCCCCTTTAAAACTAGGTAAAGTGAAAGGGGTTTCTAACACCCTAAAAAGACCATAGTCGCTTACGGATTGGATTTTTTGGCAAAATTTAAAATACTCCAACAATAAAAAAGTGTTCGCTAAAGCGTGATCTTCTCGCTTGCCATTCAACCCTAAAAAAATAAAATCATCACAGCCTTTATTCAAAGCATAAAAAAAGGCTTTGGATAAATCGTTGCTGTTTTGTTCGCTCATGCGTATAGGGTTATACAAGGCTTTCAAATGCGAATCAATGCTATCTAGATCGCCTATAACAACGCTGGGTTTGAATTGAAGCGCATGCAAGGACTGGACAGCCCCATCGCATGCGATTAAAAAGGGAGCGTTTTTTAAAAGGCCTAAGCATTTTTGAGATTTAGGAAACTCCCCATTCGCTAAGATCACTGCTTGCATGACTTATTCCAGCGGTTAAAATAATACAAACCAATAAAAAGGTATAGGATCGTTGTGAAGAGTTGCACCAAGCTCTCTGTAGAAATTTGAAAAATACAAAACCACACGATAATGGATACGATATTCCCCAAAGTTACTAGCGCATAATTCTCCACATAGCGCAAAACCTGTAAAATAAAAGCAATAATAAAGATGACGAAATTAAAACTCTCTGCCCATAAAAAATTCGTTTTAATCTCTTTAAAAAACAAAGCGCTCACATAAGTTAAAACCCCTATGCCTAAAACGAGCGCAAAACGCCAATTTTTGGGAAGTTTTTGAGCCTTAATAACGCCCTCATGCTGCTCTGTCTTTTTCCATGCGAACAGCCCATAAATCGTTACCGGCATATACAAAAAAAGGCATAAAATCACATCAGCGTTTAATTTCCACTGATAAGCGACATAAGCGTAACTCAAATTATAAACAAGACCAAACACAAAGCAAATTGTTTGCCTTTCTCCGGCAAAAAACGCATACAAAACCCCGCTAAGCCCTGCTAGTAGGTTAATAAACGAGCCTTTGACAAGAATATTAGTAACGATCAAAAACACACAAGAAAGAATGAGCGTGGCGTAAAATCGTTTGGATAGTTGGGTGGTTATTAACATGCTATTTCCTTACGCAAGAATTACCTTGACAAGTTCTACGGGTTTGATCTCAGCCTTTTAAAAACTTGAGCGTTTTTAAAAAGCACCCCTTAAACGCTCCTTATTGTAACACAAATCAGTGAGAACGCGCTTTAAAGTTTTTTAATTTTTTATACCCCCTCCATTTAATGCTATTTGGGTTAAATCACCACCCTAATTTAGCGCAAAGCCTAACACAAATCCCAAAACACACAAGAAAGCCAAGCATAACCAAACCCTCTATAAGGAGATTGCTAGGATGCCCACAATACGCCGAGATCTCATGGATAGCGGCAATAAAGGGCATCGTTAAAAGCATCACATAAAAATCCCTTAGTCTTGATCCTAACACAGCGTTATAAAACGCGCCAAAAAACCTAGCCTTAAAAATGGCTTTGAGAAACCTAGGGTATCTTACTTGGAAAGACTTATAACAATCCCTACCTCGAGGGTCAAATAAAAGGTTAGACAACAAAGCCGCTATTAAGATTGTTAGCCACGCGTAATAGCTGTCTTTAGGGTTAAAAAGTGGATCGCTAGCGCCTTGGCTATAACGCAATGTGGATATGCATCCCGCATAGACTATAGCCACTGCCCATTGATATTCCCAGTCGCTCAAACGCTTTTTGATGTTCATGCTCTCTCCTTTCTTGCCCAAAGCTACCTATCATACACGAAATGACGATCATAGGTGGGTTCTCTTGGAGCTTGCGGCTCTCTATCAACGCCACGGATATAATCTTCTACCCTATCGCCTATTTCACGACCAAATTCTCTCCCTATTTCATGACCAAAACTTCTACCTATGGCACTACCCACTGGACCTCCAGGAGCCCCAATTGCTCCGCCCATTACACCACCCATTGCACCCCCAAAAATTCCCCCTACAAATCTGCCTAATTCACCCCTTGCCTCTATTTTAGGACTAGCTATAGCTACATTAGCCATTGCACCGCATAAAACCACTACACAACTGAATGTTCTTAATCCACTCATAACAAATCCTTTCATAAATTTAGATTCAAGGCATGTTTGACACACCTTGATAAGAATATTTATACCACAACCCTATTAAAAGCATTGTTATAGATCGGAAAAATATCACAAGAAGCTCAATAAATGTTTTGTTTATTCACAAATTACAAGATTAAGGTAAATGATTAGTTTTTATGGTTTTAGCATTTTTTAAGCGTTTTAGAGCGTTAAGTTTCAAGCATTAAAGCCTTTAATTGCGTTTTTACACCAACCGCTTAAAAATTGAACGCCTATTTTGAATATATTAGACGCTTTTTTATTTTTATGCTAAACTATTTTAAGTTTCAGCCGATATGACTTCATACAGAGTTTAAACCAACCATAAATGGTAGGGTTAATTCCATCTCGCTCTGTAATAGGTTTGAAACCATGCATCTAGGATTGACTCCTATCTTGTAAGTGCCATACTACAAGTTCCCATAATAAAAACTTCTAAAAATAAAAACCTACAGAGTGAGATGGAATTAACCTTTTTATGATTACAAATGATAGCCAGTCTTAAATAACACAAAGGCAATACAAGCCTTGTAATATCATTAATCGCTATTCAAAATCACAGATATTTTGATATATCGTTCAATTTTAGATAGCAGGGCTTACTCACAAATCTTTTAAAAACAAATTTTTATACCATATTTGCGAGCTTTCGTGTTAGAATGCGTGTTGAATTGATTTTAGGAGTGTAAAAATGCAAGTTTCACAATATCTGTATGAAAATGCGCAATCTATTTGGGGGGATTGTATTTCCCATCCGTTTGTTCAAGGCATTGGGCATGGGACTTTAGGAAGAGATAAATTCCGTTTTTATATCATTCAAGATTATTTGTTTCTTTTAGAATACGCTAAGGTGTTTGCTTTGGGTGTAATTAAGGCTTATGATGAAGCGCTGATGAGGGAGTTTTCTAACGCCATACAAGACATTTTGAATAACGAGATGAGTATCCATAACCATTATATTAGAGAACTTCAAATCACTCAAAAAGAATTGCAAAATGCGTGCCCCACTCTAGCGAATAAATCCTATACAAGCTACATGCTCGCTGAAGGGTTTAAGGGCTCTATCAAGGAAGTTACGACGGCTGTTCTAGCCTGTGGCTGGAGCTATTTAGTGATCGCGCAAAATTTGAGCCAAATCCCAAACGCTTTAGAGCATGCCTTTTATGGGCATTGGATTAAGGGCTATAGTTCAAAAGAATTTCAAGCGTGCGTAACTTGGAACATTAATTTGCTTGATTCCCTCACCCTCGCTTCTTCAAAACAAGAAATTGAAAAATTAAAGGAGATTTTTATCGCTACAAGCGAATACGAATACCAATTTTGGGATATGGCGTATCAAAGTTAAAATAAAAGTTTTTGTTTCGTTAGAAAAACGCAAGAGAAGAAAATATCTATCTCTTGCAAAACGATTATTGAGCGTAAGCTTCTAGTTTGATCTCAATCTTTACCTCATCTCCAACGACCGCATCGCTAAAGGTTTTGCCGATACCAAAATCCTTGCGGTTGATTTTGCCTTCAGCTTGTAACACCATGAATTCTTTTTTATTCATGGGGTTTTGTAAGGGGGCTTGGATTTTGGCTTCCAATACGACAGGCTTAGTGACGCCACGAAGAGTCAAATCCCCATAGATTTTACCATCTTCGTATTTGGTCATCTTAAAACTCCCTTTGGGGTATTTCACCACATCAAAAAAATCCGCTGTTTTCAAATGGTTATCTCTTTTTCTGTCCCTAGTATTGACGCTTTTCACATCAATATTGCCTTCAAAAACGCTGAGCACTTTAGTGTTAGGCTCTAGATCAATTTTGCCATCAAAATTATCAAACGCGCCTCTTGTTTCATTGAACGTGAAGTGCTTAACCTCAAACCACACGCTAGAGTTTGCTTTATCAATCGTGTAAGGTTTTGCAAACGCCAAACTAACGCCTAAAAGAGTGAACATTAACGCTTTTTTCATTGTTTCCTCGCTTCATTTTGAATTAAAAACGCCAACTATACAACAAATTGGTTAATGGTAAAATACTCCTAATCGTCTGTTTTAAGGTATAATACAAAAAATCCCCATTAGGTAGGTGTTGTTATGATAGAAAAGACCCTTGCATCGGTTTTATTAGGATTGAGTTTGATGAGTGTGTTAGACGCTAAAGAGTGCGTTTCGCCGATAACAAGAAGCGTTAAATATCATCAGCAAAGCGCTGAGATTAGAGCCTTGCAATTGCAAAGTTACAAAATGGCGAAAATGGCGCTAGACAATAATCTTAAGCTCGTTAAAGACAAAAAGCCAGCCGTTATCTTGGATTTAGATGAAACCGTCTTAAACACTTTTGATTATGCGGGCTATTTGGTCAAAAATTGCATTAAATACACCCCAGAAACTTGGGATAAATTTGAAAAAGAAGGCTCTCTTTCGCTCATTCCTGGAGCGCTAGACTTTTTAGAATACGCTAATTCTAAGGGCGTTAAGATTTTTTACATTTCTAACCGTACCCAAAAAAATAAGGCATTCACTTTAAAAACGCTCAAAAGCTTTAAGCTCCCCCAAGTGAGTGAAGAATCCGTTTTATTGAAAGAAAAAGGCAAGCCTAAAGCCGTTAGGCGGGAGTTAGTCGCTAAGGATTATGAGATTGTTTTACAAGTGGGCGACACTTTGCATGATTTTGATGTGCTTTTTGCTAAAGACGCTAAAAACAGCCAAGAACAACAAGCCAAAGTCTTGCAAAACGCTCAAAAATTCGGCACAGAATGGATCATTTTACCCAACTCTCTTTATGGCACATGGGAAGATGAGCCCATAAAAGCATGGCAGAATAAAAAATAGAATTTATCCATCGCATAAGAACGATTTTTGCTAACATGACAAAAAATTTGACCTCTTAGGCGGAGCTATGGATTTTGTAGGGTTTGAAGATTTAAAATGCAAAGATAAGGAAAACTCTCAAAAAGTTTTTGTGATCCGTAACGATAAGTTAGGCGATTTTATTTTAGCCATACCCGCTTTAATCGCTCTAAAGCATGCTTTTTTAGAAAAAGGCAAGGAGGTGTATTTGGGCGTGGTTGTGCCTAGCTATACCACCCCAATCGCTTTAGAATTCCCTTTCATTGATGAAGTCATTATAGAAGACAACCATTTGAGTGCTACTCTCAAAAGCAAATCCATTGACGCTCTTATCTTTTTATTTTCTAATTTTAAAAACGCCAAACTCGCTTTCAGTTTGAGAAAATCCATTCCTTATATCCTAGCCCCAAAGACTAAAATCTATTTTTGGTTTTATCAAAAGAGCGTGCACCAAAACCGCTCTTTATGTTTAAAAACCGAATACGAATACAATTTGGACTTAATCCATGCGTTTTGTAAAGACTACGATCTCCCTAACGCTTCAATTAAAAAAATCGCATGGAAGCTTAAAGACAAATCCAAAGAGCGAACCATCATCGCTTCAAAACTCAACGCTAATATTGATCTATTGTGGATTGGCGTGCATATGCATAGCGGAGGCAGTTCGCCCGTATTGCCCGCTTCGCATTTCATTGAGCTGATTGCAATCTTGCATGAAAAATTAAGTTGTGAGATCATTCTTATTTGCGGGCCAGGCGAGAGGAAAGCCACAGAAGAACTCCTTAAAAAAGTCCCTTTCGCTCATCTCTATGATACGAGCCATAGTTTAGTGGATTTAGCCAAATTGTGCGCGAATTTAAGCGTCTATATCGGGAACGCTTCAGGCCCTTTGCATGTGAACGCTTTATTTGACAACCAATCTATCGGGTTCTATCCTAACGAACTCACCGCCTCTATTGCCAGATGGCGGCCTTTCAACGAACAATTTTTAGGCATCACCCCGCCTAATGACTCAAACGACATGAGTTTGATTGACATTCAAAAAGAAAGCGAAAAGATTATGGGATTTATCACAAAAAATCTTTCTCATCACGCGCAAGAAAGATAACCGCAACAAACATTACGCAAGCGATCTTAAAACGCTCAAAAATTTAATCGGATTGAAGCAGTTTTTCGCATTCTCATTAAAATTTCTAATTTCCTCATAAATTGAGCCTTGAGGGATTCAATTTGAGTTTAAGTTAGATTAGCCCTTGCAAGCTCTATAAGGCTATTAATTTATTTCCCATTTATCTATTTCTTGTAAAATACAAGTTTATTTTTAGTGTGAAGAAATTGATGGTTAGTCTTATAGAAAAAGCCCCTTACATTCCTTACCCCCTAGCTCTTTATGAAAAATTAGAGCGCGAGTACACCTTGCTTTTTGAAAGCGCTGAGATTGAGAGCAAAGCGCACACCAAATCCCTATTAATGGCTAAAGCCTGTTTGAAGCTCATTTGCAACCACAATATCGTAACTATCACTAGCCTGACGCCTAATGGTGGGGCGTTTTTGCAAAAATTGAGCGCGTTTTTTAAAACGCCTATACAAGACAACGCCCTAACCTTAACCTACACCAAACATAAAAAAATCCAAGATGAGTTTTTAAAACTCTTTGAGCCTAGCCCTTTTGACGCTTTAAGGGGGCTTTTTAAAAGCGTTAAAACAAAACCCAAACACCCTTTTACGCTTTTAAGTGCGGGCGTTTTTTCTTTTGAAATGCTCAATTTTTTTGAAGATTTGCCCCACTTAAAAGCACAAGACAACACAGCGCATGACTTTATTTTTTATCTCGCACAAAATTTGATCATCATAGACCATAAAGAAAAAAGCGCTGAAATCTTGGGGGCGTGTTTTGATGAACGCTTTAAAACAGAGATAGCCCAGGAATTACAAGACTTAAAAGAGTTGGCTAAAAACATCAAAAGCGACTTTATCCCTAAAAAATCCAAGCAAAGCACAGAAGTTAGCGTTAGTTGTGATGATAGCGAGTTTGAAAAAAAGGTGCTATCCTTACAAGAAGAAATCAAAAAAGGCGAGATTTTTCAAGCGGTGTTGTCGCGCAGTTTTTACATGGAGTGCTTGGAGAGTTTGAGCACGTATTACCATTTAAAGCTCTCTAACCCTAGCCCTTATATGTTCTATATTAAAGACAGCGATTTTATCCTTTTTGGGGCAAGCCCTGAGAGCGCTTTAAAATACAACGCCCTAATGAATACGGCTGAAATTTATCCCATTGCTGGCACCCGTTTAAGGGGCAAGGACAAGCAAGGCAATATTGATTACGATTTAGATAGTAAAATGGAATTTGATTTGCAACACGACTATAAAGAAAGGGCTGAACACATCATGCTAGTGGATTTAGCCAGAAACGACATGGCCAGGGTTTCAAAAAAACGCTATTGTGACAAGCTTTTAAAGGTGGATAAATATTCCAATGTCATGCATTTAGTCTCAAGGGTTGTGGGGGAATTGAAAAAAGGGTGCGATAGTTTGCATGCTTACAGGAGCTTTATGAACGCCGGCACGCTCAGCGGAGCGCCTAAAATCTCTGCGATCAAGCTCATTTACCAATTAGAAAACCAAAGGAGAGGCTCTTATGGAGGGAGCGTGGGGTATTTAAACAGCGAGGGTTCTATGGATTCTTGCATCACTATCCGTTCATGTTTTGTCAAAAACAATAGAGCGCTGATCCAAGCAGGAGCTGGCATCGTGTTAGACAGCGTGCCACAAAACGAAGCGAATGAAACAAGAGCCAAAGCGCAAGCCCTTATTGATGCGATCAGGAAAACAAGCTTATGAAAATCTTTTTTATAGACAATTTTGATTCCTTCTCTTATAACTTGGTGTATGAATTAGAGTGTTTGGGTTATGAAGTGGCCGTTTATCAAAACGATATTGAGCCTGATTACCTTATGGATTTGATGAAAAAAGAATCAAAAACCCCCTTATTGTTCATTTCACCCGGGCCTGGTAACCCTAATAGTTCAGGCAATCTTTTAAAAATCATTGCAATGGCCAAAAAGAAATTCCCCATTTTAGGGGTTTGTTTAGGCTTGCAAGCTTTAGCGCAAAGCTATGGGGCTAAAATCATAAGGAGTAAAGAAATCGTGCATGGCAAAGCGACGACTATCGCGCTCAAAAAGCATGCCGTTTTTAAAGGCTTAGGGGAGAGCATGGTGGTGGGGCGTTACCATTCTTTAATGGCGAGCGGATTGCCTAAAAATTTAGAAGTGATCGCTGAGCATGACAATATCCCTATGGCTATTGTCAATGAAGAAGATAAAATCTTAGCCTATCAATTCCACCCTGAAAGCATCATGACTTTACAGGGGAGGGCGTTGTTAGAGCAAAGCGTGGGGTTTTTAAGAGAGTTGTCATGAAAGATATTTTAAACACTCTCTATCATCAAAAAGACTTGAACGATGGAGAAGTCAAGAAGTTATTCACTCTTATTATCCACGAAAAAGTAAGCCCAGTGCAACTTGGGGCCATTTTATGCGCTTTAAAAATCAAGGGCGAGAGCTTTAAGGAGATTAGCGTTGCTGCAACCACGCTTTTAGAGCATGCCCCTAAGCCTTTTGATAGCGGCGTGGATTTAATAGACAATTGCGGCACAGGAGGCGATGGGTTAAAAACGATTAATATTAGCACGATTGCCGCGCTCATTGCCAGCTCTATGGGGTTATCTATGGCCAAACACGGATCAAGGAGCGTGTCCAGTCATAGCGGGAGCGCGGATTTGTTGGAAAACTTAGGCGTGAATATTGAAATGAACCCCACGCAATTAGAGAATTGTTTCAAACAAACGCATTTTGGGTTTTTATTCGCGCCTTTATACCATCAAAGTTTTAAAAAATCCGCCCCCTTAAGAAAAGAGCTTTTCACTAAAACGATTTTTAATTGCTTAGGACCTTTAATCAACCCCTTAAGGCCAAAAATCCAGCTTTTAGGCGTGTATGACAAATCCTTGTGTAAGACTATGGCGCTAGCGTTGAAGGCTTTAGGCGTTAAAAGGGCGATGGTGGTTAATGGAGGGGGGACAGATGAAATCGTGTTGCATGACATTACGCATGCGTGTGAATTGAAAAATAACGAAATTTTAGAGTATGACTTGAGCGCTAAAGATTTTGATTTACCCCCCTATGATTTGAAAGAATTACAGATTGAAAACGCACAAGAAAGCGTTCAGGCGTGTTTAGATATTTTAGAAAATAAAGGCAAAGATTCGCACACGATGGTGGTTGTGGCGAATGTGGCGAGTTTGTTGTATTTAAGCCATAGGGCTAAAGATTTAAAAGAGGGCGTGGGCATGACTTTAGAGCATTTAAAAACCAAAGTGCCTTATACGCATTTGCAAAAAATCATAAGGCTAAGCCATGCCTAGCGTGTTAGAAAACATCCTTAAAGACAAGCTCTTAGAAGTTTCTGCACTCAAAAAAAATCACACCTTGCCCGCAAACATAACCCCAAGCGATAGGGATTTTAAAAAAGCGTTATTGGAAAAAAGGACAAGCTTTATTTTAGAATGTAAAAAAGCATCGCCCTCTAAAGGTTTGATCAGAAAAGATTTTGACTTGTTGAAAATAGCCAAGACTTATGAAAAATTTGCCTCCTGTGTTTCAGTTTTAGCCGATTCTAAATATTTTTTAGGCTCTTATGAAAACATTAAGATTGTCTCGCAGCATTCCACCAAGCCCATTTTGTGTAAAGATTTTATCATTGATGCTTTTCAGATCAAACTCGCTAGAATGATGGGGGCTAATGCGGTGCTTTTAATGTTAAGCGTGTTAGATGATAAAAACTATTTAGAGCTCTTTAATCTCGCTAAATCCTTAAACATGAGCGTGCTGACTGAAGTTTCCAACCAGCAAGAAATCAAGCGCTTGCTCAAACTCCAATACGACATTATCGGCATCAATAACAGGGATTTGCACACCTTAAAAACCGACATTGACAACACGCTCAAATTACGCCCCCTTTTGCCTAAAGACGCGCTTGTGGTGAGCGAGTCCGGTATTTATTCGCACACGCAAATCAAAGCCCTAGCGCCTTATGTGAATGGCTTTTTAGTGGGCAGCTCTTTAATGAAAGAAAAGGATTTGAAAAAAGCGTGTATTAAATTGATTTTAGGCGAAAATAAAGTGTGCGGGCTTACAAGAATTAAAGACGCTAAAGCCGTTTATAAAAACCACTTTATTTATGGGGGTTTGATTTTTGAAAAATCTTCGCCCAGATACATCAAGCCTAAAGAAGCCCTAAAAATCACAAAAGCGGTTAAAGAATTGGATTTTGTGGGCGTGTTTGTGAAAGATAAGATTAAAAAAATTCAAAAAATCGCTAAAAAGCTTGATTTAAAAGCGGTGCAGCTTTATGGCTATTCGCAACAAGAAATCGCTCAATTAAAAAAATCGCTCCCTAAAACTTGTGCGATTTGGCAAGTAGGGAGTGTGATGAACGCTAACGATTTAGCGCCTAAAGTTAAAGAAGCCTCTCTAATCTTATACGACACTAAGGGGGATAAAATGGGAGGCAATGGCGTGAGTTTTGATTGGGGTATTTTAGAAAATGTCAAAACGCCTTTCATGTTAGCTGGCGGGCTTAATTTGGATAATATTCAAAAAGCCTTGAAAGTTAAAGCGTTGGGTTTGGATTTCAATTCAGGTTTAGAAACAAGCCCCGGGATTAAAAATAAGGATAAAATCAAGCGATTAGCCCGAATTTTAAGAGAGTATTAAAATGAATAAAAAAGCGTATTTTGGGGAGTTTGGAGGGAGTTTTGTTTCAGAATTGTTAGTGCCTGCATTAAGAGAGTTAGAACAGGCGTTTGATGCGTGTTTGAAAGATGAAAAATTCCAAAAAGAATATTTCCATCTTTTAAAAGATTTTGTGGGCCGTCCTAGCCCCTTAACCTTGTGTCAAAATATCGTTTCTAACCCTAAAGTTAAGCTTTATCTAAAACGAGAAGATTTAATCCATGGCGGGGCGCACAAGACTAATCAGGCTTTAGGGCAAGCCCTTTTAGCAAAAAAAATGGGTAAAACAAGGATTATTGCTGAAACAGGTGCTGGGCAGCATGGCGTGGCGACGGCTATTGCTTGCGCGTTGTTGGGTTTAAAATGCGTGATTTTTATGGGGGCTAAAGACATCAAGCGCCAGGAAATGAATGTTTTTAGAATGCGCTTATTAGGCGCTGAAGTCAGAGAGGTTAATTCAGGGAGCGCGACGCTTAAAGACGCTGTGAATGAAGCCTTAAGGGATTGGGCGAGCAGTTACAAGGACACGCATTATTTGCTAGGCACAGCCGCCGGGCCACACCCTTACCCCACAATGGTTAAAACCTTTCAAAAAATGATAGGCGATGAGGTTAAAAGTCAAATTTTAGAAAAAGAAAACCGCTTGCCTGATTATGTTATCGCATGCGTTGGAGGGGGGTCTAACGCTATAGGGATATTTAGTGCGTTTTTAAACGATAAAGAGGTTAAACTCATAGGCGTAGAACCGGCGGGTTTAGGGCTAGAAACCAATAAGCATGGGGCGACTTTGAATAAGGGGCGTGTGGGGATTTTGCATGGGAATAAAACCTATCTTTTACAAGATGATGAAGGCCAGATTATAGAAAGCCATAGCATTAGCGCCGGGCTTGATTATCCAGGAGTGGGGCCAGAACACAGCTATTTAAAAGAGAGCGCTCGTGCGATTTATGAAAGCGCAAGCGATCTTGAAGCGCTAGAAGCCTTTAGTTTGTTGTGCCAAAAAGAAGGCATTATCCCAGCGCTAGAAAGCTCACACGCTTTAGCGTATGCCTTAAAACTCACTCAAAAATGCGAAGAAGAAAGCATCATTGTAGTGAATTTAAGCGGTCGGGGGGATAAGGATTTAAGCACCGTTTATAACGCTTTAAAAGGAGGTTTAAATGAGGTATAAAAACATGTTTGAAACCTTAAAAAAACAAGACAAAATGGCGTTTATCCCGTTTGTAACCTTGGGCGATCCTAATTATGAGTGGAGTTTTGAAATCATTAAAACCTTAATTGCTAGCGGGGTGAGCGCTTTAGAATTGGGGTTTGCTTTCTCAGATCCCGTAGCGGATGGCATTACCATACAAGCGAGCCATTTAAGGGCGTTAAAACACGCTTCTATGGCTAAAAATTTCCAGCTTTTAAAAAAAATTAGAGGCTACAACCATGATATTCCCATAGGGCTTTTAGCGTATGCGAATTTAATTTTTTCTTATGGCGTTGATGGCTTTTACGCTCAAGCTAAAGAATGCGGTATAGATAGCGTTTTAATAGCGGATATGCCCCTAATAGAAAAAGAATTAGTCATCAAATCCGCTCAAAAACACCACATTAAACAAATCTTTATCGCCAGTCCTAATGCGAGCGTTAAAGATTTAGAACAAGCCGCTACGCATTCGCAAGGCTATATCTACACTTTAGCCAGGAGTGGGGTTACAGGGGCGAGCCATACTTTAGAAAATGATGCGAGCGCGATCATTAAAACCCTAAAAACTTTTAGCCCTACCCCCGCATTACTAGGCTTTGGCATTTCCAAAAAAGAACACATCAAAAACGCTAAAGACATGGGTGCTGATGGCGTGATTTGCGGCTCAGCGTTAGTCAAAATCATAGAAGAAAATTTAAACAATGAAAACGCCATGCTAGAAAAAATTAAAGGGTTTATAGGAGGAATGATTTTTTAAGGCTTTTAGGATTTGTTGCGTCAAAAAATTAAAGATTATAGACTAACAATCATCATCAGGTTTTATTGCATGCGTGTTATTATTGGGTGTATTTTTATAAATCTGTGAAAGACACTGTTCTTGTTGTATTGGGCTTTCCGATTCTAGGCATACCATTCACCAAATGTGTAGCGTAGTCAGGCGTTAGCGTAGGAAATACTGCCATAAGCCTAACAACAATATAAAAGTAGCCTTGTAGTGTGGTTGATAGCGGCTAAAATCGCAGGTATTTTGATAATAAAAAAGCTGATTTTTATTAGAGGGTTTTAGTTAGGAAGCCCTTTACTTTAGCAAGGGGCGGTTTCACACATACCAAGCCATAAGCGATTATGGCCTTTTTAGGGTGTTAGAAACCCATTTTACTTTGCCCAGTTTTAAAGGGGAGCAAATCTCACTTTTTAGCTTGGATTTTAAAGCCCAATTCACTTCTAAAAACCTCAAATACCCCTTAAAAAACTTGCGTTTAAAAACGCTCTTTTCTGGCTCGCTCAATGAAGCTACAGATAGTTTTTTTAGCCTTAGCTCTACACCTAAATCGGTGGTGTTGGTCTATCAAAAATTCTTATGAGCGGATTTTGTTAGGCAAGTTTTTGTCTGTATATTGTGTCAAGTTAAGAAGCATTTGAGTTAGCAAGTAGAGAAAGATTGATTCAGTCCCGCTTTGGCGTGGTGGCGGTTCGGTTTATAGTCTTTAGTGTATCTTGTGTGGCTTTCACAAGATAGGAGTTTGTATCTTGTGTCTTTTTTATAAAACCACTACAAAGCGAACAAATCAACCCATCACCTACATCGGCTAAAATCCAAAGCAGTTTAGCATAAAAAATAACCAAGATCTAGCATGTCTAAAAAAACAATCCATCTAACTTAATCTTCAGCAGTTGGATTTCTTAAAATCATCAAACCAATTAGAAGCCTCAATAAAAATGTAAGGAATACCGCTCAAGCAAAGACAGAAAAATCTATTTGAACGATGAAGTTTAGGCGATTCAAGAATACAACAGGGTCATTAAAGGGTGGGATAAAAGCCAGTGCGAGTTTTGAGTTTATTTTGATTTTTTAAAAATGGGGTTTTAGTTACTTTATTTTTGCAGTTTGGAGGTTATCGCTTAACTAAGCTCTTTTATATTTTGATTACAGAAATGCTTTTTAGTATTTTTTAAATTTCATGATCAATAAAACAAGACCAAAGCTTTTAAGCACTTCTTTTAAAAAGATAAAATCAAAGCGATAACCACCAACCAAGACTAAATCTTGGCTAGCAGTTCATCAAATTTCATACAAATTCAATGGTAGCTAGAGTGGAAGCGTCCCCTCTTCTAAAAGTGGTGCGTTGGATCCTGGTGTATCCGCCATTCCTTTGCACGTATTTGGGCGCGATTTCAGTTACAAGCTTGTGGGTGGCTTCTTTGTTTTGCAAATATGCAAAAACATAGCGGTGCGCGTTAAAATCGCCCACACGAGCCGCTGTCGTTAATTTCTCAATGTAACTGCGCAACTCCTTAGCTTTATAAATCCCTGTTTCAATTTTGTTATGCTCAATCAAAGCGATCGCTAAATTCTTTAATAACGCCTTTCTGTGCGAGCTGGTTCTCCCAAGCTTGCGGTATCCGTGTTTGTGTCTCATCAGTCGTTACCTCCTTTATCTTCTAATTTTTCTAATCTTTTCTTTAAACTCTCTCTTTGTTCAGGGCTTAATTCTGTGCCTACCGGATAGCCCAAATCATTCAATTTTTCAGCGATTTCATCATAGGATTTTTTACCCATGTTTTTCACGCCTTTAAGCTCTTCTTCGCTCATCAACACGAGTTCGCCCACATACTTGATGCCGATTTTATCCAAGCAATTAAAACACCTAGCGCTCAAATTCATGCTTTCAATCTTAGTGCTCAAATCTTTAGCGTCATCTCTTTGAGCGTAATCTCCTGAATACTCCGTATTAGCAATGGGTCTTTCGCCAAAAACGCCTAGTTGCTTGCTCATCACTTTCACCGCTGACAAAAACGCTTTATAAGGGTCAATCTGCCCGTCTGTTTCAATATCAAAAATGATTTTTTCATAGTTGGGATCGCCCTCAACCAGAACATTTTCAATCTCATAAACGACCTTTTTAATCGGCGTGAAAGAGCCGTCTAGTGGCATGTAGCCCTCAGGCATCAATTCCCTTGTGTTTTCGCTTGGGACATACTCCATTCCTTTATAGATAATGAGCGAAAAATTCAATTGGGCGTCTTCGTTGATTGTGGCTAGAGGCATTTCCGGATTGACGATTTCTATATGATCAGAATTCAAATCCCTAGCCCTAAGCTCCATAGGCCCTTTAAAAGAATAATCCACCACAACCGATTGGTTTTCTAAAGAGCTATCCTGCCCCACTAACGCCTTAGCTATAAAGCGGATATTCTTTAAATTCATGATAAAAAGCGACACATCTTCAGTAACCCCCCTTAATGAGTCAAACTCATGATGGACGCCTTCAATCTTTAAACCTACAGGAGCATACCCCACAGAGCTTAAAAGCAAGAGCCTTCTAATAGGATGAGCGAGCGTAACAGCGTAACCAAACTCAAATGGAGCTAGAGAAATCTTAACCCGATTGCCCTCTTTCTCTAGCACCTTAATTTCTGATGGGATCAAAGGTGCTGTTTTGATAACTTTCATGCTCTAACCCCTTACTTAGAATACAATTCTACAATGAGTCTTTCTTCAATAGGGACAACCACTTCTTCTCTTTCAGGGTAGCGGGTGAATATGCCGTATTTTTTATCTTTTTCCACATCAATCCATGGCACAATCCCTGTTTGAGCTGTCAATTCCATCGCGCGCACCACTTGAGGGTTGCTCTTGGTTTTTTCTTTGATCTCAATTTTTTGCCCTGAACGCACGAAATAAGAGGGAATATCCAAACGCTTACCATCCACAAGCACATGCCCATGCGTTACCAATTGCCTAGCAGAGCTTCTGGTGGTCGCAAACCCCATGCGATAGACAACATTATCCAATCTTCTTTCAATCAAGCGGATAAGGTTTTCACCCGTATTGCCGTCCAAACGATTGGCTTCCACAAAAATACTCCTGAATTGCTTTTCAGAAATGCCATACATCATTTTAGCTTTTTGCTTTTCTTTCAATTGCAACCCGTAATCAGAAGTCTTAGCGCGCCTTTGCCCATGCTGACCTGGCCCATAAGCCCTTTTATCTAACGCACTCTTCCCGCTCAATCGCCTTTCACCTTTTAAAGCTAAAGAAACCCCAAAACGCCTTTCTAGTCTCTCTACTGCGCCTCTATATCTTGCCATAAAGCCTCCTTACACTCTTCTTCTTTTAGGGGGTCTGCAACCATTATGAGGGAGCGGGGTGATGTCTTTAATCCAAAGCACTTTAACGCCCTCTGTCGCGCCCACGC
This sequence comes from Helicobacter pylori, assembly GCA_008032955.1. Classification (NCBI taxonomy): domain Bacteria; kingdom Pseudomonadati; phylum Campylobacterota; class Epsilonproteobacteria; order Campylobacterales; family Helicobacteraceae; genus Helicobacter; species Helicobacter pylori. The sequence continues at coordinate 1,176,613 of CP032046.1, forward strand.
TCTTAATAGCGGTCTCACGCCCACTGCCTGGCCCTTGAACCTTAATGCCCACTTCTTTAACGCCATGCTCTTTAGCCTTGCTTAGAGCGCTTTCTACAGCTTGTTGGGCCGCATAAGGGGTGGATTTTTTAGAGCCTTTAAACCCTAAACCGCCCGCCGTGCTCCAGCAAATCACATTGCCCATTTCATCAGTAATCGTGATGTTGGTGTTGTTAAAGGTCGCTGAAATATAAACAACCCCTCTAGCAATATTCTTTTTGACTACTTTCTTTTTAGTCGTTACATTTCTCTTAGCCATTAAATCATCATCTCCTTATTTGCTACTTGCTGCCCACGGTTTTTTTCTTACCCTTACGAGTCCTAGCGTTATTTTTAGTGGTTTGGCCTCTCACAGGAAGACCCTTACGGTGCCTGATCCCACGATAATTCCCTAAATCCATTAAAGATTTAATATCCATTTGAACTTTTTTACGCAAATCGCCCTCTACTAGGTAGCTTTGTTGGATTTTTTTAGCGATACTAGACACTTCATCTTCGCTCAATTCATGCACGCGTTTGTCAAAAGAAATGCCTACTGCTTCTAAAATCTCTCTGGAACTCTTAAGCCCAATCCCATAAATATAGGTAAGGGCATACTCTACTCTCTTCTTTTTTGGTAAATCCACACCAGCAATCCTTGCCATGCTTTATCCTTGTCTTTGTTTGTGTTTAGGGGTAGCGCAGATCACTCTAATAACACCCCTTCTTTTAATGATTTTGCACTTATCGCACATCTTTTTCACTGATGGCCTGACTTTCATGATTTTTCTCCTTTGAAAAAATTAGGCACTACTAAAAGCTTTTATGCTAACATATTTTCATTGAAATAACCCTTAAATTCATTTATATCTAAAAGTTATCCGACCCTTGTCTAAGCTATAGGGCGTAAGCTCTAGCTTGACCCTATCGCCTAAAGCAATCCTAATGTAGTGCATGCGCATCTTTCCAGAAATACGGCACAACACCACATGCTTATTGTCTAACTCCACCTTAAAAGTAGCGTTAGGCAACGCCTCAATCACTTTCCCATCCACTTCTATAACATCATCTCTTGCCATTAACGCTCCGTAAGAATCACTGCTTTATTGCCAACTATGGCGATAGTATGCTCATGGTGGCTTGTGTTAAGCCCATCCACTGAAACCACGCTCCACTTATCCGCTAGTATTTTAGGCTCGCCCTGTTTTTGACACACCATAGGCTCTAAGCAAAATACCATGCCCTCTTTGATTTTAGGGCCGCTATTAGCTTTGACGCCTTTTTCTAGGTAGTTGGGGATTTCTGGCTCTTCATGGGGTTTTTTACCAATGCCATGCCCGCAAAACCCCTTCAAAGGCACAAAGCCTCTTTCTACAATAGCGCCCTCTAAAATCTGACTCAATTCTTTAAAATGCATGCCCACTCTAATTGAGCTAATGGCATGCATCAAGCTCTCTTGAGAGCAAGCGAGCAATTTTTCATCTTGAGGGCTTATCGCGCCTATGGGGAGAGTGATTGCCGAATCGCCATAATAACCATCCACCTCCACCCCCAAATCCAAGCCTATAATATCCCCTTCTTGTAAAACATAATCCGTGGGAATGCCATGAATGACCACCTCGTTTAAGGACATGCACACAGAGTTAGGGAATCCATATAGCCCCTTAAAAGCAGGCCTAGCATGAGAGGATTTGATAAAATCTTCAGCCATTTTATCCAGCTCTAAAAGTGAAACCCCAGGCCTTACTTCTCGCTCTAAAAGGGCTAACGCTTGCGCGGTTAATTCCCCGGCTTTTCTTAGGGCTTTGATTTCCTTTGGGCTTTTAATAGAGATCGCCATTAAAAGCCTACCGCGCTTAAAGTTTTATACTTGCTCATATAAATTTGCGCTTCAATCTTTTTCATGGTGTCAATAGCGACTTGAACCACAATCAGCACCGCTGTGCCTCCAAAGTAAAAAGGCACGCCCATAGCCTTAACCAAAATCCAAGGCACGGTAGAAATGAGCGCTAAATACAATGAACCCCACAAAGTGAGCTTGCTCGCTACAGAATTTAAAAACGATGAAGTCCCCTCTCCAGGCCTAAGCCCTGGAATATACCCGCCATTACGCCTTAAATTATCCGCAATATCCTTAGAATTGAACACGATAGAGGAATAAAAGTAAGCGAAAAAGATGATGAGTAAGAACATCAAAATATTATACGCATACCCTTGCGGGCTTAAAAAATCCGCAATCGCTTGCAAGGTTTTGTTGCTTGTGGCTTGCTGTAAAATCGTAGAAGGGAACACGAGCAACGCTGAAGCGAAAATAGGGGGAATCACCCCGCTTAAATTCAACTTAATAGGAATGTAATTCATGATGCGCTTGTTTTGGTTTTGCATCACCACTTTACGCGCATAAGAAATAGGGATTCTGCGCTCAGCTAATTCCACATAGATGATCGCAAAAATAGTCGCTAAAACAATCAGCACAATACCAATGAGCATTAAGATATTGATCACGCCTGTATTGACCAAATTGAATGTGCCTGAAATAGCTGATGGAATCCCTGAAACAATCCCGGCAAAAATAATAAGGCTGATCCCATTCCCCACGCCCCTTTGCGTGATTTGCTCCCCTATCCACATAAGTAGCATCGTCCCTGTAAGCATAGAAAACGCTGAAACGATCATAAAGACTTGCATATCAATCATGATCGCTCCATTGGCTCCTCCACTAATACTCCTTAAGCCCACTGAAACGCTCACCGCTTGGATTAGGGTGATTAAAATGGTCAAATAGCGCACAATTTGCATGTATTTTTGCATGCCGTCTCGCTCTTTTTTCATTTTAGCCAGGTTAGGGAAAGTCGCGCTCAAAAGCTCCATGATAATTGAGGAAGTGATATAGGGCATGATACCCAAAGAGATGATGCTCAAGCGAGAAACCGCATTCCCGCTAAACATGTTAAACAACCCCAAAGCGTTGTTGGAATTGCTGTCAAAAAAAGCCTTGATCGCTGCTAAATCTACGCCAGGAATGGGGATATAAGCTAAGACTCTGTAGAGAAATAAAAAACCCAAAGTGATGAGTATCTTACTAGCAATGGCCTTATTCATAACTTATTCCTCTTAAATCAAGCTGATACAACAGGGGCATTATTTCTGCCCGCTTGTTTTGATTCTCTCATCTTTAATTTTAGAAGCCAAGTTTTTAGCGTCTTTACCGATCAACTTCACGCCTTCAATATAAAGGGGGAAATGGTGCAAAGCACGCAAGCTTGAAAAAGTGATTTCTTCTAAATTTTTAATCGTTTCATTCTTTTCTACATTGATAGAATAGATATGAGAATCTTTAGTCCTAAAACCTATTTTAGGCAAACGGCGTTGTAAGGGTTGTTGCCCTCCTTCAAAGCCTCTTTTAGCCTTATAGCCTGTCCTTGCGGTTTGACCTTTACCGCCCCTTGTAGCGGTTTTTCCCATGCCGCTTCCTTGACCACGGCCCACTCGTTTGATTTTTTTAACGCTACCTTTAGCCGGTTTTAAATTTTCTAATCCCATTACAATATCCTTTTTAACTACGCCTTGATTTTCGCTAGAGCGTCAAAAGTCGCGCGCACCACATTATAGGGGTTATTAGAGCCTAAAGATTTGGTTAGAATATCCTTAATGCCTGCTAATTCCACGATAGGGCGCGTTGAACCCCCAGCAATCACCCCCGTTCCCTCACTTGCCGGTTTGAGTAAAATACGGCTTGCGTTGTATTTATGTTCAATGTCATGAGCGATAGTCGTGCCTTTGATCGTTACATGGATTAGGTTTTTAAACGCATCATCTACCGCTTTTTTAATCGCATCAGGGACTTCTTTAGCCTTGCCCAAACCAAAGCCCACAAGCCCATTTTTATTGCCCACAACCACTAAAGCGTTAAAACGAAACCGCCTACCGCCCTTAACCACTTTGGTTACACGGCCAATATTCACAACGACTTCTTGAAACTCTTCTCTGTTAATCTCTTCCATACCTTTCCTTTCTGTCATAGAGCGATCCCGTTCTCTCTCAAGCTTTCAGCAAACGCTGCCACCACGCCATGATAGAGGTAACCATTCCTGTCATAAACCGCTCGCTCAATCCCTGCTTTTTTCAATTCTTCAGCAAAGAGAGCGCCTAATTTTTTAGCGTCTTCTTGCGTGTTTTTAAAGCCCATTTTCCTGCCGTCAATATGCGTTATAGTGCTTTGTTTAACATCATCAATCGCTTGTGCATAGAAATAGCGATTCGAACGAAAAACGCTCACCCTAGGCCTTAATTTATCGCCCAAGAGTTTGCTTTTAATCCTTAATTTTCGGCGATCCCTTAAGGCTTTCTTTTTATACAATGCTTTCGCGTTCATCACTCCACCTTATTTATTTTTTAGCTGTCTTACCAGCTTTTCTAATAATGACTTCATTGCTGTATTTCACGCCCTTACCCTTGTATGGCTCTGGGGGTCTGAAGCTCCTGATTTCAGCGGCGACTTGCCCTACTTTTTGCTTATCGCTCCCTTTGATAGTAATCGTGTTTTTTTCCACCACCATTTCAATCCCTGCTGGAATGGGGTATTTCACTGGGTGGCTAAAACCCAAACTCAAATCCAAAGTTTTATTGCCCAAAGCCACCTTATAGCCCACGCCATTGACTTCTAAAGTCTTACTAAAGCCGGTGCTTAAGCCTATTACAATGTTGTTGGCTAACGCCCCATAAGTCCCCCAATAAGCCCTAGACTGCGCGTCTTCGCCCACAGGCTGGAAACTCAATTGGTTGTTTTCAAGCGTGATTTTCACTCGGTTGTGAGTTTCTAACTCATGCTTTTCTTTGCTGTTTTTAAAAAGAAGCTTGCTCCCTTCAACGCTCGCTTGCACAGAGCTTGGAATTTCAATGATTCTTTTCCCAATTCTTGACATTTTTAATCCTTTACCAAATACTGCAAAGCACTTCGCCACCGACATTCTGTCTGTAAGCTTCTTCGTTAGTGATCACACCCTTAGAAGTGCTTACCACAATCACGCCATAGCCATTTTTAAAGCGCTTCAACTCGTTTTTTTGCTTATACACACGACGACCGGGCTTGCTTAGACGCTTCACTTCGCTGATTTTTGAATGCCCTTTTTCATCATAAGCCAACTGCACATAAACCGATTGTTTCTTGTCTTTATCTTTGACATTGAAATCTTTAATGAAACCCTTTTCTTTAAAAATCTCTAAAATAGAAACCACGATCTTTGCGTAATAAAGCTGTGTGAATTCTAAGCGGCGCATAGAAGCGTTTCTCAAACGAGTTAATGAATCTGCAATTATATCATTTACCATATCTTATCCTTACCAACTGGCTTTTCTCAAGCCTGGGATGAGTCCCTCACTGCCCATTTTTCTTAGGCACACCCTACAAAGCCCAAAATCCCTATAAACCGAATGAGGTCTCCCACAAATGCGGCATCTCGTATAAGCCCTTACTTGGAATTTTGGTTTCCTTTGAGCCTTTGCTATCATTGATTTTTTAGCCATAATTAACCCCTTATCTCACTTTTGCAAAAGGCAATCCAAGCAATTCTAACAACTTGAACGCTTCTTTATCGTTGTCCGTAGAAGTTACCATAGTGATGTTCATGCCATGACTGACCATAATATCATCATAAACCACTTCCGGGAAAATCAACTGCTCATTGATCCCAAAGGTGTAATTCCCACGCCCATCAAAGCCATTCCGTGAGATCCCTCTAAAGTCTTTCACTCTGGGTAACGAAATCACAATCAGCTTTTCTAAGAAATTATACATGCGTTTATTCCTTAAGGTAACTTTCGCCCCTACCGCCATGCCTTCTCTGATCTTAAAACCCGCAACGGATTTTTTCGCTTTAGTGATAACGGCTTTTTGCCCTGCAATCAAAGAAATCGTTTGTGCGATATTTTGCATGATTTTCATGTCTTTTGCATGCGCTCCAGCGCCCACGCTGATAACGATTTTTTCTAGCTTGGGTAAAAGCATGGGGTTTTTGATGTCTAATTCTTGAGCGAGTTTTGTTCTCACTTCATTTTGATAAAATTGTTTCAAACCAAACATGTATCCAACTCCTTAGGCTTTCTTCACATTGGAAATGTGCATGGGCTTTTCTTTATGGATAAAGCCCCCTTTAGGGTTATCATCAGTAGGTTTAATCGCTTTTTTCACCACTTTACACCCTTCAACAACCACTTGAGAAGTCTTAGGCAACACCGCTAAAACCTTAGCGACCTTACCCTTATCGTCTCCTGCAATGACTTTCACCATGTCATTTTTTTTGATTTCACTTTTCATTATACAACCTCCGGCGCTAGAGAAATAATTTTCATGAAATTAGCGTAACGCACTTCTCGGCTCACTGGCCCAAAAATCCTTGTGCCAACAGGATCTTTTTTAGCGTCCAAAATCACCGCTGCATTGTCATCAAAACGCACCAAAGAACCATTTTTCCTTTGGATTTCTTTTTTCGTTCTCACCACAACGGCTTTGACGACTTGACCGCGTTTCACCTTGCCATTAGGGATAGCTTTTTTCACAGAAGCCACGATCACGCTACCCACGCTCGCATAGCGTTTGTGGCTGCCTCCTAACACCTTAATGCACATGATTTCTTTAGCGCCGCTATTGTCAGCGACATTCAATCTTGTAAAACTCTGTATCATGCTTATACTCCCACTACTAAAATTTCTTTAAGCGTGAAGGACTTGGTTTTAGAAAACGGTCTGCACTCAATCGCGCTCACAAAATCCCCTACTTTCACCTGATTGTTTTCATCATGGATGGTGTATTTTTTGAACTTTTTAACAATCTTTCTGTATTTTTCATGCACCACTTTTCTTTCCACAAGAATCACAGCACTTTTTTCAGCAAACTTGCTGATAACCTTGCCTTGCACCAGCCTTTTATGCGGCTCTTTTGTATTCATTGCTTACCCTTTTTTTACTCAACGCTAGAAGAATAATACGCATTAATGGCCGTGTTAATGCGAGCGATATTTCTTCTGGCTTTCTTAATCTCGTTAGGATTACTCAATTGCATGGTCTTTAACTTAACGCGCAACTCAAAAAGCTCCGCCTTTTTAGCATGCAACAACTCTTCTAATTCCTTGATACTCTTATCTTTCAATTCAGTATATTTCATTTTCGCTCTCACAAGTTACAATTTTGGTTTTAAAAGGAAGTTTGCTCTGAGCTAACGCTAAAGCTTCTCTCGCTAATCCTTCTTCAATGCCTAGCATTTCATAAACGATCCTGCCCGGCTTGATATTCATCACCCATTTTTCCACAGAGCCTTTACCTTTACCCATCCTCGTTTCTAAAGGTTTGGCGGTCAAAGGCTTATCAGGAAACACTCTAATCCACACCTTACCCGCTCTTTTAATATGCCTTGTCATAGCCACCCTTGCGGATTCAATCTGGCGCGAATCAATCCTCCCATGCTCTATGGCTTTAATCGCAATATCCCCAAACGCAATAGAGTTACCACGATGGGCTTTCCCACGATTGCGCCCTTTCATTTGCTTTCTGTATTTTGTTCTTTTTGGCATTAACATGATTATTGTCTCCCTCTTCTGCTTCTTCTAGGCTCTCTTTCTTCTTTAGCCTCTTCTTTTTTCTCAAATTGGATGCCTTTTTGCAAAACTTCCCCTTTGAAAATCCACACTTTCACGCCAATAATACCATATACCGTCATCGCTTCAGCAAAGCCATAATCAATCTTAGCCCTTAAAGTGTGTAAAGGCACGCGCCCTTCCATATACCATTCGGTGCGAGCGATTTCAGCCCCTGCTAAACGGCCAGAAACGCGCACCTTGATTCCTTTAGCGCCGGATTTTAACGCCGCTTGCATGACCTTTTTCATCGCGCGACGGAAAGCGACCCTTTTTTCTAATTGGGTGGCTACATTTTCTGCGGCTAATTGGGCGTCAGCTTGGGGGCGTTTGACTTCTTTAATATTAATGGAGACTTCTTTTTTGATGAGCGTTTTTAGGCCTTCTTTGACTTTTTCAATATCCACGCCTTTTTTACCAATGATAAGCCCTGGGCGAGCCGCTACGACCGTAACGCGCAGTTTTTTAGCCGCTCTTTCAATCACAATCTCGCTCACGCCGGCATAATAAAGCTCTTTTTTAAGGAATTTCCTAATCTTATTGTCTTCATCAATATTGCTTGGAGCAGTGCGAGTGCTAGGGAACCATCTGGAAGTCCAATTCCTATTAATACCTAATCTTAAACCTACCGGATTAACTTTTTGTCCCATGCCCTACTTACCTTCTGCTTGATTTTTTTTATGGCTTTTAGAAGATTTCATTTCTTTCCCTTCTGCTACTTCTACGAATACATGAGATGTTGGCTTTCTAATGGCTGTGGCTCTGCCTTTAGCCCTTGGAATGGAGCGCCTAAGCACAGGGCCAGCATCCACTCTGCAAGAAACAATCAGAGTGCTCTTGGCGTCTAAAGAGCCGTTAGCGACCGCAGAAGCCACCACTTTTGAAAGCACTCTGGCCGCTTTATTGGGCGTAAATTCCAAACTAGCGATCGCTAATTCAGCGTTCATGCCTTGAATCTGTCTTGCAATCAATCTGGCTTTAGTAGGAGATAACCGCACAAATCTTAATAACGCTTTACTCATTCTACCCCCTTACTTGCCAATCTTTTTTTGGACACTGCCTTTGTGCCCTTTAAAAGTTCTTGTAGGAGCGAATTCCCCCAACTTATAACCCACATGGTTTTCTGTGATATACACAGGGACAAAAACCCTTCCGTTATGCACATTATAAGTAAAACCAATCATTTCAGGCAAAATGGTGCTTCTTCTAGACCATGTTTTAATCGGGCGGTTATCCTTACCCTCTTTTGCCTTGAGCGTTTTTTTCATCAAGTGGTCGTCTATAAAAGGACCCTTTTTAATTGACCTAGACATTCTTTAACCCTTTATTTATGTTTCTTTCTGGAAATGATGAGCTTGTCGCTAGCTTTTTTCTTTCTAGTTTTATAGCCCTTAGCTGGAGTGCCCCAAGGCGATACAGGATGACCGCTTGTCCCTGTTTTACCCTCACCCCCACCATGCGGGTGATCCACTGGGTTCATCGCGCTACCACGAGTTTGTGGGCGAATCCCTCTATGGCGGTTACGCCCTGCCTTACCGATAGAGACATTGATAAAATCCTCATTCCCTACCACGCCAACACTCGCCATGCATTCGCTTAGAATGTAGCGCATTTCAGAGCTTGGCATCCTAAGAATGGTGTATTTATTTTCCCTACCCATGATTTGAGCGCTCATTCCTGCACTTCTGGCTAATTGCCCACCAGCCCCTGGATGCATTTCAATGTTATGCACCACCGTTCCTATGGGGATATTTTTTAACTTCATCGCAAAGCCCACTTTAATATCCAAACCGCCTTCAGCAGCGATAACGCTATCGCCCACTTTCAAACCGCTTGGCTGTAAAATATAGCGTTTGTCCCCATCAGGATAGACTACAAGAGCGATGCGCGCGTTTCTGTAAGGATCATACTCAATCGCAACTACTTTCCCTTCAATGTTGTATTTGTTGCGCTTGAAATCAATAATGCGGTAGAGTTTTTTAGCCCCTCTCTCTTTGTGGCGGCTAGTGATTCGCCCGTTATTGTTCCTCCCTGCTGTCGCTTTAAGCTTAGTGAGTAAGCCTTTGACACTGCTTTTTGCGGTAATGTCTTTAGAGTCCAACACCGACATGAAGCGTCTGCTTGGGGTGTAGGGCTTATAAGTTTTAATCGCCATAACGCTTTCTCCTTTCTACGCGCCAAGGGCGGCAATGCTAGCGCCCTCTGGAACTTTCACATAAAATTTCTTAAACGACTTTCTTTGTCCAAGCTTCCCTCTAAAGCGTTTCACCTTACCTTCTTGTTTCAAAGAATTGATTTTCAAAGGCTCAAAGCCAAAGTAAGTTTTAAACACTTCTTTGAGCTGGTTTTTGGTTACATTTTGAGCCGTTTGGACCACTAAAACACCTTTTTCTTGCAATCCTAATGACTTTTCAGTGTAAAGAATTGACTTTATATCCATGATGTCTGCCATTTTTTACTCCTCTGTCTTATCTTGCACCGCATGCTGAAACGCCGCTTCTTCCATCACGACAGAGCTAAACGCCGCTAAAAGATAAGCGTTTAACTCGCTCACATCAACAATAAGGCATTTTTTAAGGTTACTAAAGGCTAACTCGGTGTATTCGTCCATGTTCATGCACACAAACAAAGTGTCTCGTTGCTCTAAAGCCTGGAACATTTGGTTGGCTTCTTTAGTCAAATGCTTTCTTTTATTGTCTTCAACCACACCCTTTATAGCAATTTTTTCCACCACAAAAAGCTTATTCGCTTGCGCTTTTTCTTCTAAAGCGTATTCTAAAGCCAAGCGTTTTTGTTTTTTGTTGATTTTAAGATTGTAATTGCGCTTATTTGTAGCCCCATGAGAGACACCCCCACCCACAAACACAGGCGAAGTGATGCTCCCTGCTCTGGCTCTCCCGCCCCCTTTTTGCGCCCAAGGCTTCCTACCGCCCCCGCTCACTTCAGCACGGTTTTTACTTTTAGCGGTATTAGCGCGCGCAGAAGATAAATAATGTTTCACGTAAAGATAGAGGTTATGGCTGTTGATGCCCTCATATCTTTTAGGTAACTCCACGCTACCCTTTTCTTTCAAATGGCTGTCTAAAACGATGGCCTTACTCATATCAAACCCTTTATATTATATTCAGTGTATGGTTTTATACCGCTCTGATGCGTCCATAAGCCCCAGAAAAGCCGGCCACTGAACCCTTTAGCACTAACACCATACTTTCTTTATCAAAAGAGAGCACCTCGTTTTGGCAAGTAACTAGCTCATTGCCATAATGCCCTGCCATTTTCCTACCCTTTTGCACTCTTCCTGGCCATTCTCGGTTACCAATAGAACCAGGGCGGCGGTGGAAACGGCTCCCATGCGCTGCAGGCCCGCCTTGGAAATTCCAACGCTTCATCACCCCCGCAAAGCCTCTTCCTTTCGTTTTAAAGCTCGCTTTAACCCTTTTAAGCGTTTCTAAAGCGCTCAAATCCAAATCGCCCAACTCTTGTTGTTGGGAAGCTTTTAAGGTGGCGAAGCGGTTAAACTCTTTGCTGAGCTGGTATTTCTTTTGCTGGCCTTCAATCGCCTTATTGTGTTTTTTATGCATCGCATAGGCCACTAAAGCTTTCCCGTTTTCTAGCTGGCACACTTTCGCTTGCAAGACTTTAAGCAAGGTTACAGGCGTGCTGTTAGCGTCAATGGTGCGGCTCATGCCTATCTTTTGAACTAAAAATTCCATATCTAACCCTTATTTTATTATCTCAATGCGTTAGGACTACTTCGTTTCCATAGAAGTTACTTCTACATCCACTTCAGGAGCTAAATCCAACTTCATCAAGCTATCCACGGTTTCTGGGGTGGCCGAGATAATATCAATCAACCGGCTATAAACCCTAATCTCAAACTGCTCTCTTGAATCCTTATTGACATGCGGGGAGCGTAAAACGGTGTAACGCTTATTCTTAGTCGGTAAAGGGATAGGCCCTCTAATTTCAGAACCTGAACGCTTTACAGCTTCCACGATAGCCACAACAGAGCGATCCAACACTCTATGGTCATAAGCTTTGAGCTTCAACCTGATTTTTTCCATAAACTCTCCTAAAAGAACTCGTTTCATTCGTTACTCAAAACAGAATAAAACAATAAAATAAAAACTGAAATACTACTCAAAATGCGCCATTTAGTCAATAACTTTTGCTATTTTTAGGGCTTTTTAGAGATTTTTACTTCCTTTTTATAAGGAAATATAAAAAAATGCGCTACGATTATCTTAATCCAATCCCCTTTGTAAGGAAGTTCATGCCCCTTTCTTGCTTGCACCCTTTTGGGCCTTTTGAAACCCCTAAAGAGCCGGCTTTAAACAACCCGCTTTTAACCCCACCTTCAAGCGATAAAATCTGTCTTTTAGGGCCGATGAAATCCGGTAAAACCACTTTCGCCCTCAAACTAGCGAAGGACTTTAAAAACCCTGTGTATATCAATTACAATGACATGCGTTTGAATAAAAATATCTTAAGCTCGTGGCTTTTAAAATGGCATTTAGAAAAGAAAATGGACTTGCTCATTTTAGACAATATAGAGCGCTTGGATTTCAGCCTGCCTAAGCTCCCTAAAATCGTTCTTATCCCTAATTATTTAAGCCCCATAACAGCGCCCGATTTTAGTTTGCGCTATGCGTTAGGGTTGGATTTTAAAGAATACACTAGCTTTTTCAAACCCAACACCCCTAAAACACTCTGTTTAACCGCTTTTTAAGAGACGGCAACGCTTTAGATTCGCTTTTTGTAGAAAACGAGCAAGAAAAAATCCTAAAAAAACAAGAAAATATCAAACTAGCCTTTCAAACTTACGCCCCCCTAATGGCTAAAATCTGCGCGCATCAATCTAAGTTTGTGAGCGCTTTTTATCTTTATACGCAATTCAAAAAGGAGTTGAAAACCTCTAAAGACACCCTTTATAAATTTTTACATGCGCTAGAAAAACAACGCATCCTTTTTTTAGTCCCTAGCTTTGAAAATCATAAAACCAAATTGTATCTGTGCGATTTTGCCTTGCCTTATAGCCTGACTCCTAGCCCTTCGCTTTTAAATGTTTTTGAAAACATGGTTTTTTTAGAGCTTTACAAGCAATTCCCAAATCATGAGCTTTACTCCCATGACAATGGGATCTTTATCTTGCGAAATCCTACCAACAAGCTCGCCCTCATCGCCCACGCTTTCCCCACGCCCCATTTTTTAGAAAAACAGCTTCTATGGTGCCACAAACATGGGTTTTTAAAAATTGCAGTCGTTTCTATCAACGCCCCCATTTCAGCAACCAATACCCCCTACAAACACCTTAATTTCATTGATTTTTCTTTGGATATTCAATCTATTTTGGTATAATAGTTATTATGTATTTATGTATTTATGTATTTATGTATTTATGTATTTATGTATTTATGTATTTATGTATTTATGTATTTATGTATTTATGTATTTATGTATTTAATATTATTATTTTTAAATTATTATTACATATTTTTATTTTTTCTTAAGCTAACTCGCTATAAGCTATCCCAGTATTTCGCTTTTTTGAGAAATACCACATACCCTAAAAATACCCTAAAAGCGTAGGGCGTTTTTAATATTCTTTTATAGAAAGGAAGTTATAATGAACGCATTGAAAAAATTAAGTTTCTGTGCCTTGCTATCCCTAGGCCTCTTCTTGCCCCCTGAAAAGAACGCTGAAAAAGTGGCTTTTTTAAGGGCTAAAATGAACGCTTATAGCGCTTTAGAAAGCATTTTAATCACTAAAATGCACCATCGTATTGTTAAAGCGCTTCAAATTAAAAATAACTCTATCAGCTATTTATTCGGGTTGGTTGATTTTTTAATGTCTAAATCCATTTTGGCTAAAAGGTTCGTGGATACCATCAACCATCGTGTGTATGTTATGGTGCAATTCCCTTTCATTCAGCCTGAAGATCTCATCGCTTACTTTAAAGTAAAGCATATCAACCTTTCTTCAACGAGCGCTACCCATCTCAGCGCCATTTTAAACAAGGCGTTGTTCCACATCTAAGAGTTTGGGAATTAACAAGCGGTTTTTAAGCGTGAAGCTATGCCGATGAAAAGGCGTAGCCCCTAGCTTAATAATCGCTTCTATATGCTGTTTAGTCCCATACCCGCAATTCTTATCCCAGCCGTATTCCTTAAACAAAGCGTGCAATCCTAGCATTTCTTTATCCTTAGCAGCTTTTGCTAAAACAGACGCCATAGCGATTTGAGCGACTTTTTCATCGCCCTTGATGATGGTTTGTATATTAGGGTAGCGTTTATCCAAGCCAAACGCCGTGTTGCCGTCTATTTTTATTTCATTAGCTAAAGAGCAACCATTTTCTAAAATTTCTTCAATAGCGAGCCTCAAACACGCCCCTAAGCCCAAGCTATCAATTTCATTCGCGCTTTTTTTGACCACCCAAAACTTGACCTCGCCATGCGTTTTGATTTTATCTTCCAAGAAAAAGCGTTTTTTTGGGCTGAGCTTCTTGCTATCCTTAAGACCCATTTCTAAAAACTCTAAGGCTGTTTTTTCACTACACACCACCCCAGCCACAAAAAGCGACCCGGCCAAACACCCCCTCCCCGTCTCATCAATGCCTAAAATCATTTTTACGCAACCCAACCGGTATCAAAATCCCTACTCACACGCTCCATGCGTTATCCTGTTTCCTCTTAGCTTCTTAATAAACTCTGTCAATTCTTTTTCAAAGTTTTTCGCGCTTTTTCTGTCGCTTGGCGATGAAGAGATCGTCAAAAAATGCACTCCATCAGTCAGCTTGGCATGCTTGCCTCCAGATCCCAAATAAAGATTCAAATCTTTATTGTCATGCAATGCTTCTTTTAAAATCTTACGAATATCTTTTTTCATCTCATGCTCCCACCCAAGGTTTCAAGCCTTAGGCCCGATCATCTTTTCAGGCACCACGAATTTGTCAAAATCTTCAGCGCTCAAGAGTTTCAGTTCCACCGCGCTTTCTTTTAAAGAAATGCCTTTTTTGTGGGCGTTTTTAGCGATTTTAGCGGCGTTTTCATAGCCCACATGCGGGTTAAGGGCGGTTACTAGCATTAAAGAATGGTGCAAGTAATAATCAATTTTTTCTTTATTAGGCTCAATACCGCTCGCGCAATGGGTATTGAAACTTTCCATGCTGTCGCTCAATAGCCTTAAACTTTGCAAGAAATTATAAATGATCACCGGCTTGAACACATTCAATTCAAAATTACCCTGACTGGCCGCAATGCCAATAGCGGTATCATTCCCCATCACTTGCACGGCTACCATTGTCATCGCTTCGCATTGCGTGGGATTGACTTTACCGGGCATAATAGAGCTGCCCGGCTCGTTTTCAGGGATATTAAGCTCGCCCAAACCACAGCGCGGCCCGCTCGCAAGCCATCTAATATCGTTAGCGATTTTCATTAAATTCGCCGCTAAAGCCTTAAAAGCCCCATGCACATAAGCGATAGCGTCATGGCTAGTGAGCGCGTGGAATTTATTGGGCGCAGAGATGAATTTCACGCCGCTAAACTCGCTCAATTCTTCAGCCACTTTTTCACTCAATTCTTTATGAGCGTTTAGCCCTGTGCCTACGGCCGTCCCACCTATGGCTAATTCCCTTAAATGCTCCAAACTCTCTAAAATTTGTTGTTTAGAATGCTCTAACATGCTCGCATACCCGCTAAATTCTTGCCCCAAAGTTAAAGGCGTAGCGTCTTGTAAATGCGTGCGCCCGATTTTGACAATCTCTTTAAATTGTTGGCTTTTGTCTTTAAAGGTCTTTAACAGATTCTCCAAACTAGGGAGCAGTTTATGCGTGATTTCTAGCGCACTCACAATATGCATTGCGGTAGGGAAAGTGTCGTTGGAGCTTTGAGACATGTTCACATCATCGTTAGGGTGGATGAGTTTTTTCTCTCTAAAATTACCCCCTAAAATTTCGGTAGCCTTATTGGCAATGACTTCATTGAGGTTCATGTTCGTTTGAGTCCCGCTCCCTGTTTGCCATATCGCCAACGGGAATTCGCCGCACAACTCGCCTTTTAAAATGCAATCGCACGCCTTGATAATGGCTTGCGATTTTTCTAGGCTTAATTTCCCTAACTTGTGGTTGACTACCGCCAAACTCCTTTTAAGTTTGGCAAACGCGCCAATGAGTTCTTTAGGCATTTTTTCAGTGCCGATCTTAAAGTTTTCAAGACTGCGTTGCGTTTGAGCCCCCCAGTATTGGCTATCATCTACTTTGATTTCGCCCATCGTGTCATGTTCGATTCTAAATTGCATGCTAATCCTTTGAAATTTGATTTTAAAACCTTAAAAAAATAGCATAAACTCTTATACCTTCTACTTAAAAACCTTAATTTTTTAAACACCATTTCCACAATTTTTACACAAAAGAGGGTTATTATCCGTTTGCAACAAGAATTTTCTTGTTATCTTAATGTAAAGGTCAAAACGATGAAAAAGTTAGCCGCTTTATTTTTAGTAAGCGTGTTGGGAGTTATGAGTTTGAACGCATGGGAGCAAACCCTAAAAGCCAATGACTTGGAAGTGAAAATCAAATCCGTGGGTAACCCCATTAAAGGCGATAACACTTTTGTGCTTAGCCCCACCTTAAAAGGTAAGGCTTTAGAAAAAGCTATCGTTAGGGTGCAGTTTATGATGCCTGAAATGCCCGGCATGCCAGCGATGAAAGAAATGGCGCAAGTGAGTGAAAAAAACGGCCTTTATGAAGCAAAAACCAATCTTTCCATGAACGGGACATGGCAGGTTAGGGTGGATATTAAATCTAAAGAGGGTCAGGTTTATCGCGCTAAAACAAGCCTGGATTTATAAGCGCATGCTATCTTTTATAAGCGCGTTTGATAAAAGGGGCGTTTCAATACGCCTTTTAACAGCCTTGTTACTGCTTTTTAGTTTGGGTTTGGCTAAAGATTTAGAGATCCAAACTTTTGTGGCTAAATACCTTTCTAAAAATCAAAAAATACAAGCCCTACAGGAGCAAATTGACGCCTTAAATTCTCAAGAAAAAGTCGTTAGCAAATGGGATAACCCCATTTTGTATTTAGGCTATAACAACGCTAATGTGAGCGATTTTTTCAGGCTGGATAGCACCTTAATGCAAAACATGAGCTTGGGTTTGTCTCAAAAAGTGGATTTAAATGGTAAAAAACTCACGCAATCTCAAATGATTAATTTAGAAAAACAAAAAAAAATATTAGAGCTTAAAAAAACCAAGCAGCAATTAGCGATTAATTTAATGATAAACGGCATTGAAAATTATAAAAACCAACAAGAAATAGAGCTTTTAAAGACAGCGATTAAAAATTTAGAAAACACCCTTTATCAAGCCAACCATTCTAGCTCGCCCAATTTAATAGCGATCGCCAAGTTAGAAATTTTAAAATCGCAATTAGAAATCAAAAAAAACAATTTAGAAGAAGCACTCTCTAGCAGCCATTATTCTATGGGTGAATTGACTTTTAAAGAAAACGAGCTTTTAAGCATTGCCCCTAAAAATTTTGAATTCAATAACGAGCAAGAGCTATATAACATTAGCGCCACTAATTACGATATTGCGATCGCTAGGCTTGATGAAGAAAAAGCGCAAAAAGACATCACTTTGGCTAGAAAAAGCTTTTTAGAAGATGTAAACGTTACCGGGGTGTATTATTTCCGCTCCAAACAATACTATAACTATGACATGTTTAGCGTCGCTTTGTCTATCCCTTTGCCCATTTATGGCAAGCAGGCTAAATTAGTGGAGCAAAAGAAAAAAGAAAGCTTAGTGTTTAAAAGCGAAGTGGAAAACGCCAAAAACAAAACGCGCCACCTGGCCCTAAAACTCCTTAAAAAATTAGAAACCTTGCAAAAAAACTTGGAAGCGATCAATAAAATCATCAAGCAGAATGAAAAAATCGCGCAAATTTATGCGCTTGATTTGAAATCTAATGGCGATTACAACGCTTATTACAACGCTTTTAACGACAAAATCACCATTCAAATCACCCAGCTTGAAACCTTGAGTGCTCTCAATAGCGCTTATTTGTCCTTACAAAACCTTAAAGGATTAGAATGAAACGGCTTTTATTGTTAGCCATGACCCTATTTTTTAGCCTCTTATTGGCTAACGCTCAAGAAATTAAAGAAACTCAAGAGACTAAAAAAACTAAAGAAATTAAAAGCCAAACCCGTTTTAACATTTCCACCACTAAGGTCATAGAAAAAGAATTCGCCCAAAGCCGGCGCTATTATGCGATTTTAGAGCCTAATGAAGCGCTGATTTTTTCTCAAACCCTGCGTTTTGATGGCTATGTGGAAAAGCTTTATGCGAATAAAACCTATACCCCCATTAAAAAGGGCGATAGGTTATTGAGCGTGTATTCCCCTGAATTAGTGAGCGTTCAAAGCGAATTGCTATCGTCATTGAAATTCAACCAGCAAGTGGGAGCGATTAAAGAAAAATTAAAACTACTAGGGCTAGAAAACTTTAGCATTGAAAAAATCATTAGCAGCCATAAAGTCCAAAATGCAATCACTATTTACTCTCGCTTCAACGGCGTTATTTTTAAAAAAAGCCCGGATCTCAATGAGGGGAGCTTTTTTAAAAAAGGGCAAGAGCTGTTTCAAATCATAGATTTAAGCCAATTGTGGGCGCTTGTTAAAGTCAATCAAGAGGATTTAGAGTTTTTAAAAAACACGCATCAAGCGATCTTGTTTGTAGAAGGGGTTAAAGGCAAGCAAGAAATCACGCTTGAAAACATCAACCCCATCATAAACCCGCAAGATAAAATGCTAGAAGCGCGCTTCAATGTGCCTAATGCTAAACAGCTTTATTACCCTAACATGTTCGCTCAAGTAGAAATCTTTCAAAAACCCCAAAAAATGAAGATTTTGCCTAAAGAAGCGGTTTTGATTAAAGGGGGAAAAGCTATCGTGTTTAAAAAAGACGATTTTGGCTTAAGCCCATTAGAAATTAAAGCCGTCCGCTTGAGCGATGGGAGTTATGAAATTTTAGAGGGTTTAGAAGCGGGCGAAGAAGTCGCTAATAACGCTTTATTCGTGCTAGACGCTGACGCTCAAAACAATGGGGATTATTGAATGATAGAAAAAATCATTGATTTAAGCGTTAAAAACAAACTCCTTACCACTTTAGTAACCCTACTCATTTTTTTAGCCTCTTTGTGGGCGATAAAAAGCGTTCGTTTAGACGCTTTGCCGGATTTAAGCCCCGCTCAAGTGGTCGTGCAGATCACTTACCCCAATCAAAGCCCTAAAATCGTGCAAGAGCAGGTTACTTACCCGTTAGTTTCTACTTTCATGAGCATCGCTAACATTGACACGGTTAGGGGGATTTCTAGCTATGAAAGCGGCTTGATTTACATCATTTTTAAAGACGGCGTCAATTTGTATTGGGCTAGGGATAGGGTTTTAGAGCAATTAAACCGAGTGAGTAATCTCCCTAAGGACGCTAAAGTAGAAATAGGGAGCGATTCCACCTCTATTGGCTGGGCGTATCAATACGCTCTATCTAGCGGCAACAAGAATTTAAGCGATTTGAAAGTCTTGCAAGATTTCTATTACCGCTACGCGCTTTTAGGGGTTGATGGGGTGAGTGAGGTTGCAAGCGTGGGGGGCTTTGTGAAGGATTATGAAGTAACGCTTCAAAACGATTCTCTGATCCGCTATAACTTGAGTTTGGAACAAGTCGCTAACGCGATTAAAAATTCCAATAACGATACCGGTGGGGGCGTTATTTTAGAAAACGGGTTTGAAAAAATTATAAGATCGCATGGCTATATCCAATCTTTGAAGGATTTAGAAGAAATTGTGGTTAAAAAAGAAGGGGCTATCCCTTTAAAGATTAAAGATATAGCCAGCGTTAGGCTAGCGCCCAAACCACGCCGAGGAGCGGCTAATCTCAATGGCGATAAGGAAGTAGTGGGGGGATTGTTATGGTGCGCTATCACGCTGACACCTATAAGGTGCTTAAAGCCATTAAAGAAAAAATCGCCACCTTACAAGCGAGTAACCCTGATGTGAAAATCACCAGCGTGTATGACAGGAGCGAATTGATTGAAAAAGGCATTGACAATTTGATCCACACGCTCATAGAAGAAAGCGCGATTGTGTTAGTCATTATTGCGATTTTCTTACTGCATTTTAGGAGCGCTTTAGTGGTGATTATCACTCTGCCTTTAAGCGTGTGCATCAGTTTCTTGCTCATGCGTTATTTCAATATTGAAGCGAGTATTATGAGTTTAGGGGGCATTGCGATCGCTATAGGGGCGATGGTGGATGCGGCGATTGTGATGGTGGAAAACGCTCACAAGCATCTGCAACACATTGATGTAAAAGACAACGCTCAAAGGGTTAATGCCATCATGCAAGGGGTTAAGCATGTGGGGGGCGCGATATTTTTTGCTTTAATGATCATCGTGGTTTCTTTCTTGCCTATTTTTGCGCTCACCGGTCAAGAAGAAAAGCTTTTTGCCCCTTTAGCTTACACCAAAACCTTTGCCATGCTAGTAGGAGCCCTGCTTTCTATCACTATGGTCCCTATTTTAATGGTATGGCTCATTAAAGGGCGGATTTTAGAAGAGTCTAAAAACCCTATTAACGCTTTTTTCATGAAAATTTATGGCGTGAGTTTGAATGTTGTGCTTAAGTTCAGATACGCTTTTTTAATAGCGAGCGTTGTGGGTTTAGGGGGCTTGTATGTAGCGTATCAAAAACTCAACTGGGAATTTATCCCCCAAATCAATGAAGGGGTAGTGATGTATATGCCTGTAACGCTTAATGGCGTGGGCATTGACACCGCCTTAGAATATTTGAAAAAAAGTAATAGCGCTATCAAGCGATTGGATTTTGTCAAACAAGTTTTTGGTAAAGTGGGGCGCGCTAACACCAGCACCGATGCTGCCGGTTTAGCCATGATAGAAACCTACATTGAATTAAAGCCGCAAAACGAATGGAAAGAAAAGCTCAGTTATAAAGAAGTTAGGGATAAATTAGAAAAGACCCTGCAATTAAAAGGCTTGACTAATTCATGGACTTACCCCATTCGTGGGAGAACGGACATGCTCTTAACCGGGATTAGAACGCCCCTAGGCATCAAGCTCTATGGTAATGACACGGATAAATTACAAGAATTAGCGATCCTTATGGAACGACAGCTCAAAACCCTAAAAGAGAGTTTGTCCGTCTTTGCGGAGCGATCCAATAATGGTTACTACATCACGCTGGATTTGAACGATGAAAATCTGGCTCGTTATGGCATCAATAAAAACGCCGTGTTAGATGCGATTAAATTCGCTTTGGGCGGAGCCACGCTCACTACCATGATTAAGGGCGTAGAAAATTACCCCATTTCTTTACGCTTAGAAGACACCGAAAGAAACACCATTGAAAAATTACAAAACCTCTACATCAAAACCGCTTACAATTACATGCCCTTAAGGGAGTTAGCCCGCATCTATTACGACAACTCGCCGGCGGTGTTAAAGAGCGAAAAGGGCTTGAATGTGAATTTTATTTATATTGTGCCCCAAGCCAATATCAGCTCTGATACCTACAGACAACTGGCTCAAAAAGCGCTAGAAAAAATCCAATTGCCTAGCGGGTATTATTATGAATTTAGCGGTGAGAGCCAGTATTTAGAAGAAGCGTTTAAAACCTTACAATACATCGTGCCGGTGAGCGTGTTTATCATTTTTATTTTAATTGTCTTTGCTTTAAAGAATCTCACTAATTCCTTACTATGCTTTTTCACTCTGCCTTTTGCGTTTTTGGGGGGGTTAATTTTTATGAATATCATGGGATTTAACATGAGCGTGGCAGCGTTAGTGGGCTTTTTAGCCCTTTTAGGGGTAGCGAGCGAAACGGCTATTGTGATGATTATTTATTTAGAAGACGCGTTTCAAAAATTCATCAAAACCCCTTTAAAAGAACAGACGACTACCGCCTTAAAAGAAGCTATCATGCATGGGGCGGTGCTTAGGGTAAGGCCCAAGCTTATGACCTTTTTTAGCATTTTAGCTTCACTCATTCCGATCATGTATAGCCATGGCACAGGAAGTGAAATCATGAAATCCATCGCTGCGCCCATGCTAGGAGGCATGATAAGCAGCGTTGTTTTAACGCTTTTTATTATCCCTACGGCGTATTTTGTGATTAAAAACGCTAGGGTTAAAAGCCATCAAACACCATTTTAGGGATTAAAAAAAGCCTTTTCTAACGCATGGCTTTGGACTAAAACCATATAGAGAATGGTAGGGAGCGTAATGCTTAAAACAAACACCTTAAAAATGCGGTGCAAAAGGATAACGGATAAAAAAGCGATGATTTCATTGATTCCATAAGGGGGTTTTAAAATTTGAATGTCTTTAAAACAATAAACCACGAGCATGCCTATCACTGAGCATGATAAAGCCCTACCCAAATAACGCACAAAGTCGTTGGGCGGGTTTTTAGCGTTAAACACCATAAAAGGCCAGATGCGCGTGAAATAAGTCGTTAATATGATGACTAAAATAATGAGTATAGAATGCATTAACATTCTAACTGCTTTTTAAACAAAATAAGAGCAAGCACCATTAAAACTAAAGCGATGAGCAAAAAGTATTCAGTCCCAAAGAGCGCTAAACAAACAACCGCAATAAAAATCCCAAGCCATGCGTTTTTGTGGTTTGTGTTTCGTTTGTATTGCTCCATAAACAGCACGATAAAAATCGCTGTCATCACAAATTCCATGCCTTGAGTGTCAAAAGAAAAATGCGTTCCCACCAACGAACCCACCAACGAGCCAAAAATCCAATAAGAGTGGTTGAGTAAGGAAATGCTAAAAATAAAGTCTTTTTCACTAACCCCCTCTTTAGGAGCGTATAAATTCAATAGAGCAAAGGTTTCATCCGTGAGCGCATGCGCTAAATAGGGCAAACGCCATTGGGTGTTTTTAAATCTGTCTAGCATAGAAAACGCATAACAAGTCTGTCTCGCATTCACCAACAAGCTCACAATAACGACATTCATCAAGCTCGCTTGCGCGCTTAAAAGCGTGATCGCTACAAATTGCACCGCCCCAGCGTAGATGAATAACGACATGAACAGGGCGACTCTATAATCATACCCTTGCTGGGCTAAAAGCATTCCAAAAGTCATTCCCATAAGCAAATACCCTAACAAGATAGAAATGGTATGAGGGAAAGCGTCTTTAAAGGCTTTTAGAAACTCATGCATCCACAACCTTTCATTTGAACCAGTCTTTAATTTTAGAAATACAAGTTTCTAAAACGCTTTTATGCGGCTCGCCCTCATAGCCAAAACTCGCATGCAACTTTTCTAGTAACCCTTGCTGCTCTTTGTTCAAACTTTTAGGGTAAATCACTTGCAATTCCACGATCAAACTCCCTCTATAAGAGCTTTCCGGGTGTTTCACGCCCTCGTTTCTAAACGCAAAAGTCTGCCTGTCTTTGGCGTTTCTAGGGATTTTTAATTCCAATTCGTCCCCTTTTAAAGACGGCACTTTAATCGTATGCCCTAAAGCGATAGTGGTGAAAAATACCGGCGCTTCAATAAACAAATCACAGCCTTCGCGCTTGAAATGCTCATCTTCTTTGACTCGCGCTTCTAAATACAAATCCCCTCTTTTTCCCTTCTCGTATTCATTGCCTTTATTTTTAAGCACCATGCGGTTTTGATCATCAATGCCCTCAGGGATTATCGCATCAATTTCTTCATCTTTAAGGATGTAGGTTTTACCCTTACACGCTTGGCATGGGGTTTTAATGGTTTTACCCTTGCCTTTACACGCCCCACAAGTTTGCGCAAAACTCATAAAACCTTGGCGCATAAACACCTGCCCCTGCCCGTTGCATTGCTTGCAAGTCTCTAGGGCTTTGTCTTTAGCGCCCGTGCCATCGCAACTTTCACAGACACTCTGGTATTGGACCTTAATGGTTTTTTTACAGCCAAAAACCGCTTCTTTAAAACTCAATTCAAGGGTTTGCAAATAATCCGGCGCGATAGAGCTTTTTTGCCTTTTACCTCCCCTAGCGCCAAACCCAAAAGCGTCTTCAAAAAACGAGCCTAAATCTTCAAAAAAATCAGAAAAATCGCTCTGGCTCGCGCCGGCTTGGTTTAAGCCTTTTTTACCATACCTATCGTATAAGGCCCGTTTCTTTTCATCGCTTAGCACCCCATAAGCTTCATTGATGAGCTTGAACTTTTCTTCGGCTTCTTTATCGCCGGCGTTTCGGTCTGGGTGGTATTTTAAAGCTAGCTTTCTGTAAGACTTTTTAATGGTCTCTTGGTTGCTGTGTTTTTCCACTTCTAAAATTTCATAATAACTCAATTCCACGATCGCTCCAAAAATGGCATCAAAACGCTTATTTTATCTTAAAAGCGATAATTTTGCGTGTTTTAGCGCATGCCAAAACTTAGATAAAATAACACGATGAAACTATAGTAATAAAGATAACCTTATGAGATTTTTTTGCTTCTTCTTATTCTTTCTAACCTTTTCAAACGCGCAGATAATGATGACTTTTGATTCTCAAACTAACGCCAAGCTCTCGCGCTCCAACGAACAGCTTTCTGACATGCTTTACAAACTCAATGAAAGTTTAAGAATCTATCAAAATGTGCTTTCCAATAACCAGGATCAACTCAAAGAAATCAAAAAGGCTAACAGCACCCTAACTAGCCAAAGGCGTTTTTTTAACGCCAGCCAAATCCGCCTTATGGACACGGATGCGTTATTGAAACAAAGCGCTTTGGAATTAGAAAAATTACAAGCTTTAGAAAAACGCTTAAAAGAGAGCATGGAGCAAGAACGCTTAATCAAAGAATCCCAAACGCTTTTCTTGCAAGAGCATTGCCCTTATTTGAGCGGCGTTAAGAGTTTAGAAGAGGCGTCAAACGCTTTAGAAGTCCAAGAAAAAAACAACGCCCTTTTCTTGCTCAAAGAGCCTAAACTCGCCCATTTGCTCTCGCAATTGGATTTGATGAGCGCTTTAAACGCCTTATGCGATCAAGTTTTAGAAAACCAAGCCCATAACCAACAATCCCATAACAAAACCCTAGAATACAACGCTCTCATAAACCATGATTTTCAAGCCTATAAAGCCATGCGTTTGAAAAAATTTAAAAACAAGCTTCAAAGCCAAATCCAAGCCCAAGAAGACGCTCTAAAAACCTTTTTACCCTTAGAAAAACGCCTGGAAACTTTAAAAACGCGCTTTTTATGCGATAAAGAAAATCTCAAATCATGCGCTAAAGAATTGCACCAACGCTACCAAAACGCCCTAATAGAGCGAGACAAAGAATTAAAAGACGCTAAAAACAATAAAGAAAAGCATGCTTTAATCTTAGCCAATTACGAGCATACTTTAAAAACCTTGAATATAGAATTTTTAAGCGAATTAAATAAGCAAATGGCGTTTTTGAATGAAACCATGGCGTTAAACGCCCAAGTTTTAGCCCTTTTAGCCAAACAGCATGCCAAAACGCCAAAGCCTTCCAATTTGAGCGGTGATTTGAGCGATAAAAAGGCTTCCATTAAAAATATCCGCCTAGATCCGCATGGATTCCCTAGCTTTGAAAATTTTAAGCAAGAGTGAGTTAAAAAAGCGATCAACTAGGATACAAACGCAAAAAGCCTTAAACGATCACGCCACCGCCAAGCAAGATGTCATCTTGATAAACCACTAAGGCTTGCCCTTTAGCCACGCCATAAAAAGGCTCTTTAAACTCCACTTCAATCACCTCATCTTTCAAGCTGACAAACGCTTTAGCAGGCACGCTCCTGTAACGAGCCTTGATAAAATATTTGCCATCTTTAAAATCTTTCATTAAAGATTTGTTTTTAGCCTTAAGCGAATGCGTGGCGAGATCTTCTTTTTTGCCTACAATTAGCTCGTTCTTTTTAGCGTCAATCCCCACCACAAAATGCGGCTCTAACGCGCCTTTAATACTAAAGCCTTTGCGTTTGCCAATCGTGTATTGCATATAGCCCTTATGCGTGCCAATGATTTCGCCTTGTAAGTTTTTCACCACGCCCTCTTTTTCCACTTCAACATGTTTTTTTAAAGTGTCAATGTAGCTTTTTTCCACAAAGCAAATTTCTTGAGATTCCTTATAAGTCTCTAGAGTGCCTAAAAAAGGCATCGCGTTCAAGGCTAAAGGCTTAATGTCTTTTTTTAACAAATCCCCTAAAGGGAACACCAATTTAGCGATAACTTCATGCTCTAAAGCGTATAAAAAATAGCTCTGATCTTTCGTTTTATCCAAAGCCTCTTGGATATAACTCACCTTGTCAATTTCTTTGACCCTCGCATAATGCCCGGTAGCGATCTTTTCACACCCTAATTTTAAAGCGTGATCTAAAGCTAGCCCAAACTTCATTAAAGGGTTGCACAACGCGCATGGGTTAGGGGTTTGCCCTTCTTCATACGCGCTGATAAATTCATCATAAACCGCGCTTTTAAAATCCTTTTGAAAATCCAACACCTCTAAAGGAATGCCTAAAAACTCGCACGCTTTTTGAGCGTTTTTAATGTATAAATCATGCTTTTTTTCACTCGCATGGAGTTTTAAATAAATCCCCACTAATTCATGCCCTTGCTCTTTTAAGCTATAAGCGCTATAAGAACTATCCACCCCCCCACTGAGTAATACCGCTATTTTCATTTTTAATCTTTCATTATGAGTTATGGCTCGTAGTCTAGCGCAAAAACCATTCATAACCACCTTTTTTTAACCATTGGCATGCTAAAATACCTAAAGATTTTTAAAAATCGCATCAAAACGCATGGAGAAAATAAGGGCAATGGCCAAAATTGAATTGTTAGCCAAATTCACGCAAATCGCGCTCCCTAACAGCCACCCTTTATTGAAAAAAGTTTTACACTACGCCAAAAAGCATTTCAGCCAATGCCACATGCTCTCTTCATCGCTACTCATCTTAAACGACACGGAATGCTTTAAAAAAAACTACTTGCTTAATTGGGTCTATCATGCCCTTGAATGCACGCATGAGAAAGATATTAGCATGCATTCTTTAGAAGAGGTTTTACAAAAAAGCCACCTGCCCATACGCATCAAAATCATAGCTCAAAACACGCTTTTAGAAAAGATAGAGGTGAAAGTTTTAACCTTTGGGGCAGAATACGCGCTTTTTATCACCAAGCACCCTATCGCTAAGCGCTTTTTACGCCAGAAATTTAGCGGCTATGTGTTTTTAGAAACCCAAGATGAATTGCATATAAGGGGCGATTCAGAGCGTTTTTGGGAACTCATTGTAACGCTCAATGAAAATAGAATCGTCCATAACGCATGCTTAGATTTCATCTACCCTAATGGCTTTGGCAAGGACAGCTACACCACCTTGGCTGAACGCAAATTAAAAGAATGCTATAAAACGCTAGGGTTTATCAAACATGAAAATTTCAGCGAAGTCAAAAAGCGCTATTTGGAGTTGGCTAAAACCTACCACCCTGATTTATGCGATCTGAAAGAAAAAAAGGCTCTTTATGCCAAACGTTTTGCTATCATTCAAGAAGCCTATAGCCACATTAAAAAACACGCCTAAACCCCCAAACTAGCCCTAATCGCGCTAGAAGAAATCGGCGCGTCAATGCCTTTTAAAGGGAAATAACGCCCCTTAAATTGGATTTCTTCATAGCCAATCCTTTCAAAAACCACTAATTCCACCCTTTTTAAAAGCTCTTTAGCGTTAGTCCAAGAAGAAAGATGCCTCAAGCAATCCGCTCCTATGACTAAATAAAGCGTTTTAGGGCGATAGAGTTTTTGGAAATGAAGAACGCTTTCTATCGTAGGCACGGCCCTTTCTTGCTTGATTTCAAAATCGCTCAACAGTACCCTAGGCATTCCCTTTAAAGCTAATTCTAATTCCTTAAAACGGGTTTTTGCGTCCAAAAAACATGGCTTTTTGAAAGGGTTTTGATAAGCGGGCAAGACAATCAGCTGAGCGAATGGCAGTAATTCTAAAGTTTGCTCAATAATGGCTAAATGAGCCTTGTGCAAGGGATCAAAACTCCCTCCATAGAGCGCTAATTCTTTGTATTTTAAGACGCTATTCATTGTATTCAAAGCTAGACGCCTTAGTCAATTTAGCGAATTTAACCCCCCTAAGCCCCCCAATTTCTAATTGCAAGCGTTGGATTTCAAACGAATTGCCTTGTAAAATAATCGTCTCCAAACAATTATGCTCATCCATATGAATGTGCGTGGTGCATAAAACATGCGTCCCGCTGGCATGCTGAATGTCTATCATGCGCTGGTTTAATTCCCTTTGGTGGTGATCATAAATCACCACAAGCACGGCGATTTTACCCTCATCATTAGGATTATCTTCGGCCCAATTGTCTTCTACTAATTTTTCTCTGATCATGTCGCGCACCAATTCTGAGCGAGAAGAATAGCCGTTTTTAATGATGCGGTTGTCTAATTCGTCTAATAAATTTTGTTGTAAAGAAACCGAAAAGCGGATGATTGAATCGTCTTTATTGGGTGTATCCATTTGAGAAAAATCCTTTTTTGGCATGAGTTTGTTAAAAGCCGCTCATGCTAGTATGATTGAATTAATTTAAAATGAACAATTATAATACAGATTGGATTTAAATGGTTGGTCATGAGAGCGTTTGAATTTGATTGTGATTATTGGCTTAATCATCATTGACTTGTTATTATTAAAACAATATAATCAACAAACCAACATTCCTTTATCATTTTGGAGCATTTATGCGAACGAATGCTTCTTAAAGAGTGCATGCTCTTTAGAGTATGTCTGTATCGCATGTTGCTTTAATCTTAAGGGAATTGTTTTATCATAGACAAGGAGTTTTTATGGGCAGTTTTTCAGTGGGAATGTTGAAAGATTATGTGGACATATTTGTTTTTGCGGTGCTTGGCGTGGCGAGTTTTTTAGCTTTGTGGTTTGTGATTGAAAGGGTTATTTTTTATTCCAAAGTCAATTTGAAGGCTTACGATGATATAGACGCCCTAAATTTGGATTTAACCAAGAATCTAACCATTCTCTATGTGATTTTTTCTAACGCGCCTTATGTGGGCTTATTAGGGACGGTTTTAGGGATCATGGTGATTTTCTATGACATGGGCATGAGTGGCGGGATGGACGCTAAAACGATCATGGTAGGTTTGTCTTTAGCTTTAAAAGCGACCGCTCTAGGGCTTGCTGTGGCGATTCCCACTTTGATCGCTTACAATAGCTTGTTGAGAAAATCCGATGTTTTGAGTGAAAAATTTAGGATCATGAAAAAATGAAAAGCATCAGAAGAGGCGATGGGCTGAATGTTGTCCCTTTTATTGATATTATGCTCGTTTTGCTAGCGATTGTGCTAAGCATTTCTACTTTTATCGCGCAAGGTAAGATTAAAGTCAATCTCCCTAACGCTAAAAATGCGGAAAAAACGCAGTCAAACGATCAAAAAGTGGTGGTCATCTCTGTAGATGAGCATGACAATATTTTTGTAGATGACAAACCGACGAATTTAGAAGCTTTGAGCGCTGTAGTCAAACAAACAGACCCTAAAACCCTTATAGACTTAAAAAGCGACAAAAGCTCTCGTTTTGAAACTTTTATCAGCATTATGGATATTTTAAAAGAGCATAATCATGAAAATTTCTCCATCTCCACGCAAGCTCAGTAAAGTTTCAACGAGTGTTAGCTTTTTAATCTCTTTTGCCCTATACGCTATAGGGTTTGGCTATTTTTTACTGCGCGAAGACGCCCCAGAGCCTTTAGCGCAAGCGGGGACCACTAAGGTTACCATGAGTTTAGCCAGCATTAACACTAATTCCAATACAAAGACTAATGCTGAGTCGGCTAAACCCAAAGAAGAGCCTAAAGAAAAACCCAAGAAAGAAGAGCCAAAAAAAGAAGAGCCCAAAAAAGAGGTTACAAAGCCTAAACCCAAACCCAAGCCTAAGCCTAAACCCAAACCTAAACCCAAACCTAAACCCAAACCTGAGCCCAAGCCAAAACCCGAGCCTAAGCCTGAACCTAAAGTTGAAGAACCTAAGAAAGAAGAGCCTAAAGAAGAACCCAAAAAAGAAGAAGCTAAAGAGGAAGCTAAAGAAAAAAGCGCTCCTAAACAAGTAACGACTAAAGATGTAGTCAAAGAAAAAGACAAGCAAGAAGAGTCTAACAAAACCTCTGAGGGTGCAACTTCTGAAGCTCAAGCTTATAACCCAGGGGTGAGCAACGAGTTCTTAATGAAGATCCAAACCGCTATTTCTTCTAAGAACCGCTACCCTAAAATGGCGCAGATTAGGAGCATTGAGGGCGAAGTGTTAGTGAGCTTTACAATCAATGCTGATGGGAGCGTTACGGACATTAAAGTCGTCGAAAGCAACACGACAGATATTTTAAACCATGCGGCTTTAGAGGCCATTAAAAGCGCGGCGCATCTGTTCCCTAAACCAGAAGAAACCGTGCATCTAAAAATCCCTATCGCTTATAGCTTGAAAGAAGACTAGCTAGCCTTTCTTTTAAGGGCGATTCAAGCCTTAGAAGCCGGGTCAAAATCCCCATTTTTCCCAATTTTTACAAAAAAAAAAAACAAAATCTCTAAAATTTGGCGCTAAAATTAGTTAAAATTCCATTCATCGCTTATAATATAAGCTTCTTTTAAGAAGAAAAATCTAATAAAAGGAGAAACCATGAAAATCAAAAAATCTCTCTTACTCTCTCTTTCTCTCATGGCTTCATTATCAAGGGCTGAAGATGACGGATTTTATATGAGTGTGGGCTATCAAATCGGTGAAGCGGTTCAAAAAGTGAAAAACACTGGAGCATTGCAAAATCTTGCAGACAGATACGATAACTTAAGCAACCTTTTAAACCAATACAATTACTTAAATTCCTTAGTCAATCTAGCCAGCACGCCCAGTGCGATCACCGGTGCGATTAATAATTTAAGCTCAAGCGCGATCAACCTCACTAGCACTACCACCACTTCTCCGGCCTATCAAGCTGTGGCTTTAGCGCTCAATGCGGCTGTGGGCATGTGGCAAGTCATAGCCCTTTTTATTGGCTGCGGCCCTGGCCCTACCAATAATCAAAGCTACCAATCGTTTGGTAACACACCAGCCCTTAATGGGACAACCACCACTTGCAATCAAGCGTATGGGACAGGCCCCAATGGCATCCTATCCATTGATGAATACCAAAAACTCAACCAAGCTTATCAAATTATCCAAACCGCTTTAAACCAAAACCAAGGAGGCGGAATGCCTGCCTTGAACGACACCACCAAAACAGGGGTAGTCAACATACAACAAACCAATTATAAAACCACTACACAAAACAATATCATAGAGCATTATTATACAGAGAATGGGAAAGAGATCCCAACCTCTTATTCAGGCGGAGCATCATTCTCGCCTACAATACAATTGAAATACAATAATAACGCTGAATACCTTTTGCAACAAGCCGCTACTATCATGCAAGTCCTTATTACTCAAAAGCCGCATGTGCAAACGAGCAATGGCGGTAAAGCGTGGGGGTTGAGTTCTACGCCTGGGAATGTGATGGATATTTTTGGCCCTTCTTTTAACGCAATTAATGAGATGATCAAAAACGCTCAAACAGCCCTAGCAAAAACCCAACAGCTTAACGCTAATGAAAACGCCCAAATCACGCAACCAGACAATTTCAACCCCTACACTTCTCAAGACAAAGGGTTTGCTCAAGAAATGCTCAATAGAGCGAACGCTCAAGCAGAGATTTTAAATTTAGCTAAGCAAGTAGCGAACAATTTCCACAGCATTCAAGGGCCTATTCAAGGGGATTTAGAACAATGTAAAGCAGGATCGGCTGGCGTGATCACTAATAACACTTGGGGTTCAGGTTGCGCGTTTGTGAAAGAAACTCTCAATTCCTTAGAGCAACACACCGCTTATTATGGCAACCAGGTCAATCAAGATAGGGCTTTGGCTCAAACCATTTTGAATTTTAAAGAAGCCCTTAACACCCTGAATAAAGACTCAAAAGCGATTAATAGCGGTATCTCTAGCTTGCCTAACGCTAAATCTCTTCAAAACATGACGCATTCCACTCAAAACCCTAATTCCCCAGAAGGTTTGCTCACTTATTCTTTGGATTCAAACAAATACAACCAGCTCCAAGCCACCACGCAAGAATTAGGCAAAAACCCTTTCAGGCGCTTTGGCATGATTAGTTCTCAAACCAATAACGGCGCGATGAATGGGATCGGCGTGCAAGCGGGTTATAAGCAATTTTTTGGCAAAAAAAGGAATTGGGGGTTAAGGTATTACGGCTTTTTTGATTACAACCATGCGTTCATCAAATCCAGCTTTTTCAACTCCGCTTCTGATGTTTGGACTTATGGGGTGGGAATGGATGCGCTTTATAACTTCATTAACGATAAAAACACCAACTTTTTAGGCAAGAATAACAAGCTCTCCGTGGGGCTTTTTGGTGGCTTTGCGTTAGCTGGGACTTCATGGCTTAATTCTGAATTTGTGAATTTGAATGTGGTGGGTAATATTTATAGCGCTAAAATGAATGTGGCAAATTTCCAATTTTTATTCAATTTAGGCTTGAGAATGAACCTCGCTAGAGCAAAGAAAAAAGACAGCGATCATGCCGTGCAGCATGGCGTGGAATTGGGCGTGAAAATCCCCACCATTAACACGGATTATTATTCTTTCATGGGCGCTGAACTAGAATACAGAAGGATGTATAGCCTTTTCCTCAATTATGTGTTTGCTTACTAGGTGGCGCAAATCCTCTTTTTAAGGGGGTTTCATTGCGAAATGCCCCTATGCACTTATGAGTTTTGATTAAATTTTAGTTGTTCATAAAAGCATGAAAGCCTTTTACAATTAACTCCTTTAATTTTGTTTTTAAAAAACGCTTCTTATTTTTTCATTTTCTTTTCTATGAAAATGTTTAAGCATTCTATGAGCAAGGCAAAACCAATGCCCGCATACAAATAGTTTTTATTGATGTGCAAATGCAAGCCTTCTAAAAACAAGATCACGCCCACAACGAGCAAAAACACAAAGGCTAAAGTTTTGACGCGATAATGCTTTTCAATAAAATCGCCAACAATTTTGGAAAAAAACATCATCACGATTACAGATAAAACGATAGCAAGCGCCATGACTTCTAGGTGTTTAGCGATCCCAATAGCCGTGATCACGGAGTCCAAAGAAAAGACAATGTCTAAAAACATGATTTCTATTAAAGTGATGAAAAAGCCAAACGCTTTTTCTTGGCGTTTTTCTTTAGGGTAAATCTGCTCTTTTAGTTCCACTAACGCCTTAAAAGCCAAAAACGCCCCCCTGCAAGCAGCACCACATCACGCCATGAAAAGCTCATGCCCGCTATAACGAATAAAGGTTTTTGCAAATGGCTGATGAAAAACAAGATCCCTAAAAGCCCTATACGAGCGATCATGGCTAATCCCAAGCCTAAAATCATGGCTTTATTTTGCTGGTGTTTGGGGAGTTTATAAACCATCACCGTGATAAAAATGATGTTATCAATCCCTAGAACGATCTCTAAAAGCGTGAGCGTAGCCAAGGAGACTATGCCATGCGGTGTAGAAAGGGCGTCTAAGAGCGAAGATAAAAATTCCATGAAAGGCTACAACCAGTCTTTCTTTTTAAAATAAATCACCGGGAGGATCGTAGAAATCGCCATGATAATCAGCGCGAAAAGATACCCGTATTGCCATTCTAACTCCGGCATGAATTTAAAATTCATGCCATAAATCGTGCCGATCAAAGTGGGGGGCATCATCGCCATGGTCGCCACAGTGAAGAGCTTGATGATTTTATTTTGCTCCACATTCACTTGAGAAGCGAACAGGTTTTGAATGTTATCAAGCGAGTTGAGATTGACCGTTGTAGACTCCACTAACGAGCTGAAATCGGTTAAAATGATATTTAAATTATTTTTAGTATCGCTATCCACTTTATTGCTTCTTAATAATGCGGTGATAATGCGCCGTTTGTCAAAAAAAGAATCCCTTAAAGCCACATTAAATTCTTGCAAATTGGACAAGTGCACTAAAATGTCATCATGCGTAGAAGTTTCTTTGAAAATGATGTTTTTACGCAACAGGCTCGTTTGTTTGTTGATCCACTCCAAACATTCCACCCCTTTTTCAAAATACACTTCAAAGATTTTGGTTAGAATATCAAACCCGTCTTCAAATTTTTTAGGGCTAGCCAAAACCTTTTTTTGGATAGAATCAAAGATTTCTAAAGTCCCGTAATAAATCGTGAAAAGAATGTTATTAGACAAAATAAAGGTCGCCATTTCCGTATGAAAAGTCTCATTTTCATCCTGATTAGTGAAAAAAGCGTTGATCGTAACGCTGGAGCTGTCTTCCCAGTATTTGGTTACTGATGAGACTCGTTGGGAATGATCCATGTTGTAGTGGATAGCGTATTCTTGGCTTAGAGTGGCTAATTCATTGGGCGTAGGGTTGATTAATTCAAACCATAAAACTTCATTTTCTTCTATATCAAAACCATTAAAATCATTAAAGCGTTTTTTAATGACAAATTTTTGCTGTTTGAAAAACACATTCACCATAAGCGATCCTTAGAGTTAATGGCGTTTATCCAAAACCTCAAAACAAGGTAAAATCTTGCCCTCTAACAATTCTAAACTCGCTCCCCCACCTGTAGAGATAAAGCTCATGTTATCCTTTTCGCCCGCGCGGTTGATCGCATCAATGGTATCACCCCCACCAATGAGCGAGAAAGCGTAAGTGTTAGCGATTTTGTGGGCTAAAAAGGTTGTGCCTCTAGCGAATTCTTGTTTTTCATGCACGCCTAAGGGGCCATTCCATAAAATGGTGGGCGCGCTCTCTATGACTTCAGAAAATAATTTCAGGCTCGCAGGCCCTATATCAGCGATCTTGTGCTTAGGCTCAATGTCTTGGACGGGTGAAATTTTAATGTGTTTGGGGTTAAGAATGTCATCAGTGGTTACAGCGTCTATAGGTAAATAGACTTTGACTTTTTTTTCTTTCGCGCTTTGCAATAATTCTAGGGCGTCATTGATTAGAGCATCTTCTACAGAAGAATCTTGCACATCATAGCCTAAAGCTTTTAAGAAGGTGTTACTCATCGCTCCAGCAATGATGAGCTTGTCAATGAGATCTAAAATGTTTTTTAATAGGGTGAGTTTGGAGCTGACCTTAGCCCCCCCTACAATCAACAATAGAGGGCGTAAAGGGTGGTTAAACGCTTGATAAAACGAATCAATTTCTTTTTTGAGTAAAAACCCGCTCACTTTAACAGGGGCGAATTGCGCCGTGCCATAAGTGCTGGCATGTTTTCTGTGGCTCGTGCCAAAAGCGTCATTCACAAACACATCGCACAAGCTCGCTAAATCTTTAGCCAGATTTTCATCATTTTCTTCTTCGCCTTTTAAAAAGCGGATGTTTTCTAAAAGAAAAATCCTTGTGGGCGCGTTTTCGTTTAGGGCTTGTTTGAGTTGTGCGATATTTTGAGAAAAAACCACTTCATGATTTAAGAGTCTTTCAAGGCGTTTTAAAAAGGGTTTTAAACTCAATTTTTCTTCAACCCCTTTAGGGCGGCCCAAGTGGCTCACTAAAATAATATCCTTAGCCTTATTGTCAATACAATATTGGATGGTGGGCAAGCTCTCTCTAATGCGCGTGTCATCAGTGATATTCAAATTTTCATCTAAAGGCACATTAAAATCCACTCTAATAAGCACCCTTTTATGGCTTACTTCCACTTCTTGAATGTTTTTAACGTTTTGCATAAACGACATTTTAGCTAACATGAAAAATCCTTTCTTTTAATCTTGCGCTATATATTGCGCCATGTCTATCAAGCGCTCGCTATAACCCATTTCATTATCATACCATGCCAATACTTTAGCATTTTTTTCGCCTATTGTCATGATTTGATCATCAATCACGATCGCGCTAAAAGGCGAAGAAATAAAATCGCTTGAAACGAGCCTTTCTTCATCAATACCCACAACCCCTTTAAAGGCATGCTTACAAGCGTCTTTAAGCGCATGCTGAACGCTCGCTTTACTCACAACTTTTTTAAAGCTTAAGGACAAATCCACCAAGCTCACATTAGGGGTAGGCACTCTAATCGCAAGGCCTGTAACTTTAGAGCCTAAATGCGGTAAGACTAGCGAAATGGCTTTACTCACGCCGGTGCTTGTGGGGATGAGGTTTAAACCAGCCGCTCTAGCGCGGCGGATGTCTTTGTGCTTGGTGTCTAAAAGGTTTTGATCGTTAGTGTAGCTGTGGATGGTGGTTAAAAGCGCGTTTTCTACTTTAAAGGCTTCATCTAAGATTTTTAATAAAGGAGCGGTAGCGTTAGTCGTGCAAGAGGCGTTAGAAATCACGCTTTCGTTATGATAATGGGTGTGATTCACCCCATAGACAAAGGTGGGGGTGTTTTGCGCGGGAGCGGAGATGATGACTTTTTTCACGCTGTTTTTAAGATGAGCGCTTGAAGCTTCTAGGGAATTGAATTTCCCGGTGCATTCTATGATGATTTCTGCGTTAGCGACAGAAAAATCAAGCTTGTTAATGTCTCGCTCGCTCAACACTAAAATATTTTTACTATGCCCAATATTTAAGGTTCTATTAGCGTTTAATTTGGCTTCAAAATGCCCATGCACGCTATCGTGGCGTATCAAATGCAAAAGAGTTTCTAATTCAGCGGTGGAATTGATGGCTACGATTTCTACGTCTTTTCTTTGACTGGCGACTCTTATAGCGCACAAACCGATGCGCCCGGTCCCATTGATAGCGATTTTAATTGGCATGTTTTCCCTTTATTTAAAAATTGATATTTTATCACAAATGCTTTTAAATCAAGGCATTCTTAAGGGGTTCTAGTCTCATTAAGCATCAATCACAAACTGAAATCAAAATCCTTGCGATAAATCTCTCTATAAGCTTTTTGAACGCTTGTAAAAACCCCACTCCCTAAAAACCCCCTAGATAATGGGCTAGGGTGAGGGGCTGTGATGATGATGTGTTTGTTTTTAGGGATTAGCGCGATCTTTTTTTGGGCGACTTTCCCTAGTAACACCACGATTAAAGGGGAGATCGTTTCAAAAAGGCGTATCAGTATTCGATCGCTAAAAGCTTCCCAGCCAATATACTTGTGCGAAGCGGCTTGGTTTTTTTCCACGCTTAAAATGGCGTTCAATAAGAGCATGCCCCTTTTAGCCCATGCGTTCAAATCCCCACAACAAGGCACAGGCACGCCCAAATTCGCATGCAATTCTTTAAAAATATTCCTTAAACTTGGGGGAATGGGGGCGTTTTTTTCCACGCTAAAGCTCAACCCCATCGCCACCGGCAATTCTTGTTCATTTTCTAGGTAGGTGGAATGGTAGGGGTCTTGCCCTAAAAGAATGATTTTAACCGCGCTAGGGGGCGTTAAATTGAGCGCGCAAAACAGATTAGAGCTTTTAGGGAAAATGGTTTTAGGGCTTTTTAGGGCTTCTAAGTAGCGTTTTTCTATCTCTAAAAAATAAGGCTTTTTAAAATCGCTTTGCAAAAACTCCCGCCAAGCCAAACTCAAAGGAGCGTAGTCAAAAAGCTTCATGCGTTTAGTTCGTGGTAGTGTTTTAAATACTCTTTTTGCATGCGTTCTTGTAATTCTTCATACCAGGTGGGCGAGCTAAAATCAGGCGTATAGCTTTCTAGCATGACCAAACGGGTGCGCGCTTTATAGGCTTCTAAGGGCTTGGAATTAAAGATTTTAATGGAATTGATTAACACCATGGGCTGGATTTTGAGCTGGAATTTTTCGGCGATGATTTTAGCCCCTTGCTTAAAGGGGAGGAATTTTTCTCCTCCTTTGCCTCTAGTGCCTTCAGGGAAAATCACTAAAGGGCGGTTTTGATCTAGTTTTTCTTTACATGCTTTTAAAAGGCTCACAATCCCCTTTTTATCCTCTCTGTCAATTAAGATCATTCCGGTATCGGTTAAGGCATGCCCATAAAAAGGGATTTCGCCCAGCTCTTTTTTAGCGATCCAACAAATATTACTGGGGTGGTAGGCTTCTAAATAAATAATGTCTAATAGGCTTTGGTGGTTTAAGACAATGAGTTTAGCGCCCGTGTCAAAGGAACCTATTTGTTCTAAATTAACCCCGGTGAGAGAAAAAAAACACGAACAAGCCCTACGGCTGGAGCGGGCGTTATTGTTTTTGCGGTTGAAATAATTGAAAACAATGATAACGGCTAAGCCTATAGCGATCACTAAAGCCCTATAAATCGCTCTTAAACTATTTGACTTCATCTTTTTTGACCCATCCTATTTGTTCATGCGGCGTTAGGATTTTATAATAATCATCATGCGAGCCTAAAATTTTAATGGGCATTTCATCTCTAGAAAGCCCTAAAATGGTGGAATTTTGCGTGGGCAGGATGCGGATTTTTTTATGAGCGAGCAATAGGGCTGATTTTTGCGTGAATAAAAGATTATACAAAACAAACCCTAAGCACAAAACCCCAAGCCCTAAAAAAATGAGTTTGCGCCCAAAAATGAAAAACAACACCAAGAAAAACACGCACAAAGCGAGCAGCGCCACGTTAGAAAAGACTAAAAAATTGTTTTTAGGGATGAGATCGCTTTGAATACCGGTAGTGTCTTGAGTGGGAATGGCTGAAAAAGATAAGGTTTTAAACTGCCTATTAGAAAGCGAAAAGTAATCAAAAGAAAGGTTTTGAAGGGTTTTAGGCAACACGCAATAATAAAAAACGCTCCCTTCTTTAGCCTTGATTTGGTTTAAAGAGGCGTTATCAAACCCCTGTTTGATCGCTTCTTTGATGTGAAAATCTTCCCAATTAGCCTCTTTGAACGCTAATTCCATCACCAAAATATTGTTTTTATCGTCATAGTCTTTAGTTTTGTATTGCACAACTTGTAAATCTTTGGCCATGACATTCGCATAACGAGGGTTTTTGGACAAATCCGTTACCTGCAAAGCAACTTTGGGGGCTATGGAATAATCTATATATTTGTCTTTATTGGAAAACGCGCTCACTTCTAAGGACGGAATAATCGCTTTTATGCCTTTAATCTTGTAATAATAAGTCGCTCTGAAAAGCTCTTTTTCCACCTTTTTCCATTTAGGCATCTTGCTTAAAAGCTCAATTTGGGTTTTATCCAACCCGTCTTTGATTTTGGCTTCCAAAAACTCAGCGTCAAACAACAATAAATCATAAGTTACGCCTATGGTTTGACCGATATAAACTGGGGTGTTTTCTAAATCTTCTAATTGGGGGATTTTCACATAAGCCACTTTAGCCTTGATTTCTTCTGGCTCATGAGCGTTCTCAGCAACCAAAAAAGCCGCCAAAAAGCTTAAAATCAAGCCAATGACTTTAATGATTTTGATTGAGTGGGCGCAAAAACTCATTAACGATTTTTCAAATAAAAACCCCATGAGTTTTTATTTCTTCTTAGGCACTTTTTCATCCATTTTCTCATCTACGATAGACCAGGTTTTCAAGCTGTCAATAGCGGTTTTTAGCTGAATATCATCATTGATCATTTTAGGAGTAACCTCTTTTTCCTCTTCGCTTTTCTTGTCTTTATCCGCCTCTTTGGAATTAGGGTTTTTATCGTCAAGTTTTTTAAGCTCTTGCTCTAAATGGTGTTTTAAATCCGCTTCTTTCAAACTGAATTTATTTTCATTTTCTGGCGCTTTACCCGGATAAATCACAATATCAGGCGTGATCCCCTTAGCTTGAATGGTGCGCCCGCTCGGTAAATAATAGCGCGCAGTTGTGATTTTAATCGCTTCGTCTTTATTGACAGGGAGTAACACTTGCACGCTTCCCTTACCAAAGGTTTTTTCACCGATAATGATGGCTCGCTTGTGATCCTGCAGTGCCCCTGCGACGATCTCGCTCGCGCTCGCTGAACCGCCATTGACTAACACCGCAATAGGCAAATTGGTATAAGGGGCTCTGCCGTTAGCCTTGTATTCTAAATTTTCTTCTTTGTTTTTGCCTTTTTGAGAGACTAAAACCCCCTCTTTAATGAAGAGGTTAGACAAGCCCACCGCCTGGTTTAACAACCCTCCAGGATTGCCCCTTAAATCCAACACGATCCCCTTAGCCTTAGGGTTAGCTTTTAAGCCTTCTAAAACCGATTTGGTAACATTCTTGTCAAAACCACTCACTCTCACATACAGATAAGGGGTTTCTTTAATCTTTTTCACATAGACAGAGGGGAGTTTAATGATGTCTCTAATGATGTTAAACACTAAAGGTTTTGGCTCGTTTTTTCTTACAACGGTGATCTGGATAGGGGTCTTTGGCTTGCCGCGCATGAGGTTGATCGCATCATCAATGCTCATGCTCAGCGTGCTTTCGTTATTGATTTTTAAAATGTTATCGCCTGATTTAACCCCAGCCTTGTAAGCGGGAGTGCCTTCTAAGGGGGCAATAACGGTTAAAACGCCATCGCGCATGCCCACCGTGATCCCAAGCCCCCCAAATTCGCCTTCGGTTTGGGCTTGAAATTCCTTAAACTTCTTTTCATTCAAATACGCTGAATGCGCGTCCAGATTAGAGAGCAAGCCCTCAATCGCTTTAGTCATGATCTCAGAAATACTGATTTTATCCACATACTTTTTTTCAATTTCTGAAACCACATTAGAGAAACGACTGAACGCTTCCACCCTTTTAGCCGCTAATTCTTGCGGATCTTCTTTAACCGGCTTGACCGGCTTTTTTTCCTTAACTTCACCGCCATGCAAACTCACCGCAAGAGAAATCGCTAACAACCCTTTAAAAAGTCGTTTTGTCATTGTTAATAGCACCACCCATTTTTGAGATTAGAAAGAATCACCTTTAAGGTTTTATTCAATTTTTTGCGTTTATTCTATCTAAAATTTAGATAACATGCCCATTCATTCACTCATTTTGAGCCTAAACGATACAACAAAAACGCGTAACTCCCCGATCCATTCACATGCAAATCACAAAGCATGCCCGTTACAAAAACATTAGAAATGGGGCTTACTTTAGAGCCTCTATCGCAAATGAGAGCGAGATTAGGCAATACAGAATAAGGGGAAGGCTGAACCTCCGCCTCTGCGATAGATATTGTTGTCGCTCGTTTCTTTGCTGATGAATGCGGCATCAAAGTCAAAATCTCCGATGGCTTTGGCTTGGCGCGATAAGATAAGGGCGATATTGGTATTAAATGGGGGGGGGTGGATTTTGCAAGATTTCTTGCATTAACGCTTGGCTGTCATTCCCTTTTAAATGGGGTAAATCGCTCGTCAAAAATCCAAGCGTCTTTTGGATTTCAATCGTGCACGCGATGACTTTAATGATGTTGCTTACATGATCAAAGTCGCAAGGCTCGTTTTTGTGGCTTTTTAAATATTTTTCTAAAACGACATACCCCCCTATCATGTAATGATAAATTCCCTCACTCACCCCCCTAAAATAAGCGCTATGGTTGATATAAAGCCGTTGTTCTGGTTCGTTATAAGAGGGTTTTTTGATGATGCGATCATGCGCTTCTTTATAATAGGATTCGCCTATGGTGGCGTCTTTTAATTTTTCAAAGCTGTAATTCAAGCTTTCTTTATTTAAGACATGCAAACCGATCAATTCAATCCCTAAAAGGCTTAAAGCCCTAAACAAATCCTTATTGTTTGTGAAAAGGATTTTAGGGTAATCGATTTTAAGAAAATCTTCATAACGCTTGCGGTAGTTTGGGGAATACAATAGCGCATAAATATAGCCTAAAACCTCTAGTGGCTCAAAAGGGTGGCTATAATGCTTGTCTATAAAGCTTCTAAACTCTGGCGTAAAATTTTCGGTGTAGTTGGGGTGTTTGAATTGATAGAGGGGGTAATTATATCCTACCCCCATGCTTCCTGCCGAAGCTATTAGATTTATATCAACTAATTCTTTATGTGCCATCACATAACGCCATTCGCCATGCATTTTGCTTTGTCGTGAAATATTGAGCGCGACATTTTTGTGCGTTTGATTGGGTGTTTTAGGGTTTGTTGGGGGGGGGGGGGGTAACAGGTGCTTAAATGTATTTTCCCTTGCTCTTTCTAGTTTTTTGGTGTCGTAATAAACTTTGCGTATATCAAAAGGACGATAGTGAATGTCCTTGATGTATTGTTCATTAAATTCATTACAATATTTTAAGATTTGCTCTTTTAAACTTTCAGTGTTATTAGCAATAAAAATTCTATCTTTTCCTGTAACAATCCCCACACTTGAGATTTGAAACATATCCTGAACGCTAAAGCCTTGTTCGTATTCATCTAACAAGGGCGTTTCTTGGGGTATGAGTGAGTAAAAAGGCTCTCTTGGGGCAAGCTCAAGCCATTCAATGCTATTCAAATCATTTTGGGCTAAAAAGGCGTATTTTTCAGCCCTTTGACCATACACATCATAATAACAGATTTTTTGCTTGGTGGCTTGCACCTTTTTGATAAAGAGGTTAATGGACACGCCTTGCATGATATTGAAAACGTTTTCATCTTTTGCACCTTGTGGGGTTTCCTCCTTTTTCCTCGCATTTCCATGCAAATTTAGGATATAAAGCTCATCGTAGCATTCTAAAAGAGAGTGCCTTAACCCCCTAAAAGTAGGGTTATCTAAAAAAGCGTTGTTAGAGATAAAGCCAAAGAGGCCATGCCCTAATGATTCGATCTTGTTTTGAGCGAAACGCATGAATTTCACGTAATCGTCTAAGAGCCATTTAGGGTTTTTCTCCTTTTGCAGTTTGTATTTAGAGTGGAGGCTTTTAAGGGCCTTTAGGGCGTCTTTACTGCTGCCTTCTTTTTGTCTTTGAACGTTCTTTAAAAGCGTTTGGATTTTACCGGTGAGTTTAACGTTTTTTTCAATTTCTATGGTTTGAAATTCAGGCTCTATGCCGTAAGTGGCTTTCACTTCCCATTCAAACAAGCCCTTATTCTCGCTCGCCCCGCTATAAGGGGGGTTGCCGGTGATGATAAGAATCTTTTCATCTTTTTTAATTTCTTGAGCGCTTTTAAGCTCTTTTTCAAAAATCGGTTGCAACCCACGATAAGCAACGATTTCACTAGGCTGTATGAGGGTGTTGGTTAAAATAATCTTAAGCGCATCGTTTTCTTTGAGAGGCTTTTTAAATTCCTCCTTAAAGGCTTGGCTGAGATTCAAATGAGCGATCGCATAAGGAGCGATCAAGTATTCAAACCCATAGAATTGCTTTAAAAGGTTTTGGTATTTGTCCTCTTTAGTGGAAATACCCCCATCGCTTGTCTTTCTCGTTTCTAGCGCTTTCCTAAACACTTCCAATAAAAAAGTGCCGGTGCCGGTGGCAAAATCTAAGAGCTTGATGTTTTCGTTATCTAAAGTGCTTTTTAAGCCTAAGGGAGCGTCTTTGAAATGCGTTTTGAGCAAACTATCCAAAGCGTTAATGATGAATTTCACCACAGAATCTGGGGTGTAATACACGCCCTTTTTCTCTCGCAATTTAGGGTCATAAGCGCTTAAAAAGGTTTCATAAAAGTGCAAATAAGGGTCTTTATCGTCATTCAAATCTTTAATGATAGAGCCCATATCAACATGATTGATCAAGCTTAGAATTTCATTTAAAAGCCATTGGATTTCTTTGATTGCATCAAGCCTCTTTAAAAAATCCGCCATTTCTCTGATCACAGCGAAGTTTTTAGGGATAGAGCTTCTCACATTATCCAAATCAATTTTTTCAAAAGGGTGGTTGAGCTTGGCTATAAAA
Source organism: Helicobacter pylori (assembly GCA_008032955.1). Classification (NCBI taxonomy): domain Bacteria; kingdom Pseudomonadati; phylum Campylobacterota; class Epsilonproteobacteria; order Campylobacterales; family Helicobacteraceae; genus Helicobacter; species Helicobacter pylori. Next base: position 1,220,079 of record CP032046.1, read on the forward strand.
AGGCTGTAGGTGAGCGTTTGAGCGAACGCATCGCTAAAGTCTTTAAAACTCAATTCTTCATAAAGATATTCTTTAAAATTCTTAAAAATGCTAGAAACTTGATCGTCTTTTTGGTATGCGATTAGAGCGTCTTTTAAATACTTGGTGGGCGTGCTTAAATGCGTTGCGAAATCTTTAGCGTTAGTGATAGGGGCTGCTTCGTGATTGAAAAAGCTTTTGAACAATTCAATCAAATCGCACTCGGTTTGCGGTTTGGGTTTTAGGGGTTTAGAGAGTTCATCAAGGCTAGCGACAGAGATTTCTCTTTTAATTAAAGGGGCGTTCTTTTCATCTTTCCCTACCCACATGAAATTAAGGTAATCGGTGAGCATGAGATTAGGGTTTAATTCTAAATATTTAAGGATTTGTTTGCTTTTTTCGCTTTCTACAATCTTTCTAAGATCGGTCCCCACTCTTTTATTTTCTATATAGCCGATGTTAAACCCTTGATAAGAGATGCGAAAATCAGGCTGGCTTCCTTGATCTCTTTTAGGTTCATGTTCAATCTTAAACTCTTTATTGAAATGGTTTTTTAACTTATCAAGCAAGTTGTGTAAAAAAAGGCGGTGCGTGAGTTCATTCTTTTCAGGCGTAAGATCTTTAATGCCTTCTAAATATTCTTTTAGCATGCCAATAACCCCTTTTTAAAGTTTTTAAGCCATTTTCATGTGCATGTCAATAAAAGTGGCTTGATGGATTAAAGCCCCTACGCTAATGGCGTCCACGCCGCTTTTAGCGTAAGCGTTAATGCTCTCTAGCGAGATGTTCCCGCTCGCTTCTAGTAAAACAAAAGGATAATGCGTATCCCTATAAGCGGCAATTTCTTTAGTCTCTAAAACGCTCAAATTATCGCACATCACAATATCCGCTCCCGCATTCATGGCGTTTTTGGCCTCTTCAAAACTCTCGCATTCAATTTCAATTTTAGTCGTGAAAGGCAAGTTTTTTCTGGCATGCGTTAAAAAGCTTTTTAAATCTTTCACATGCTTTAAATGCGTGTCTTTAAGCATTAAAGCGTCATCTAGCCCTAAGCGGTGGTTGCTCGCTCCCCCATTAAGCACGGAATATTTTTCAAAGATCCTTAAAAGGGGTCTGGTTTTTCGTGTGTCCAACAAACGCACCTTGTGAGAATTTAAAGCTTCTACAAAACGGCTCGTTAAAGTGGCGATCCCGCTGCTGTGTTGCAACAGGTTTAAAAGGGTGCGCTCAACCTTTAAAAGCATGCTAAAATCCCCCCTAATTTCCATTAAGGTGTCTTTAGGCTTGAAGCGTTCTTTATCCTTAATCGTTTTGACGCATTCAATGCCGGTCATTTCTAACAACTCTAAAGCGTATTTTTCGCCTGAAAACACGCCCTCTTGTTTAGCCCTAACAAACGCTGTGGCTTTAAAATCTTTTTCTAACACCCTTTCAAACAAATCCCCATGCCCTAAATCTTCTTTTAAAGCGCGTTCTAAAAAGGTTTTAATCTCCATTAAGATAACTCCATCATTTTGGTTAAAGCGAGTTTGGCTAAGCGCGCCACCTCATCTTTTAATTCAATCGTATTGTAAGCCCTATGGTTTTTATAAGCCTTTAAGACTTCAAACAAATCCTTTAAAGTCGTTTCATTCATGGTAGGACAAAAGGCAAGCGTGCTAGAAAGAATGAAAGTGTTTTGATGATTTCGCTTGGCTTTCAAGCGGTTGACTAAATGGCTTTCAGTGCCTATGGCGACTTTTTGATTAGGGCTTAACTTTTCTACAAATTCTATGATTTGACTCGTTGATCCGCTAAAATCAGCGTTAGAAACTACGCTAGGCTCGCACTCTGGATGGACAGCGATTAAAATATCCGGGTATTTTTGGCGGTAAAATTCAATGTCTTCTAACTTGAAAAGCTGATGCACCGAGCAAAAGCCGTTATAACAAACCACATCAGCGTTTTTAATTTCTTCTTGGCTATTTACGCCCAAAATCGCGCTTTTTAAGCCGTTTTCTAGGGCTAGATTTTCCCCCAAGCATTTATCCGGTAAAAAAAAGATTTTTTTATTTTGTTTTAAAGCGTGATTAAAGATTTTAGAAGCGTTCCTGCTCGTGCAAACCACGCCGTTATCTTTAGCGACTTTGGCTTTCACTTCAGCGTTAGAATTGATATAAGTGATAGGGTAAAATTCTTTAACGCCGTATTCTTTCAATAAATGAACGCTTCTATCGTAGTAATGGCTATCAATCATCCTCGCCATAGAACAACATGAGAGTTTGGGCATGATCACTTGTTTGTCAAAGGCTAAGGCTTTCACGCTCTCACCCATAAAATGCACCCCGCAAAACACGATGAGGTTTTTATCGCTCTGGCTTGCGATTTTAGCCAACTCCAAGCTATCGCCTGTATAATGGGCTAACTCTACAATCTCATCTTTTTGATAAAAGTGAGCCACTAAAAGCGCGTCTAAATCGTGCAACAATTCTAAAATAGAAGTTTTTAAATCGTTATCAGTTGGCATGAAATTCCCCTATACTTTCCCCAAACTTCACGCTTTTTTCTTTCAAATCCTTAAAAGCGGTGTTTTGAATGAATAAAACAATCGTAGAGCCCATTTCAAAATTCCCTAAATTATCCCCTTTTTTAACCTTAATCGGCGGGTTGTAAGAGTAGGTTTGCGTGAAACGGGCTTTAGCGTTAGTTTGGATATTCTTATCAAAATTAAAACGCATTTTACCCACATTTAGCGCTCCCACCGCTACAAAATACAATCGATTGCCTTGAATGTCTTTTGCAACAAGCACTACCCTTTCATTGCCCACAAACAGATTGTTGTTTTTGTAAAGCGATGGTTTATTGACCGGTAGTAATTTCCCCGCAAAATAACGAGCCTCTAAAATTTCTAAATCGCAAGGAGAATGGTAGTGGTGGTAATCTTTGGGCGAAAGGTAAAAATTCACATAAAAAAAAGAAGGGTTTAAAGGGTTGATTTCGCCCACTAATTCATGCGCTTTATAGGGCATGCCTTTAATCTGCAAAGCGCTATCGTTGTCTAAAAAAGCGCATTCAGTGATTAAAGCATCGCAAGGTGCAATGCAAATATTAGGGGCTTTGTCAAAGGGGCGTTCTTTTTTTAAGGAGCGCGTGAAAAGGGCGTTCAAACTCTTGTAATTTTCCAAAGGCTCAAACTCGCTCAAATCAATTTTGAAGATCTTAACGTAAAGGGCGTTGATGCCTTTTTGGATAAAAGAAGGGAATTCATAACCAGCCACAGAGCCAAAAACCCTTGAAAGAGCGTTGCTTAAAGCTACCATTTTAACCCTGCCATGTTCAATATAAATTCCACCTCGCCCTTACTCACTTTAAATTCTTTAGAAATAGAATCCACGCTATAGCCTTCTTGATACATTTTCAAAACCTGTTTTTCGTTGATCTCATCGCTAGCAGCATAATGCCCCATGTCTTTGAATTTGTTTTCTAAAGTAATGATTTTTTCTTCTAAATAATCGCGCTCTTTGTCCATGGATTTTTGGATTTCTTGCAACTGGCTATAAAGGTGTGAAAGAGTCGTTCTCAATGAACTGTCCTCTTTAGCGCTTTTTTCTAAAGAAAGGCCTTCCAAACGCCCCTCTAATTCTTTCAAACGCTTAGAATAAATATAATTTTCTTGATAGGATTCGTCTAAGGTTTTTTCTAAACGCCTCATTTTATGGTAGAACTCTTTTTCTTTAAGATACAAATACCCCACCAAGCACACCAACACCAATAAAATCGCCCCCAAAACGACCATAAACAAATCATTAGAAGATAACATGATTGCTCCCGTTCATAATTTCAAGCCTTTTCTTTCGCTATCAACAATGAAAGAATCATAACGCTTGATGTCTAAGGCGTGCATGCGAGTGATTTCTAAAAAATCTTTATCCCTTGCCACGCCAAAAAAGGCTAGGATTTTCCCCTCTAACACACAACGCCCGTAATAAGTTTGAGGCGCTATCAAGCTTTGTTTTTTTAAGCAAATAAGCCCATGCCCTAAAGCGATGATGCGGTTATTTTGCTCCAATTCAAGTAAATTTTCTTTTAAAAGCAAGCTCTCTAATTTTTCTAGCTTGAAATACAGCGCTTTGAGCAATTCCAAAGTATCATTTTCAACATTCAAGCGTGAAAAATCAAAGCCAGAATTTAACCAATCAAATTCTTCTAACACCGCTAAAGAGCGTTTAGTTTTAGAGATAAACCTTTCATAAGAAAACGACAAATCGCACTGGACTAAGCGCGTTTCAAACCCTAAAGCTTGGGATCTTAAAACCAACTCATGCATGCTTGAACCCCACATCAAGGACAATAAAAATAAAAAACACCACCCCCAAATAGCCATTACTCACAAAAAAGGCTTTAGGAATGTTTTTATAATCTCTGGCCACTAAGATCTGCTCATAGAGTAAAATCAAGGCTGAAACCCCTAGGCCTAAATACGCAAAAATCCCCCCATGATAGCATTTCACAAAAAAAAACCAACATATCAGCGCTACAAGGTGTGAGAGCCTTGAAAGATTCAAGCACCATTTTTCCCCTAATTGGCTAGGAATGGAAAACAAGCCCCTTTCTTTATCAAACTCCATATCCTGTAAAGAATAAAGCAAATCAAACCCAGCCACCCATAACATCACCCCTAAAGCCAAAAAGACATTCCATAAAGGGATCGCTCCTAAAACCGCCACGCTTCCCGCAATGGGGGCCAAACCCAAAGCCAAACCCACAACAAAATGCGCCAAAGAAGAAAAGCGCTTGAAATACGAATACCCCCCTAAAATGATTAAAAAAGGTAACGAAAGCTTGAAAGCTAAAGGGTTAATGAAATAGCTCACTCCCACGAACAAAAGAGCGTTTGAAACGCTAAAAACCACCATGCCTTTAACGCTGATTCTGCCATCCACGCTCGGGCGGTTTTTCGTCCTTGGGTTATCCTTATCAATATCCCTATCCACCAAGCGGTTAAACCCCATAGCGAAGTTTCTCGCCCCTAGTAAGGCCAAAAAACAAAGGATTAGGGTTTCTAACTCAAAAAAGAGCGTTTGATTTTTTTGATAGGAGCTTATGACCATAGCCATGAGTAAAAACATGCTAGAAAATATCGTATGCTCTAATGCGACCAATTCGCTTAAAGCTTTGATTTTGTGCGTGATTTTTTTAAGCAATTATTTGATCCCTAATAAAATGACTTTTCTAACCTACAATTAAGCTAGGCATTATAATATATTGATAGCAACAATACAAGAAAAAGCCCGCGCTCAAAACATTCATGCTTAAATAAACTTTAAAAAATCGCGCGCTTAGAATCGTTAAAAATAAATGCGCCCCTAAAAGCCATAAAGGCGAAGGGATTGAAATCGTAGGGATTGTTAAAGGCATGCTTAGAATATGATCCAACAAAGACCCTAAACCCACCGCATGCAAGAACAAACTCAAAGGGAAAAACACGATAAAAATCAAGCCTAAAGGAATGCTAAAGAGCTGGTAGGGCGAAAACATAGGGAAAAAGGCATGCGCAACAATGAGCATGTTCAAAAACACCAGCACGCTTAAGCTTATGGCTTGAAACGATCGCGCCAAAAAAGAAGAGGTTTTAAAAAAAATTTGAGTGTGTTTTAAAAATAAAAAGATGTACCACACCCCACAAACAGAAAGCAAAAACCCCACGCTAAAAAGCAATTTAGGGAGTAACGCTATGGCGATACAGCACGCTAAAATCAAAAGTTTAAAACTCAAAATCCTTACCCCAAAAAAGCATGCCAAAAACCCTAATAAGCCCATTAAAAACGCCCTGAAAAAAGAGGGTAAAAAATCTAATAGCAACAAATACCCTAGCAAAAAAACCCACACCAAAACCCCTATATCATAAAAAGCGTTCCTGTAAGGGAAATAGCGTTTTTGTAAGGGGGTATAAAAAAGCGAAAAAAGAAAATACACGCTCGCGCTCAAAATCCCTAAATGGAACCCGCTAATGGCTAGTAAGTGGTTGATCCCTAGCGCGTTAGCCCTATCTCTTAAATCTTTATTCAAGCTATCCCCTATAAATAAAGCTCGATACAAATTACCCACCAAAGCGTTGGAATGAGCGCTATCAATGGAATGGCGCCAATGCGATTTGAAATTGTGTTTTCGCGTTAAAGAAAAAGAATAAGTTTGAAAAAAGCATGATTTTAGAGACTCTAAGAACGAACAAAATTTGAACTTGCCAAAAAATTGTGCGTGGCGGTATTGGAGGTTTTTTAAAGGCTCTTTAATGGTGGTGTAAAAGATCATGCCCTTTGATTGGAGCTTTAAGACAAAATAGGTTTTTTGATCTTTAGTTTTAGGGTATTGCAACAAGATTTGAGCGTTCAAGCTTGTAGGTTTTGAAAAATCAAGCTTTTGGTAATTCAAGTATTCTAAATAAAGATTGATCGCCAACAAAAGGCTTAAAACAACCCCACACCATAAGTATTCTTTAGGGGTTGCAAGAAGTTCAAACGCCCCCTGAAAAGTTTTGTCTTTCAAGTTGTAACTATATCATAATCCACTTTAGTTTCTTGCCCCTCTTCTAAATGGGAATCTATGGGCATGTCTTCATAGCGCGTGAAAGGAGCGTTAAAGCGCGTATAAACCGTTCCTGTAGCCCCATTCCTGTTTTTAGCCACAATGATTTCAGCCTCTTCAATACTGCCATTTTGCTTGTGGATACGCCTTTTTTCATTAACTTTTAGGTGCAACTCTTGCGCTTCTTCAACCTTGCCTTCTTTTTTGAGTTTGTCTATTTTGTTATCTTCAGCCCTCATTTGATAGATATAGCCTCTATACAAAAATAAAACAATATCAGCGTCCTGTTCAATCCCTCCGCTGTCTTTAATATCCGAAAGAATGGGCCGTTTATCGTCCCTATTTTCCAGGCTGCGGTTGAGCTGCACTAACGCTATGATAGGGATTTCTAACTCTCTGGCTAAGGTTTTAAGCTCCCTTGAAATTTCAGCGATTTGCTCATGGCGTTCTTTAGTGGCTTTGCTCCCTGACATGAGCTGCAAATAGTCAATAAAAGCGATACCCAATTCCTTGTGTTGGGATTTAAGCTTTCGCAGTTGCAAGCGGATTTGCTCTATCCTCACATAGCTTTTATCGTAGAAAAAGAGTTTTTTTTGCGAAAGGTGATCGTAGCATTTGGCTAAATTTTCCCATTGATCATCATCAAGCCTTGCGCTCTCTAAATCATGCATGTTAATAGAAGTGAGATCCGATAACGCCCTTAAAGCGAGTTGCTCTGCGGACATTTCCAAACTAAAAACCGCTACCCCCCTATCGTCATTGAGAGCGCTTAAGACCATGTTCATCATCAAACTGGTTTTACCCATAGACGGTCTTGCCCCTATAATGACCAAACTCCCCTTATTAAAACCGCTCGTATAATTATCCAATTGGACAAAGCCAGTCGGTATGCCAGTAACTTCCAAACTCCCCTTTCTTTGGTTTTCTGTGATAAGATTCATTGCGCTTTCAAGCACTTCTTTAATGCTCCTAAAGCCCTCAATCGTGCTGCCATTCAATAACGCATAGACTTCTCGCTCCACAGCACCTAAAATATCGCTGGATTTTTGCGCGCTTTCTAGGGCTTGCTCTCTAATGGTGTTAGCCAAGCCAAAAAGTTTTCGTTTAATGGAAGCGTTTTTAATCTCTTCCACATAGGCTTCAATATTATCTATGGGGCTTGCCGCAAAAATAGCGACTAGATCTTCTTCTTTGATTTGCTTGTCTTTAGGCATTTTTTGGCGGATAAAGTTCTCATCAATGGGGCAATCTTCTTCATGCAGTTTTAAAGCGATTTCAAAAAACAAGCCGTTAGGCGGGTAGTAAAAATCGCTAGGCTCTAAAACGCTATGGACCTCTTCAATCTTATGATTGGCCAACACAATGCCTGAAAGCACGATCCTTTCAATGTTTTGCAATTGTTGCAAATGCTTTAAATGATCCATTTTTATCCTTTTATAGTCGTTTGATCTTTTCTACCAGATCTAAGGGCGTTAAAGCGTAATTGTTCTTAAATTCTAAACTCGCTAGAGCGTGCGCTAGGCTTGCGTTAATAGCAGCGTCTAAAGGCGTGTAGTTTTGAGAAAGCAAGCTTAAAATAAGCCCCGCTAACACATCGCCACTGCCTGCTTTAGCCAAAGCCACGCTCCCTAAAATGTTAATAAAAGTTCGCCCTTGATGAGCGATTAGGGTATTAGCCCCCTTTAAAAGCAAAACCACCTTGGGGTATTTTTGAGAAAAATCCCTTGCGATTTCTAGTTTATTGTCTAACAATTCTAGCATGCTTATATTGATCCCCACTAATTTTAACAACGATAAAAACTCTTTAGGGTGAGGGGTTAAAACGGCTTCTTTTTCTAAGGCTTGCAAGATCTCTTTATGATAAAAAACGCCCGCATCTAAAACGCATGGGGCTAATTCAAGCCACTTGTTAAAATCCTTTGGAATATTTTCTAACCCCATGCCAATAGCGAACGCGCTGAGCTTTTTAGGGAAATTTTCACAAAAAACCAATTCTAAAGGCTTGTTATTAGAAGTTATCTCGCATTCTAACGCTTGGATACTCACCACTCCAGATCCAAAACTTAACGCACTTATTGCGCTCAATAACCCCGCCCCACTATGCTTGCCTAAAAGCACATGCGCATGCCCGTAATCGCCCTTATGAGCGTTTTTTCTATCCCTTAAGGGCAGTTTGAGATCGCTTTTTTCCAGTAAAAAAGTGTCTGTTGGGATCTCATAGATTTGATTAAAAACCCCCAAATGCCCCACTTTCAATTCCCCCACATAGTCTTTAGCCCTATCGCTTAATAAGCATGACTTGATAGCGCCCATGCTGATAGTCGTATCCGCTTTAAACGCCCTCTTATCCACCCTGCCTTTAGAATCGATCCCGCTAGGAATGTCGCAAGCGATTTTAAAACGCGCTTTTTGAGAAAGGCTTTCAAAGTCTAAAAACGGCTCTAATCCGCCCTTAAAAGCGCTCCCTACCACGCAATCTATTAATACATCGCATTCTAAATCTTCATTCTTTTCTTCCCATGTTTTGATGGTTACCCCTGCTTTTTTGGCCCTTTCTTTTTGCAATTGGCACATGGGGCTTTTGGCTAGTTTCATTTCAAAGACCAGCGTTTTAAAACGCCCCACTAAACGCCTAGCTAACGCATAGCCATCGCCCCCATTATCCCCGCTCCCACAAAGGATAATGACTTTAGCACCTAAAGAAGCGTTTTGTAAAACCGCCCTTTCTAAAGCCATAGCGGCGTTTTCCATTAAAATGTCTTCGCTTAAAAACAATTCTTCAAGCGCCCTTTTGTCTAGGGCATCCACTTTTTCATACACTGAAAGCATCTTTATCCTTGAAAATGAATACAGAACGAATTTTCGTAAAACGTTCCCTTTAAAGAGGGTTCGCTATGAATTTCTAAACGCATTTTATACTTTTCGCACACTTTTTTCACTAAATCTAACCCTATACCATAGCCCAACACGCTAGAATTGAAACGCGCATAACGAACGCTTAATTCTGCGATCTTGTCTTTAGGGATTTCATACCCTAAATTTTTCACTTTCAAAAACTCATGCGTTAGCTCTATGTGGATATACCCATGCATGACGCTGTATTTGATCGCGTTCATGAGTAAATTGCTATAAAGCGAAAGGAAATCCTGCTCTTTAGCCTTAAACGCCACCTCTACTAGATCGCTTTTAAATTCCAGCTTGTGGTAGTCTATCATCTCGCTAAAAAGCGTGTTTTCTTTGATGATTAGGGCTTTTAAGTCTAAAAGCACAAAAGATTCGCGCTCAATGTCTTGCATCACTAAATAAGAGAGCGAGCGGTATAAAAAACTCATGCGCTGGATAGCGATTTTAATGTGGCGGTGTTGTTGGCTGTCTTCTAAGGTTTTTAAAGACAAGACTAAAGCGCTCATGGGGGTGTTTAATTCATGCGTGGTGTTTTTTAAAAAATGATCAATACGGGTGATTTCATTCCTAATGGGCTTTAAAAACAAACGCCCTAAAAACACAGAAACCCCTATCACGCATAAAAACGCTATAACAAACACTAAAACCATATTACGATACAAAGAAGAAAAATGAAGGGGTTTAGAATTTTTAAAAAGCATTTTAGCCACGCCTAAATGAGCGAAAGTTTCATCAGTGAATAGGTAATATTCCCCCTTAAAACTAAAAAAGCCCGCCTCTTTATGGTTTTTAATCAAATCCGCGCTTTCAGGGATATTGGAATATAAAACACGCTTTTTACTATCAAAAAGCGCCATGGAAGCGTCTTTATAGCGTGAAATGAGGGCGTTTAAAGCGTTTTGATAATCCGCATGCGTTTGCATGTGCAAGGCAACCACTTCGCTAGCGATCTTAGAAGCCATTTTGTCCATGTCCATGCGTATCATTTTGATTTTTTCGTTTTTTTCATAGTTAAACGCTAAAACGCTAATCACTAGCATTAACACAAACGAAGAGCCTAAATAAGTCCCTAAAAAGAGTTTGAGGGATTTTTTTTCATAGTGGGTTAAAGCGATAGCCCACCCCCTTATGCGTTTCTATGCAATTTTTACCCAAAAGCTTGCGCAACACCTTAATGTAAGTGCGTAAGGTGGAATCATCAATCGCTTGTTCCCATAAGTTATTTTCTAGCACTTGAGAGCTGATGATTTGCCCCTTATGCTCTAAAAAGTATTCTAAAAGTTGGGCGGTTTTGGGCGGCAAGATCTCTTTTTTGCCCCTGACACTCAAGCAATTTTGGTGATAAAAAATGTTAGGCATGATTTCTATGGGATCATCATTGAAAAACCTTTTAATGCGCGCTTCTAATTCATCTAAATCAAAAGGCTTTTTCAAATAATCGCTCGCTCCTAAATTAAAGGCGTTTTTTAAGGTAGCGTTATCCTGTAAGGCGGTGATAAAAATCACAGGCGTAGAGATTAAAAAATCGTTTTTGATGCGCTTAAACAATTCCAAGCTATTCATTTCAGGCACCTGCACGTCTAAAAGCAAGAGGTTGAAGCGCTCAACAGAGAGCCTTTCATAAGCTTCTTTCCCATTAAAAGTGCAAAACACTTCATAGCCCAAATGCTCCAAAAACTCCTTAACGCTCTCGCTTAAAAGGTAATCGTCTTCTAGTAAAAAAATCTTTTTTTGCATGGGGGTATTGTAGCGCTAATTGCCTTTATACTAAAAGCGGTTATGAAAAACACTCCCTTTAAAAAGACACCGCTTTATTTTATCAGCCGTTTTTAGAATGCAATAAATCTTTATTGTATTCCAACATGGCATTTTGTAAATCAAGTTTATATAACACATTTTCAATGTAAGTAAAATAAAGGCTTTCTTGTTCTTCTTTTAAGCCTTTAGATAAAACCACATCGCAATTTTTAAAATACAAACAAACATGTTTATTTTGCGTTTGAGATATCTTCGCATGGTTAAAAGCGTCAATATAGATTAAGTTTTCCCATTTATCCAAAAGATCAAATTCTTCTATAGAGCGAGCCAAGCATAAAGGCACAATGTGGTGCAACTCAAAGCCCTTTTCTTTTTTTACGCCATGTTTTTCAAAATAAAGGGCTTTTTCTTTAATGGAGCGTTTGAGTTTTTTATCGTTTTGTTTGCTTTCTTCATTGAGCGTTTTTAAAATAAGCCTCTCTTTATTGGTTTCAAAAAACACGCTTTGTTCTAGCAAGCTAAAAATTTGTTGGGCTTGATTTTTCCAATTATGATAATCTCTCTTTTCTAACTTATTCCCATTAAAATGGTTAGGGTTGCAATAATCTTACACTAACTCTTTTAATTTTTCTTTTTGGATACGGCTTAAACTCCTATACTCTCTAACATATTCTATAATTTCACTTCTAGTAAAATTTTCAATATTTAAAAATGTAACAAAAAACATCATTTCTTCAATATCTAAATAATGATTTTCAAGCTCTATCATCACCTCTCTGCATTCTGCCCCAAAACCCTGTAAAAGATTTTCTAAAGCTTGCGTGTAACAAAAATTTTTTCTTAACAAATCTTGCGCGTTTAAAAATTCTATGGCTAAGGGAGTTAAACTGATATATTTAATACTGCTTTGAATGTAGGGGTTTGTAGGTTCCTTATTTTTATTGTATCGCTCAATCAACCCCATTCTATGCATATCTACAAAAAGATTTTTTCTCAAGCTATCTTGAGTTACTTGATTCTTTTTTCTTAAATTGTCTTGAGGCATTTCAGACTTGCAGATATTATCAACCACTTTTGCATAAACCTCTTCGCCTATGATATTGCTAGGGCGTTTGCTCATATCGGTGGTGCGAATTTGTAAAAAATCTTCTCCCACTTCATTAAAAATAGCTTGAATAATAATTTTAATCTTATTTTGATCGTAACGATTGTGTTGGGAAGTGTAAGCCCCTATAAAGAACTTTATATGCGATTAGCCAAGAATTTCAAACACTCTTTACTGGGGTCAATAAGCTAGTCATGCCACTGCCGCTAAACAAATCTAAAATCAAATCGTTTTTATGAGAGCTAGCCTTTATCATGCGTTCAATGAACACTTTAGGTTTAATGCTAGGGTGTTTGGGCTTAAGGATTTTACCCTTCTCTTTTTCAACATGCCTTTGTGAAGCGATTTCCCACACATCAAGGCATAATTTGCCCTTAGGGTTGGGGAACCAGCGTTTGTTGTTTTTTAAAATCCCCTTACTTTGAGCATGTTTGATGCGTTCGGTGGATTCATAAGCAATGCGAACCTCATCGGCATTAAAGGTGTAGTTTTTCTTGTGCATGCTATAAAATAAAATGCTTTCTTGCGCGTGGTTATAACGCTCTTTGGCGTTGGCAAACCCATCTTTTTTAACCCAAGTGATAAAATTTAAAAAATGCGCTTTTTTATGGCGCAAATACGCTAAAAATAAAGCGCAATTAAAGGGGGTATTAAAGATATAAAAACTCCCCGTATCTTTGATTTTGGGTAGCACTTTATCAATCCAAGCGTAAGAAAATGTTAAAAACTCTTCATCATTTTTAAAACTATCCCATGAAGCAATTTTAAGATTATAAGGAGAATCAATAATGGCTAAATCAACGCTTTTATCTTCTAATTTGTCTAAAAAGGTGAAAACATCTTCTATATAAATCTTATTCAAAATCAAACAAGTTTCCTAATTTTTGCTCAATCAAGGGCTTATAATTTTCATAGAGTTCATAACCTATAAAATTTCTTTTTAAAAGCTTTGCTTCTCTTAAGGTTGTCCCACTCCCGCTAAATGGATCTAGAACCACATCGCCCACGCAACTATACAATCTAATCAAACGCCTTGCTAATTCGGCCGGCATTAAAGCCGCATGCTTACCAAAAGCAATATCGTTTTTATTAGGGATTGGGATTTCCCAAATTTGTTTAGTAAATTCCACCCATTCCTCTTGAGTCAATTGGCTTTGTTCTTTTTGTTCTTCTGTGGGTTGTTTGGGCTTGCCGTCTTTGACAAACACGCCGATAAATTCTATAGTATTTTGCGCATAAAAATTTCTAGGATAAGGGTAGCTCCCAAACATCAATCTTTGTAGGATTGGCGCGTTTCCAAATATAGACATCTAGTAAGAACATTTTCGGTTTGTTTTCTAGCGTGTTGTTTAAATCATGCAAAATGGAGCGCTGAATATCAGCATGCAAATCAAAGATATGGCGGTTATAGTGCGTGTTTAAAACCTTTTTAAGCATGGGCATTAAAGGCACATTAATACATAACTTACCATTGGGTTTTAACGCTCTATAGCACTCAAGTCAAACTTTTAAAAGACCTAAAAGATAATCTTCATATTTTTCTAACGCCCCCAAATCTTCAACATGTTGGGCTGAATGCTGTAAATCTTGTGTGCCATTTTTTGCGTAATCTTTGATGTTGAAATAAGGCGGGCTTGTGATGATCACATCCACGCTATTATCTGGCACTTCATTCATGTTGGCGCTGCTATGATAAAATACTTTATTGATATTCAATCTTATTTTTACCTTTTATTAAACTTCAATGGGTTTCACAGAGATAATTTTACAATGAAATGGGGGTATTTTAAAAGAATGAGTCAGTCAAGGCAATCTAAATTTTCAACAAGCCAAACTCCCTAACGCTCTCGCTTAAAAGGTAATCGTCTTCTAGTAAAAAAATCTTTTTTTGCATGGGGGTATTGTAGTGCTTAATTAAAGGGCTTTGTTATAATACTTTCCATATTTTTAAGGAGCGTGATAATGAAAACGAACGAAGCGCAATTTTATGAAGTTTTAGAAAACCTTTTTATAGGCGTTAAGATTGAAGACAAACAAGAAAGCCTTTTAGATCCTAACGCTAAAGCAATGAAAAATGGCATGCTCAATCTCATGAAGGCTAAGAGCAAGTATTATCAAAGCAAAAAACAAGAATTAGAAAAATTCATTGATTTAAAATGCCAAAATAACAACGATCTCAAAGAAGAATTGTTTGACAAACTCTATAGCTTTTTCAAGCGTTATTTGAGCGCTAATGGAGGGATTTATTTCAACGACACGCCCCTTTACGATAGCCTTTATACTAAAAGCGATTATGAAAAATGCTCCCTTAAAAAAGACACCGCTTTATTTTATAAAACCAAAGATCTTTATTATGTGAAAAGCGAAACGAATTATAAGGATTTTTGCTTTGAACTAGAAAACATGGTTTTTAATTTTGACACTTCTTTATTAGAAAGTAAAAAGAATAATGAAAAAGTGGATTTAGTCTTTAATCTAAAAGATACAGACACAAAAACTAACACCCTAAACTTTAGCGTTACTCTCAGCAGTAAGGGGAATCAAACAAAAATAAGTGAAATTCTAAAAGAATGTTTAAATCAAGGCGTTGAACTTGATGAAGAAGTGTTAAAAAAAGCGTTTGGAAAATTCAAAAAGCAAGGCAGTATGGATTATTTTATCCATAAAAACGCGCTAGGGTTTTTAAAAGAGCAATTGGATTTGTATTTGTTTGAATACCTTTTTAAAGAAATGACTGAATTTGATGACAAACGCCTTAATGGAATCAACACCATTAAGGAAGTGGCGTTGCAAGTGATTTTATTAGTGAGCGAATTTGAAAACGAACTCTGTAAGATTTGGAACAAACCTCGTTTTGTATTAAACTCGCATTTCATTGTAAGCCTAGATCAATTAAAAGCTAAAAACTACGATCTAAATAAAATCACAAACCACAAAAACTACCCCAAACAAGTCCAAGAATGGCAAGACTTGAATTTAAAAACCACAGGCAATTTTTTAGAAAATGAGTTTTTACCCCTAGACACTCTCTATTTTAAAGATTTAGAAGAAGAGATTAAAAATTTATTCAGTGAAGATGAAATCAATGGCACGCTCATTAAAAGCGAAAACTACCAAGCCCTAAACTCTCTTAAAAACCGCTATAAAGAAACAATAGATTGCATTTACATTGATCCGCCTTTCAATACCGGCAGTGATTTTGCTTACATAGATAAATTTCAAGACAGCACATGGCTAAGCCTTATGCACAATCGCTTGGAACTCGCTTATGATTTTTTAAGCCCTCAAGGGAGTTTTTATCTGCATTTGGATAACAATGCTAATTATTTGGGGCGTATGCTACTCAATGATATTTTTGGTAAAGAAAATTTTAGGAATGAAATAATTTGGTATTACTCTAATAAAATGGCAAATAGTGGTAATAGTTTTGCTAAAAACACTGAAACAATTTTAAATTATTCTAAAAGTGAAAAATATATATTTTATAGACAAAAAGAGCCACGAAGTGAGCCAGTTCTTTTAAGCAAACGAGAAGGGCGAGATGGTAAAAATATGAGAGCAAGAGATGAAAATGGTAAGGTTATTTATGAATTATCTCATGAACGCTATGTGGATACTTTATGGGATATACCAATCATAGGCTCTACTTCAACAGAAAGGGTAAAAAACAATGAAAATCTAACCCAAAAACCGGAAAAATTGCTAGAAAGGATAATCCAAGCGAGCAGTGATGAAAATTCTATCATTTTAGACTTTTTTGCTGGGAGTGGGACGACTTGTGCAGTGGCGCACAAGCTTAAGAGAAAGTATATCGGTATTGAAATGGGGGAGCATTTTGACAGCGTGATTTTGCCTCGCCTTAAAAAGGTTATAGGCGGTTTTAAAAGCGGTGCGGCTAAAGAATTTAATGGAGGTGGGGTGGTGAAAGTTTATGCATTGGAAAGCTATGAAGAGATTTTAAGAAAAATCAAGTATGAAGACAATGACAAACCCTTAGCTTATGATGAACAATACAGCGATTTAGTGGGATGCAAAAACGAATCTTACACGCTCAATTTAAACGCGCTAGAAAAAATGGGCGTGGATATTAAAGAGACTTTGGAAAATTTATGGGGGCTGAAAGTGGAGTTTTTTAATGAAAAGGTGGTGAAATTTAAAGGGAATGATAAAGAAGTAGAGATTTTAAAAGCCTTAAAAGAAGCGCTCATTTGGTAAGGAGGCATAATGGCAAAGAAAAAAGATCTAACAACCCATAATGAAATTTTTGTCGCACAAAAACTCGCTGAAGATGAATTGAACACTAACGAGATTAACGAGCCATTAGAAAGGCTAGACTTTAAAAGCTTTGATAGCAATAAGGAGCTTTTAGATTACCAACAGCAAGCTTTGATTAACGCTTTTAGAATGCTTGTCGCTTATTTTAAGGATTTCAAAGGAAGTAAAAAAGAATTTTACGCATTTTATCAAGAGCATTATTCATTCGCTAATTGCGATTTCACTAACAAAAAACTCAATCATTTGTTAAAGAGCCATTTTAAGGTAAAAAATCAGCGCGTGAGTTTTGAAAATTTTATCAACCGATTAGCCTTTTACATGGCCACAGGGAGCGGTAAAACGATTGTCATTATCAAGCTTGTAGAGCTTTTAAGCGTGGCTATGGGAATGGGTTTAATCCCTAAGAAAAATGTCATGTTTTTTAGCGCCAATGAAAATTTGATCAAGCAATTTGAAAAAGAAATTGAAAAATACAACCGGGGTAAGGACTTTTCCAAACAAATTGATTTCAAAAACCTTAAAGAGGTTACCCATAAAGATTTCCATCGCGCTCCAAAAGATTTTTTTGAAAAAATCGCTCTTTTTTATTACCGCGCGGATTTGATGAATGATGAAGAAAGCAAGGAAAACCTTTTAAATTATAAGGATTATTGGGATAATGGGGAAAATTATGTGATTTTAGATGAAGCGCACAAGGGGAACAAGTCTGAGAGCAAAAGACAAGCTATCTTTAGTCTGCTGTCTTTAAAAGGGTTTTTATTCAATTTCAGCGCCACTTTCACCGAAGAAAGCGATCTCATCACTTCGGTGTATAATTTGAGCGTGGGCGAGTGGGTGAAGCTTGGCTATGGTAAAGAGTCTGTTTTATTGAAGAAAAACAACTTAAACGCTTTTAAGGAATTAAAAGATTTAAACGATAGGGAAAAAGAAATCGCTCTTTTAAAAGCGTTATTGCTTTTAGGCATGCAAAAACGCTATAAAACAGAAGGCTATTTTCATGACCCTTTAATGCTCGTGTTCACGCATTCTGTGAATGTGGAAAACAGCGATGCGGAAATCTTTTTTAAAACTTTAGCGCGCGTGATTGAAAATGACGATGAGAGCGATTTTTTAAAAGCTAAAGAAGATTTATTAGAGGAATTAAAGAATCCGGAATTTCTTTTTAGCGATGGCAAAGATAAAGACTATAAGGTTAAGGTTTTTAAAGAGGGTTTAAAGAGCATGGATTTTAAAGGCTTAAAAGAAGAAGTTTTTTATGCTAATAGCGGGCATATTGAAGTCATTATTAACCCTAAAAACAACCAAGAAATCGCTTTCAAACTCAACACAAGCGACAAAGTCTTTTGCCTGATTAGAATAGGCGATATTACCGAATGGATTTGTGAAAAATTAAAGAGCGTGAAAGTGGTGAGCAAGAATTTGAGCTTTAAAGAAGAGAGTTATTTCAGCCAGATTGATAAGAGCAGTATCAATATTTTAGTGGGATCTCGCACTTTTGATACTGGGTGGGATAGCACAAGGCCTAGCGTGATTTTATTTTTAAATATAGGGCTTGATGATGACGCTAAAAAGCTGGTGAAACAATCTTTTGGCAGGGGCGTAAGGATTGAAAGCGTCAAAAACCAACGCCAAAGGTTAGCGTATTTAGACATAGATGAAGCTATTAAAGACCGCTTGAAACCACACGCTGCAATGCTAGAAACGCTTTTTGTGATACCCACCAACCATGCAAGCCTTGAAGCGATTTTAAAGTTCCAAAAAGAGAGCGAGAATGGGGGCGAAAATAGAGGCTCTTGGCATGAAATCAAATTAGAAAAAACGCCCATAAAACACGCCTTATTCGTGCCTTGCTACCGAAAAGAACAAACCAACGCTCTTAAAATTCCTCAAAGCGCTTCGTTTAGAATGAGCGAAAAAAATTTTAAGGATTTAAAAGAGTATTTTCATTTAATGAGTGAAAAGCATTTTATTTTAAAGCATGAATTTTATAACCCTAAAGATTACGAGCTGTTAAAAGACATGATACAAAAAGAGCATTTTAAAAAGGTATCAACTTGGCATTATAAAGATTTAGACTACATGATTTCTGAAATTAAAGGCAAGCTATACCCCAATCAAAAAGTGCCTAAAGACGAGTTTAACGCCCTAGATAATGAGAAAATCGTGCATTTTAAAAGGATTAAAATTAAGGCGGATAAAAAAGAAGCATTAATGAAAACCATCCAAGAAGTGAAAGAGTATGCGCCTTTGGATAAAGAAACTTTAAGAAAAAAAATCGCGCAAGGCGAGATTGACATTGATAATATAGACAAACACAAACAAGACAGAATGTTCAAAGTTGATGAAGCAGAGCTGTTAAAACTCAAAGAGCATTACTACACCCCACTCATTAAAGCCAAAAACTGCGATTGGCTTAAGCATGTGGTTAAAGTAAAGAGCGAGAGCGATTTTTTAGAAGAGTTGTTAAAGATTACAGAAACGCTGCAAGAAAACTATGATTTTTGGGCGTTCAGCAAGATTGATGAGCATTTAGACAATTTGTTTATCCCTTATTTTAACGGCGCTACAGAAAGGCGCTTTTTCCCTGATTTTATCTTTTGGTTGCAAAAAGGCGGCACGCAGATCATTTGCTTCATTGATCCTAAAGGGAGTAAACACACTGATTACGAATATAAGGCAGATGCGTATCAACTTTTTAAAGATAAGGTTTTTAACCCTAAAAACGATCCCAATCTCAAAATCAAAGTGGTTTTAAAATTTTATGGGGATAAGGATGATGTGGGGGAGCGTTATAGGGATCTTTGGATTGAAAAAGGGAAACTAGAATATTTTTTTCTGGATTTAAAGGATTACTGATTTCATTGAAAGGGGTTAAAAACGCGCTTGAATAGCCTTGAATAGAGCGCTAGTTTTTCACATCGCTTAAAAACACATGCCTTAAAAGTTTGGCATCGCTTAAAAAAGCGTTTTTCAACACCGCGCTTTTATAAGTGTAATGATCTTCAATGCTTGAAACTTCACCCACAAACACCCCCGCTCCAAAAATCCCGTCTAGCCCACTCGTTAGCACTTGATCGCCTATGTTGATTTCAGCGCTTGGGACAATAAAATCCACGACCAATTCTTGCCTAAAATTAGATCCTATGAAGCCTAGCACCTGATTTTTGCCTATCATCACGCTATAGGCGCAGCGCTTGTGAGCGTTCAAAAACCCGTTCAAGCGCCCTTTTTCTAGCACCGCAATGCCTATGGCTTGGTTGTGAGAAACAAGGCCATAAATCTTGTTTTCTTCTAAATTCGTAATAGGATTGAGAGAGACGCTGTGCGTGTCTTCTAAACTGATGAATGAAGTCATAAAAGTGGGGGAATAGATCATTTTTGGATTTTCTAAAGGATAAACGCTACTCAAACGCTCTTTCAAATCGGCGTTTTCTAGTTTTAAAGCTTCTAAAATTAAGCGTTCTTTTTGAAACTCCTTAATGTTTTTGGCTTGAAAAAAATACGCTTGAATGTTGTCTAATAAGCTGTTTTTAGCGTTCATCAAGGCGTTTTTAATCCGGTCGCTGATATAAGAAGAGCTACCCTTAAAATCTAAAAAATAAAAAATAAGAAAAATCCCTAAAAGCCAAAGGAATTTAAAATAAAAACGCATGCATTATTCACTAAAACCCACACGACTGAGTAAATCCAAATCTTGTATGGCTTCTCCTGTGCCTTTGGCTACCGCCAATAAAGGCTCATCGCCCACATACACAGGGAGTTTAACCATATCGCTTAAATACTTGTCTAAGCCCTTAATCAAAGCCCCACCGCCGGTAAGCACCACGCCATTTTGCACAATGTCTTTAGCTAAATCCGGCTTCACTTCTTCAAGCACGCTCCTTAAAGCACTAGAGATTTCCCTCACTTGATCTTTAATGGCTTCAAACACATCATCAGAGCTCAATTCAATCGTATGCAATAGCCCGCTCACTTGATCCCTCCCTGACACTTCCATCGTTAGGGGCGGATCCAATTTGATCGCGCAACCGATTTCAATCTTAATCTCTTCGCCGGTGCGCTCCCCTATCAATAAATTGAATTTCTTGCGGATGTATTCCACGATGCTTTGATCCAATTTATCCCCAGCCACTCTAATGCTTTTAGAGATAACTAGCCCCCCAAGGCTGATCACGCCAATTTCAGTCGTGCCGCCACCAATATCCACAATCAAACTCCCTTGAGGCTCTTTGACTGGCAAGCCTGCTCCAATCGCAGCTGCCATAGGCTCTTCAATCAAAAAGACTTCTCTAGCCCCCGCGCTTAAAGCGCTCTCTTTAACCGCATTCCTTTCCACGCTTGTCAACCCATAAGGCACGCACACCATGATGCGCGGGCGAATCCATGTTTTTCGTTTGTGCGCTTTTTCAATAAAATAGCGGATCATTTTAGCGGTAATGTCATAATCGGCAATCACGCCATCTTTCATGGGGCGAATCGCTCTGATGCTGTTAGGGGTTTTGCCTAGCATTTCCTTAGCCTCGCTCCCCACTGCCAAAATATCATAAGCTTTAGAATCAAACAATCCCATGCGCACCGCCACAATAGAAGGCTCATTGATAATAATGCCTTGCCCTTTGACTAACACGATCGTGTTAGCCGTGCCTAAATCTATGGCAATATCATGCGAAAACAAACCGATTAATTTGCTAAAAATCATGCCCTTTCTAATCCTTTATCGTTAAATTTATAAGCGTGTTCCTTAAGGAAGAATTTTAGAATGCGTTTTAGCAATGATCAAAGGTTCAGCCTGTTTTAAAACACAATCTTTAGTGATACGCACTTCCGATCCCTTAAGCTTGGGTAAATCAAACATAATATCCAAACAAAAATCTTCAATGATCGCCCTTAAGCCCCTAGCCCCTGTTTTTCGCTCTAAAGCGAGTTTAGCGATTTCTTTAATCGCTTCTTCTTCAAAAATCAAATCCACCTCATCCATTTTGAAAAGTTGCTGGTATTGCTTGATGAGGGCGTTTTTAGGTTTTTGTAAAATATCCACCATCGCTTCTAAACTGATGCTATCTAGCGTGCTTAAAACCGGCAAACGGCCAATCAGCTCAGGGATAAGCCCATAAGTTACTAAGTCATGGGTTTGGACTAAATGCAAGATCGCTTCTTGCTCTTTTTTGCTCATCTTTTCTTGAGTGAAACCCAACACATTTTGCGTGGTGCGTTTTTTAATGATTTCAGCTAACCCATCAAACGCTCCGGCGCAAATGAATAAAATATCGCTCGTGTCAATTTGAATGAAATTGCCCTCAGGGTGCTTTCTGCCGCCTTTGGGGGGGATATTCACTAAAGAGCCTTCAACGATTTTCAATAGCGCTTGCTGAACGCCCTCGCCAGAAACATCTCTAGTGATAGAGCGGTTTTCTGACAAACGGCTGATTTTATCAATCTCATCAATAAACACAATGCCTTTTTGGGCTTTTTGGACATTCCAATCGCTCGCTTGCAACAATCTTGTAAGGATATTTTCCACATCTTCGCCCACATAACCCGCTTCAGTCAGGCTAGTCGCATCGCTAATGGCGATAGGAATATCTAAATGCTTGGCCAGAGTTTGCGCCATTAAAGTCTTGCCTGATCCTGTAGGGCCGATTAGTAAAATATTAGACTTGCTCAACTCCACTTCTTCTAAATGCTCTAACTCTAAATCGCTGTCTTGGTTGTCTTGTTTTTTGAGTTTTTCTTTAAAAGATAAGCGTTTGTAATGGTTATACACGGCTACGGAAAAAACCTTTTTGGCCTGCTCTTGCCCTATCACATAGTTATCTAAAACCGCCTTAAGCTCTTTAGGGGCTGGAATGTGAGAGAGCAAAAACTCTTCTTCTTGAACGCTTGATTCCATTCTCCTCAACCGCTCTCTTTTGAGCGCTAATAAAGAATCCACTCTGTCGTATTTGTGCAATCCCTCATGCATCACATCTATACAATATTCGCACACGCACACATCTTTATTGAGATTGCTCGCAAAAATAATGCGGCGTTTTTTGGGATCTCTTGATTCTGGTTTTTTGCAAAAACTGCAATAAAGCGTTTCGTTCATGTTATTCCTCTTGTTTTTCTTCGCTAGAATATTCGCTTGACTTATACGCCACGCCCCTAGAACTCTCTAAAATAAAAGAGCAAATCTCTTTCACAAAAGGGTTATTGGCATGCTCTTCTAACTCTAATTTAGCGCTCTCTCGCAAGGAGGGGACGGGGCTAAACAACCTCTTATAAAGCGCATGGATAAAATCAATATCCTTACTCTCTAGTAATTGGCGCATCCTGTGGCGGTTTAACCCCCTAATAAAAGCGCGATTGCCCTCTACGGTGCAATAAGGCGGCACATCTTTGCCTAAAGCGCTCTTACCGGCTATCATGCACCCTTTAGCGATACGCACAAACTGATGGATGGCTGTAAGACCGCCAATATTGACATAATCGCCTATTTCAATATGCCCTGCTAAAGTTACGCCATTAGCTAAAATGCAATGACTGCCAATCGCGCAATCATGAGCGACATGCACATAAGCCATGAGCAGGTTTTTATCCCCAATAATGGTTTTTTTAATCCCCCCTTCAGTGCCGGGATTTATCATGCAAAATTCCCGAATAAGGTTGTCTTCTCCAATAATCAGTTCGCTGTATTCGCCCTTATATTTTAAATCTTGAGGCTGTGTGCCTAGCACGGCAAAAGGAAAAATTTCGGTGTTTTTTCCAATGAAGGTATGCCCTTGTAAGGTTACATTGTTATGGAGTTTCACGCCATCATTGAGTTTGATATGATCCCCAATAACGCAAAATTCCCCAATCTCTACGCCCTTGCCAATCTCTGCTTTAGGAGAGATAATGGCTGTTTTTGCAATTTTACTCATTTTTAATCTCTCTCTACGATCATGGCTTTTAATTCGGCTTCAGCGACCACTTTGCCATCCACTTGAGCCGTGCCGCCCACTTGCCAGATCATGCCTTTATGCTTTAAGACTTCTAAATGGTATTCCAATCTGTCGCCTGGGGTTACAGGAATGCGGAATTTAACCTTGTCAATCGTCATGAAATACACGATTTTTGTTTTGGCTATTTCAGGGGCAAACCCCCACAAGCTAGTGAAGGCTAAAAACCCTCCGCTTTGCGCCATGCCTTCTACGATCAAAACGCCCGGGAAAATGGGCTTATTAGGGAAATGCCCGTTAAACACATCTTCATTAAAAGTGATATTCTTATAAGCGACAATTTTTTTATTGGCTTGTAACTCTGTAATTCTATCCACTAAGAGCATGGGATAGCGGTGAGGTAGAATTTGTAAGATATGCTCTATAAAAAATTGAGATTGTAAGTTTTGATGATTTTGTTCCATAAAAATAAACTCCTTGTTTTGGATCAATTAAAGCGCTATTTTTAGCGTTGGTTATTCTAAAAAATAACCGCTATTATACCATAAGAAAACCGCTCGCTTGTATTTGCAAAAACACCGATGCATTGCGCCATAAGCTTAAAGAAACGCTTTATTCAGACACCACGCATGCACCGCTTGCACATCATTCATGCGTGTGGCTTAGAATATTCTCTCTTAAATGATAGTGTGGGTATTTGTTAGAATCCAAAACCACTTGCCCCATGAGTTGCTTGTCCAAATTGAAAATTAAAGGGGCTAAATAATTCACGGTGGAAAGCTCAATGGGGGTTTGAACCACCATGATATTAGCGACTAGAACGCTCTTGGCTCCCTCTAATTCTAAAAGGATTTTTAAGGGGGTAGGCACTTCAAATTCGTATTTTCTTAAAGCAAAGGGATTGACCAGCGTGAAAGACACCACGGAATTCTCTTCTGTGCTATTCAAACGCAAAAAGATTTCATCAACCTTTTGCAAGCGCATTTTGTGAATGGTTTCAAACCCTAATATAGGCACTTTCACATCAAAAATCATAGGCGATTGCATTCCCTTTAAAAAAGCACAAAATCTTCTCCTTAAAGAATAAAAGACCGCCTTAAAACCAGCGCTCAATGATTTCTAAACTAAACTCTGTATTATATCAAACAATTTTGGTAAAATCAATTTTTGCTAGTTTTGGATATAATCCCAATAACTTAACCATGATGGAAGTTTAACTGAATCATTATAAAATACAACAAGGAGTTGAGGAATGAGCAAAATAAAACCACAAATCAAGAAAAATAATCCTAGTAAATCTCATTTTAGCGATGGGTGGCATCTTTTTGGTGCGGTGTGTATGATTGGAGAAATGGTCTTTAAAATATACAACGGAATTAAGAAAGCGAAGAAAAAATAAATTTGAGCGTAATGAAAGTTATTTCTAAAAAATTTAATCTTTATAAGACAGGTGGCATGCGTTTAAAACATTTTAAAACTTTCCTTTTTATCGCAATGGCGATTATTGTGATAGGTACCGGTTGCGCGAACAAAAAGAAAAAAAAAGATGAATACAACAAACCGGCGATCTTTTGGTATCAAGGGATTTTGAGAGAAATCCTTTTTGCTAATTTAGAAACAGCGGACAATTACTATTCTTCTTTACAAAGCGAACACATCAATTCCCCCCTTGTCCCAGAAGCGATGCTAGCTTTAGGGCAAGCGCACATGAAAAAGAAAGAGTATGTTTTAGCGTCTTTTTACTTTGATGAATACATCAAGCGCTTTGGGACGAAAGACAATGTGGATTATTTGACCTTTTTAAAATTGCAATCGCATTATTACGCTTTCAAAAACCATTCTAAAGACCAGGAATTTATCTCTAATTCTATTGTGAGTTTAGGCGAATTTATAGAAAAATACCCTAACAGCCGTTACCGCCCCTATGTAGAATACATGCAAATCAAATTCATTTTAGGGCAAAACGAACTCAATCGCGCGATTGCGAATGTCTATAAAAAACGCCACAAGCCTGAGGGCGTGAAACGCTATTTAGAAAGGATAGATGAGACTTTAGAAAAAGAGACTAAACCCAAACCATCGCACATGCCTTGGTATGTGTTAATTTTTGATTGGTAGGATATTTCAAAACCATACACATTATAACAGAGAGATGAAAAATGACTGAAGATTTTCCTAAAATTCTGCCTTTATTGGTAGAAGAAGACACTTTTTTATACCCCTTTATGATAGCCCCTATTTTTTTGCAAAATAACGCCAGCATTAAGGCGGTAGCTTACGCTAAAAACAACAAATCGTTAGTCTTTATTGCATGCCAAAAAGACAAATTGAATGACAATGAAGCCCCTTATTATGATGTGGGGGTGATTGGATCTATTATGCGTGAAGCCAACATGCCTAATGGGCGCGTGAAATTGCTCTTTAATGGCATCGCTAAGGGGCGTATTTTAGAGCCTGCTAAAGAAAACGAGCAAGGCTTTTTAGAAGCTCAAATAAGCCCCATTGAATATTTAGAATACGATAAAGAAAACATTCAAGCGATCGTGGAAGTGTTAAAAGAAAAGGTGATCACTCTAGCCAATGTCAGCTCACTCTTTCCTCCGGATTTGATCAAGGCTTTAGAAGACAATGACGATCCTAACCGCATCGCTGATTTAATCGCAGCGGCCTTGCATTTAAAAAAAGATCAAGCGTATTCTCTTTTTGCCAACAACAACACCGAACAGCGCTTGTTGGATTTGATTGATATTGTGATAGAAGAGACTAAAACCCAAAAGCTCCAAAAAGAAATCAAATCCAAAGTCCATCAAAAAATGGAGCAAACCAATAAGGAATATTTCTTAAAAGAGCAGCTCAAACAAATCCAAAAAGAGCTTGGCACAGACAAACAGCGAGATGAAGATTTAAACCAATATTACCAAAAACTAGAAAGCATCAAGCCTTTTTTAAAAGAAGAAGCGTTTAAGGAAATCAAAAAGCAAATTGACCGATTAAGCCGAACCCATGCGGACAGCTCGGATAGCGCGACTTTACAAAATTACATTGAAACCATGTTAGATGTGCCTTTTGGGCAATATGAAAAAAAAGCGCTTGACATTAAGCATGTCAAAGAGCAACTAGATAACGATCATTATTCCTTAAAAAGGCCTAAAGAGCGTATTGTAGAATACTTTGCCACCATGCAGCTTTTAGAAATGCGCCACAAGAAAAAACCAGAAAAAAAAGACAAAGCTAAAGGCACGATTTTATGCTTTTATGGACCTCCTGGCGTGGGTAAAACGAGTTTGGCTAATTCCATCGCTAAAGCGATAGAGCGTCCTTTAGTTCGGATCGCTTTAGGGGGCTTAG
Organism: Helicobacter pylori; assembly: GCA_008032955.1. Lineage (NCBI taxonomy): Bacteria > Pseudomonadati > Campylobacterota > Epsilonproteobacteria > Campylobacterales > Helicobacteraceae > Helicobacter > Helicobacter pylori. Next base: position 1,246,971 of record CP032046.1, read on the forward strand.
AAGATGTGAATGAATTAAGAGGGCACAGACGCACTTATATAGGCTCAATGCCCGGGCGCATTGTCCAAGGGCTTATTGAAGCCAAAAAGATGAATCCGGTCATGGTTTTAGATGAAATTGATAAGGTGGATAGAAGCGTTAGGGGCGATCCAGCGAGCGCTTTATTAGAGATCTTAGACCCTGAGCAAAATACCGCTTTTAGGGATCATTATGCGAATTTTAGCATTGATTTATCGCAAGTGATTTTTATCGCTACCGCTAACAATATTGACAGAATCCCGGCCCCTTTAAAAGACAGAATGGAATTTATCAGTGTGTCCAGCTACACGCCTAATGAAAAAGAAGAAATCGCTAAAAACTATCTCATCCCCCAAGAATTAGAAAAGCACGCCTTAAAGCCTAGCGAAGTGGATATTAGCCATGAGTGTTTGAAACTCATTATTGAAAAATACACCAGAGAAGCGGGCGTTAGGGATTTACGAAGACAGATCGCAACGATTATGCGTAAAGTAGCTTTAAAATACCTAGAAGATAACCCGCACAAAAAAGGGCGGACCAAAAAAGGCGAAGATCAAAAAAGCGAAAATCAAAAAAGCGAGAGTAAAGATTTCTGCGTCTCTATCACGCCTAATAACCTTAAAGAGTATTTAGAACGCATGGTGTTTGAAATTGACCCCATAGATGAAGAAAATAAAATCGGTATTGTCAATGGTTTGGCATGGACTCCAGTAGGCGGTGATGTGCTTAAAATTGAAGCGGTTAAGATCAGGGGTAAGGGGGAATTAAAACTCACTGGGAGTTTAGGCGATGTGATGAAAGAATCCGCTATTATTGCCTTTTCTGTTGTCAAAGTCTTATTGGATAACGAAACCTTAAAGGCGCCTAAAATCCCTAGCGAAACCGATGCAGAGGGTAAGAAAAAGAAAAAAGTGCTGAAAGTTTATAACGCTTATGATTTGCATTTGCATGTCCCTGAGGGGGCTACGCCTAAAGACGGACCGAGCGCTGGGATCGCTATGGCGAGCGTGATGGCGAGCATTTTGTGCGACCGAGCTATAAGAAGCGAAGTGGCGATGACGGGCGAATTGACTTTGAGCGGGGAAGTTTTACCCATAGGAGGGTTGAAAGAAAAATTGATCGCCGCTTTTAAAGCCGGCATTAAAACCGCTCTCATTCCCGTTAAAAATTATGAAAGGGATTTAGACGAGATCCCTGCTGAAGTGCGAGAGAATTTAAACATCGTTGCGGTGAAAAACATCGCTGAAGTGCTAGAAAAAACCTTACTTTAGAACTTGGCATGAAAGCAGGCATTATTGGTTTAGGGCTTATGGGGGGGAGTTTAGGGCTAGCCTTGCAAGAATGGGGGCGTTTTAAAAGCGTTATAGGCTATGATCATAACGCTTTGCATGCTAAATTGGCTTTGACTTTGGGGCTTGTAGATGAGTGCGTGGGATTTGAAAAGATTTTAGAATGCGATGTGATTTTTTTGGCCATTCCGGTTGAGGGCATCATTGCATGTTTGAAAAAAATGACTCCCGTTAAAAAAAGCGCAACGATTATTGATTTAGGGGGCGCTAAAGCGCAAATCATTCACAATATCCCTAAAAGCATTCGTAAGAATTTCATCGCCGCGCACCCCATGTGCGGGACAGAGTTTTATGGCCCTAAAGCAAGCGTTAAGGGGCTGTATGAAAACGCTCTTGTGATATTGTGCGATTTAGAAGATTCAGGAACTGAGCAAGTAGAGATCGCTAAAGAAATCTTTTTAGGCATTAAAGCGCGCTTGATCAAAATGAAATCCAATGAGCATGACACCCATGTGGCTTATATCAGCCATTTACCCCATGTTTTGAGCTACGCTCTAGCTAATAGCGTTTTAAAGCAAAATGACCCAGAGATGATTCTATCCTTAGCGGGTGGGGGTTTTAGGGATATGAGCCGTTTGTCTAAAAGCTCGCCTTTAATGTGGAAAGATATTTTCAAACAAAACCGAGACAATGTCTTAGAAGCGATTAAAAAATGCGAAAAAGAAATCGCGCAAGCTAAGGCTTGGATAGAAAATAACGATTATGAAAGCCTTGCAGAATGGATGGCGCAAGCGAACAAACTCCAGGAGTTCATGTAAAGTAAAATGATGCAGAATGATTTAAAATTCGCGTATCGTTGTTTTTAGAGTTGCTAGAAGCAAAATGGGGTGTTTTTGGATTGTCTTTATAGGCTGTTTCATGTGGATTGCATGGATTGATCTAATAAACCAGCAAACAACTATAAGAGATTATCTTAAATTCAGATCTTATGAAACGCTTCCAACAAAAACAAATTTTAGCCGTTTAGGGATTTGATTTCTTAAACCTTTTTATCAAAAATACCGGCGTTTTTATAGGCATTTTAAGGGCGGTTTTAATACTTCTTAGCGTTGTTAAGATACTTAGGCAATTCATTCAACTCAGCGTTTTTATCGTTCTTAAAAACCACTTGCTTTTCAACCCGCTCATATTCTTTACAATCTCTTCTCATTTTTTGTAAGGGATATTTTTGGTTGTCGTTAGGGATATAAAAACATTCGCTCTTAGCGTTTTCATAGCTATCCGTTAAGCTTATATCATAGTGGTACCAAAACCCGCTAGGGATAGCGATATTCTTAGAGCTAAAAGTCCTATAGCCCTGTTTGATGATGGTAAGTTCTTCTACTAAAACTTGATAGTATTTCCTAGCCAAATTACGGCCCTCTTTTTCTACTGATAAAACAGAATGCCTGTTGGTGTTTTTGGCTTCAGGGGTGATATTAGTCATTCTGTAAGTTTCTCTTAAAGGGTTAGACGCAAAATCAAAAGAAGCGTCATTCGCCACAAAATGCCCCCTATCAAAACCGCTTCTTGTGTAATCTTGTGTCGTGGCTTGTTGGTATTTGGCTAATCGTGTGTCCGGCTTAAACTCATAGCGTTTTTCAATATTATTTTTATCCACTAAATCCCCAAACAACACGCTCACGCCATAAATAGGGTTTTTTAACTCGCTAGAATAACACACCGAATAGAAGTTATTTTTTAAGACTTTACAATCAATGTTAGTGAGCATGCCATTAGCGTTATGAGTGGTATTGCGATTTTTAGTGGGGTTAGCGTTATTGACTTGATCCTTGATTTCATTAAGCTTTTTAGTGGTGTAGCTGTTAATAGCCTTAGTGAAATTATCCAGCATGTCCGCTTGGAGCCAACCCATAGCAATCAGGCTAAAACAGAGCAGGTTTTTAAAGGTTTTCATGTTTTGCTCCTTTTTGATTGGCTTGAATACTACAACAATATTTTTAATCGTTTGTTTTTACCCACTAAATAGCCTAGCGTGTAGCGTTTTGATGCGTTAAGTGGTGCGCGTAAATTAAGAATAAAAATTTCATTGTATTTTTTAGTGCTATCATCTATCCCCCATGCGTCTTCGTCAATATCGCCCAAGTTCAAATAGTCTTCGTTAGAGTCAAAAAGCTTGCAATAAATCCTTTTTTGTTCATTGAGATCTAATTTTTGGAACTCTCCGCTATCAATTTCATCAATCTTACAATCGGCGCGTTTTAAAAAACGCTCGCTAAGATCGTTAAAGATTTTTAGGCATTCGCTCTTACTTTTAGCGTTAAGGATTTGTTTTTTAATTTCTAAATTCACTTCTTTCAATTCAGCATAGACAAAACTCCCGCCCCCTTTAAAACCGCATTTTTTAGAAATGCCCCCTTGCTCGCCCTCTATGACCTTTTTTAACCTTTCTTTGGTGATCGTTTCTATATAGTCCATTTGCTCGATGCCAATGTAGCGGCGTTTCATTTTGTGCGCCACCGCGCAAGTCGTCCCGCTCCCAGCAAAAAAGTCTAACACGAGGTCGTTTTCGTTGGTAGAAACCTCTAAGATTCTTTGAATTAAACTTTCTGGTTTTTGACCTTTAAAATTTTCATCATCAATTACTATAGTTTCATCAACTCTTGAAACTGAACTATCAATAGCAATTGAATTTAATTTATCCCACTTATTACTATTCCATGTATCTTCTAATGGATATTTTTCACCTCTATTTTCATGATTTATAAAAGTTAAAAAATCATCTACTTTTTCTTGTGGAAAAGAAAATTTTTTAAAAGCATTTTGCACTTCATTTTTTGTTAATAGCTGTAAAAAATCTTTATTTTCTATATAAGTCTTATTAAAAAGATAATTATCACTTTTAGAATAAAATAAAATTGTATCATGGTTTCTTATATATTTTTTTGCAGCCGTTTTGTAGCCCGATAAAAAACCCATTCTCCATATAATTTCACTTCTGAAATTTTCTCGTTTAAAAATTTCGTCCATTAATACCTTACAATAATGCACTTCATTATAATCTAAATTAATATAAATACTCCCATCATCGCTTAAAAATTCCCTAGCCGCTTCAAGCCTGTTTTTCATAAACACTAGCCAAGAGCTGTGGTTAAAATTATCGTTGTAATTAAAGCTGTCATTACCGGTATTATAAGGAGGGTCAATGTAGATGCATTTCACTTGTTTAGCGAATTTCTTTTTTAAAGAATGAAGAGCGATCAAGTTATTGCCTTTGATAAGGTAGTTCGTGTTCTTGTCTTTTAAAGCGCTTTCTAAATCTCCTTCTCCATGCATTTCAAAATGACACAACGCTTTTTTGCATAAAAGCGTGTCAATTTCTTTTTTATGCAATACCTCATGGTAAAAACACTCTTTAGATTTGGTGCTGTTGTCTTTAGCGTTACCGAGTAAAACATTGTCTTTAAAAGGGAAATTCAAAACGACTAATTCGCTGGATTTTATCAAACCCCCTTGCGAATATAGACCTATTTTATTTTTAAATCGTGTGAAAGATTTTTCTAATTCTTTTATTTCTAAACATTCTAATAACGCTTTTTCATTGAACACAAGCGTGTTGGCGATCATTTTAAAAAAAGCGTTTTTGTAGTCGTTAGCGTTTTCATGCTCAAGCATGAAAGTTAAAAGCTTTTCATCATTCTGTAGGATTAAAGTTTCTAAGCGTTCTTTAGTGAAATGATGGATTAAAATATCTACTAGGGTTTTGAGTGGGGTTTTTAACATTCTTTGTCCTTAAAAGTTTGATTGAAAGCGGTTGCAAATTCGTCATTTACTGCTTTATTATTATGGAGCGTGAAAAACAGCAGGCCTTTTAAATGGAGTTTTTTGTTATGGCTTTTAAGCGTGGCGTTCTCTAGCATTTCTAAAAATTCTTTTTTCCAAGCGTTAGAATGCTCTAAATGTTCGCCTTTAGCTTCCATATAACAAGTGAAGCCTAAAAATTCATCTTCATGCGTTTGGGCAAAAAGGATAAAATCCGGCTCAAAACCTTGCGCGTAATAGGGGCTGTTTTCTATATTGCAAAAAACTTTTAATTCAGTGAAATGATCGTTCCTTAAAACGCACCATTCTTTGAATTTCTTGTCTAAAAGCTCTTTATTTTTATTGATAAAATGTAAAAAATCCCTTTCTAAATCGCTGTCTAGTTTTCGCATGTCTTTAAAAAGCAGCCATTCGTAAAAGGGAATGTCTTTTTCCCATTCGCTAGCGCTAAGGCTTTTATTATGCGTTTCAAATTCTTTCAATTCTAACGCGCTCACGCTAGGTTTATCTTGCTCTTTTAAAAGCGTGTCTTTTAAGTTTTCAATGATATAAACAGCGAGCTTTAAAAGGATTTCGTTGTTATCAAACTTTTGGCTTTTATGGAAGTTTGTTTTTAATGGCGAAATATATTCCTTTATAAATTCCACTTTATTGTTAAAGGCATGTTTTTTAAAGGCTTTTTTAAGCGTTTTGAAATCCAGGTTTTTTAAATTAAGGGCTTTTAAAAAATAGTTTATAGGGATTTTATCTAAGGTGTGGGGTATATAATAAGTTTTATCGCCTTTATTTTCTTCTTTAAAATCCACTTTCTTTTCACGCACATTAAAAGCAAATAAGGGGACATGCAAACTTTTGAGTGTGGCTTCAACAGGGTCTGAATAGTCTTTATTGAAGAGGTTTTTCTTTTTGTCTTTTGTGTTGCTCGCATAGTAGCATTTGAAACGCTTGGTGGGCGTTAAAGGGATAGTTGTTTTTTCCTTTTCAATGAATCCTAATCCTAAATCTTGTAACTCGTTGTTTAATTTAGCGATAAACTCGCTGTCATAAACAGCATGGTAGTCTAACCTTTCTAACACGCTTAAGGGGTTAAAAAGATCAAACTTGCGTTGGTAAAACTCTATGCGGTTTGGCTTGAAATCGTTGTAGCTAAAGGGGTAGTATCTCGCCCCTCGCCCTATGAGCTGGGCGTCTTTAATGGTGTCTTTTTGACTCGCTTTGTTTTTAAGCCTGACAATGTCAAACAAATTCAGCACATCCCAGCCTTCATTGAGCTTATCCACGCTAAAAATCACTCTTTTAGGGTTGTCTCTGTCTTCTAGGGAGTTCAATAAAAGCATGTGATTTTCTAATTCTTTTTCGTTGTTGGTGTTGATCTGGGTGCTTTTTTTGAATTTCGTCTGCAAGAATGCCACAAGGTTAGGGGTGTAATGTTGCTTGTCAAAAAAGTTTTTGGCGTCTTTAAAAAAAGCGTTGCGGCTGTAGTTGAAAAAATTTTCCAAATCTAAAGGGCTTAAATTTTCTAAAAAGGTATTGAAGCGCTCTTGATTTTCCTTGCTGTCTTCAATCCTTTCGCTTTTAAACAAAATACATGGTTTAAAGTTTTCAATATTATGGTGTTGGGCTAGTAATTCTTTATACAAACTGGAAACGCATGCCCCTAAAAAGCGCGTTTCTAATTCTTTGTTTTCATAGGAAAAGGAGTAGATGTTTTTGCAAAATTTATCCTCGCTAAATTGTTTTAAGGTGTAGGTGAACGCCTTTAAGTTTTCATATTTTTCTTTAACGCTTTTTTCATTAGGGATAGTGGCGCTAAATTCCAGCAATAAATTGTCTTTATTTTGTTCTAGGGCTAATTTCACCACGCTTTCCCAATTGCGTTTTTCACTAGCCTCACTATCATTTAATTTCTTTTTAGTCTCTGTGTTTAAATGGTGCGCTTCATCCGCTAAAAAAACTAATTTTTGATCTTTTAAATCCTCTAGGGTGATAGCGTTTTCTTTAGCTCTAGTGAATAGTGAAAACAAGCCTTGAATGGTGCTGAAATAAATGTTGATAGCGTTGTTATGACTCTCGTTTAAATTATTGATGCTTTTAATTTCTGTGTTTTCATCATTGATATTGATATTCTCGCTAAAAAGGTATTTTGATGAAACGCTGTCTGTAAAATTCAATTTCGTTTTTTCTAAAATGCTGGCGCTATTCACAAAAAAGATAAAGTTTTGATAGCCTTGCTTGTAGCATTCTAAAATCAAACCCGCCATCACTAAGGTTTTGCCGCTACCGGTGGCCATTTCAAACATGAAATGCTTTTGAGTTGGGTTGGATTGGCGTTTTTCTAAATAATTATATATCGCTTGCTTTTGATAATCTCTAAGCTCTTTTTTTAAATTACTGGTGATGTGGGTGGGTAGATCTATTTCTTTATCATTGGGCGCGTTATTTGGCGTGCGATCTTTTATCGCTGATTGGGGGGGGGGGGGGTAACTTTGAATGAATGAATCTTGCATGAAATCCCTTAATGAAAAAGTGAGAAAATTATAGCGTAAAGTTTTGAGATTGACTTTAGAGGCGCTAGCGAACAATTAAATTAAAATCAAACAAAGTTTTAGTTTTAATATTTAATGGAATAAAGCCCTTAAAATCAAAAAGCGCTTCTTTTTCTTTGCTATAATCAATCTCAAAAAACCAACTTTTTTAAAATAAAGGAATGATTATGCAAGAGATTTTTTTATGTTCTATTTCCAATGTGCGCAGTGGGGATTGCAAGGAAGATTGCGCTTATTGCACGCAAAGCTCACACCATCAAGGATCGATCAAGCGCTATAAATTCAAAGATGAAAAAGTGGTTTTACAAGAGGCTAGAGCGTTAAGGGAATTAGGGGCTTTAGGGTTTTGTTTGGTTACTTCAGGGCGCGAATTAGACGATGAAAAATGCGAATACATCGCTAAATTAGCTAAAGCCATCAACAAAGAAGAATTGGGCTTGCATTTAATCGCATGCTGCGGGCGTGCGGATTTAGATCAACTGGAGTTTTTAAGAGATGCGGGCATTCATAGCTATAACCACAATTTAGAGACTTCGCAAAATTTCTTCCCTAAGATTTGTTCCACGCACACATGGGAAGAAAGGTTTATCACATGCGAAAACGCTTTAAGAGCAGGGTTAGGCTTGTGCAGTGGGGGATTTTTGGGCTTAATGAGAGTTGGGAAGATCGGATTGAAATGCTTAGAGCCTTAGCTTCGCTCTCCCCGCACACCACGCCGATTAATTTTTTCATTAAAAACCCGGTATTACCCATTGATGCAGAAACTTTAAGCGCGGATGAAGCCCTAGAATGCGTGCTTTTGGCTAAAGAGTTTTTGCCTAACGCTAGGCTTATGGTGGCTGGGGGGCGTGAAGTGGTGTTTAAAGATAATGACAAAAAGGAAGCCAAGCTTTTTGAATACGGCATTAATGCGGTGGTGTTAGGGGATTATTTAACCACCAAAGGCAAAGCCCCTAAAAAAGATATAGAAAAACTGCTCTCTTATGGTTTGACAATGGCGACAAGCTGTCATTAATGAGAGAACTTTTTAAAAGCGTTAGAGGGTTTTTACGCCTTCTTAGAATGATTTTCCCCACGCACTTTCAAAACGCCTTTTTGGGCTTGAGCGAATTGTTTTACTACGCTTCTAGCTTGAGTTTTTATACGATTTTGTCTTTATCGCCTATTTTGTTGTTTGTGTTTAGTCTTTTTGTGTCTCATTATTTGCAAGCGCACAGCGGTGAAATGGAAGCCTTGATTTTCCCTAACGCCCCTAAACTCATTGGCGCGATTAAGGATTTTTTAGAAAATTTTAAAAAAACAGACATGACTTTAGGCACGCTTGAAGAGGTGTCTATTGTGGTGGCGTTGGTGCTTTTTTGTGAAAACTACCGCTCCATCGCATCAAAAATTTTTGATGCAAAGCCTAGAGATTATGCGCATTTTAAGGGTAAAGAAATCTTTTTATTTTGGGGTTTTGGCACGACTTTAGTGTTTTTATTCGCTCTGCCTTTGGTGGTGTTTTTTGATATTAAGATCCAAGTGTTTTTTGAAGATAAAGATTCAAGTTTGTTGCATGTTTTAAGATGGATAGGCACTTACGCGTTTTTTTTGATCCTTTTTACCATTCCCACGAATAAGGTGTTTAAACATTATTTTTGGGTGTTTTTATGGGTGTTTTTTACGAGCGTTTCTTGGCATGTGTTAAAATGGGCTTTCACTTATTATGTGTTGTATAATCGCACTTACCATGAGCTTTATGGGAGCGTTTCTATTTTGTGGTTTTTGATGAGCTGGGTGTATGTGAGCTGGCTTGTGATTTTAATTGGCATGTATGGGTGCAAGGTGTGTGATGCATTCGATCCTAAAGAAGTGTTTAAGAAATTTTTAGGCTTTTTTAAAAAAGAAACTTGATGAAAAAGTTTTCTTTTAGATCGGTTCTAAAAATCTAAAAACACATAAAACCATTTAAACACACACTCCACACCCCCCCAAAAAAACCTAAACTAAAAAATTTAAAAACAAAAGAAATAAAAAAGCAACAGAAAAATAAAGCACTAAAATATAATCAATAATAAAATTAAATAAAAAGCAAGATTGAAAAACATTTCCCTATCCCTGCACCGACCTACATTCCCACTCTTGAAAAGAGCAGTATTATCAGCGATGAAGAGCTTGACTTCCAGGTTCGGAATGGTTAACTGGGTAGTTCCTCTTCTCTAAAGGCACAAGGAAAAGGGAGCTAAAGATAAAACACATTTACCCTTAACTCCCCTTTCTCTTTATAGGGAGCTGTTTTTTAACAAAGAAGATCGTTAATAGCCTTTAACTTTAAACCATTGAGATGGTATCTCATTCCTCATTAAAGTTCAATCCTATAAAAGTCTTTATAAAACTCCAACTCTCTTACACTCAGTAAGGCAGTGGTAACTTATTCGCGCTCTATTGTCGTTATCTTATACAAAAAGCAAAAAACAAGCCAAACGCTCTATTAGTAGTAGTCAGCTAAACGCATTACTGCACTTACACATCTACCCTATCAAGCACATAGTCTTTGTGCGAGCTTCAGGGAAAGTTCATCTTGGAGTTGGCTTCCTGCTTAGATGCTTTCAGCAGTTATCACATCCGTGTGTAGCTACCCAGCGATGCTCTTGGCAGAACAACTGGTGCACCAGTGACACGTCCATCCCGGTCCTCTCGTACTAGGGACAGCTCTCCTCAACTTTCCTACGCCCACGGCAGATAGGGACCGAACTGTCTCACGACGTTCTGAACCCAGCTCGCGTACCGCTTTAAATGGCGAACAGCCATACCCTTGGGACCTGCTCCAGCCCCAGGATGCGATGAGCCGACATCGAGGTGCCAAACCTCCCCGTCGATGTGAGCTCTTGGGGGAGATCAGCCTGTTATCCCCGGGGTACCTTTTATCCTTTGAGCGATGGCCCTTCCACACAGAACCACCGGATCACTATGACCGACTTTCGTCTCTGCTTGACTTGTATGTCTTACAGTCAGGCTGGCTTGTGCCATTACACTCAACTTGCGATTTCCAACCGCAATGAGCCAACCTTTGCAAGCCTCCGTTACTTTTTAGGAGGCGACCGCCCCAGTCAAACTACCCACCAAGCATTGTCCTGCCTGTGGATAACACAGGCCAGTTAGCTAACAGAAACATCAAGGGTGGTATCTCAAGGATGGCTCCATAAGAGCCAAAGCCCTTACTTCAAAGCCTCCCACCTATCCTGCGCATGATATTCCCATTAGCAGTGCTAAGTTGTAGTAAAGGTCCACGGGGTCTTTCCGTCTTGCCGCGGGTAGGAGGAATTTTCACCTCCACTACAATTTCACTGAATCTCTGGTTGAGACAGCTCCCATCTCGTTACGCCATTCATGCAGGTCGGTATTTAACCGACAAGGAATTTCGCTACCTTAGGACCGTTATAGTTACGGCCGCCGTTTACTCGGGCTTCAATTCAACGCTTCATCTTGCGACTGACGCATCCTCTTAACCTTCGAGCACCGGGCAGGCGTCACACCTTATACTTCCTCTTACGAGTTGGCAAAGTGCTGTGTTTTTGGTAAACAGTCGGGAGGGACTCTTTGCTGAGACCACATCGCTGTGGCACACCTTATCGCGAACTTACGGTGCTAGTTTGCAGAGTTCCTTAACCAGAGTTCTTTCACGCGCCTTAGAATACTCATCTCATCTACCTGTGTCGGTTTGCGGTACGGACGACTATGGATATGCTTAGAGGCTTTTCTTGGCACGACGGTATCAGCGATTCTCCCTTTGTCCTAAAAGGACTCAAAGAGCCTGTTTGGGTTTCAAATACAGAGGTGGATTTGCCTTCCCTCCAATCTACACCCTTAGACTAGCGCTTCCATCAGCTAGCTCGCTTAACCCTATGCGTCCCCCCATCACGCTCCATAGTCGGTATTGGAATATTAACCAATTTGCCATCACCTACCCCTTTCGGACTCGGCTTAGGACCCGACTAACCCTACGATGACGACCATCGCGTAGGAAACCTTAGATTTACGGCGGATACAATTCTCATATATCTTATCGTTACTCATTCCTGCATGCTCACTTCATACCGCTCCAGCACTCCTTACCGGTATACCTTCAACGCTGGTATGAACGCTCTTCTACCACTGTGTCAAACACAATCTACAAATTCGGTGTCTATCTTAGCCCCGTTATATTTTCAGCGCATGACCACTAGACCAGTGAGCTGTTACGCTTTCTTTAAAGGATGGCTGCTTCTAAGCCAACCTCCTGGTTGTTTGAGTAGCCACACATCTTTTTCCACTCAGAATAGAACTTAGGGACCTTATTTGGTAGTCTGGGTTGTTCCCCTTTTGACGATTGATTTTATCACCCACCGCCTGACTCCCAAGATACGATAAAAGGTATTCGAAGTTTGATAGGGTTTGGTACCGCGGCGAGCAGCCCTAGCCCAATCAGAGCTCTACCCCCTTTTATTATCACTTGAGGCTATACCTAAATATATTTCGAAGAGAACCAGCTATCACTAAGTTTGTTTGGCCTTTCACCCCTATCCACAGCTCATCCCAACCCGTTTCAATGGGTACGAGTTCAGTCCTCCACGCGCTATTACACGCGTTTCAACTTGGCCATGGATAGATCACTTAGCTTCGGGTCTGCAGCATCTGACTTGATCGCCCTATTAAGACTCGCTTTCGCTACGGCTTCGCATTCGCTTAACCTTGCCAGATACCACAACTCGCAGGATCATTATGCAAAAGGCAGTCCATCACCCTGATAAATCATAGGGCTCTGAATGATTGTAAGCAGATGGTTTCAGGTTCTATTTCACTCCGCTCACTGCGGTTCTTTTCACCTTTCCCTCACGGTACTTGTTCGCTATCGCTCAAAGAGTAGTATTTAGGGTTGGAGAGTGGTCTCCCCGGCTTCAACCTGGATTTCTCGTGTCCTGGCCTACTCTGGATCCTGCTACCTAAAAACGCCTTGTCGCATACAAGGCTATCACTTTCTATGGCTTACCTTTCCAGGTAACTCTGCTAAAGCGTTCTCTTGGACGTTGCAGTCCTCAACCCCGAATGCAAGCACTCGGTTTGCCCTTTTCCCCGTTCGCTCGCCACTACTTAGGGAATCTCGTTGATTTCTTTTCCTCTAGTTACTGAGATGTTTCACTTCACTAGGTTCGCTCTCTATAATTAGAGTAACTAATATCTCTATTAGTTGGGTTGCCCCATTCGGACATCTACGCATCAAAGCTCCTTGACAGCTCCGCATAGCTTATCGCAGTCTAGTACGTCCTTCATCGCCTCTCTTTGGCAAGGCATCCGCCATCTGCTCTTAAAAGCTTGTTTTAAATTTTAAAATATCCTTTAAAACCCGCCCTTTTATAATGAATAACGACAATTGCACGAATATTCTTCAGCGCTACCACTGCCTTAATGAATATAAGACAGAGTTATTGTAGTTTTACTTTACTTTTACATAGGCTATTAACAATGTTAAATCAAATAACTTCGTTTTTCTTTAAAAACTTGCTATAATCACTCTCAAATATTAAACCCTTTAAGAAGACTAAAAATGCTTGATCCCTAATCTTTTTTAATCGCCAAGTTTAATCAGCTGGTGGGCTTTTATATTTTTATATTTTATAATTAAAGCCTTTAGCTTTTATAACTTGCTTGAGTTTGAATTAAAGAACTTTTTAAAGCTTGTCTTTAAAAACGAAATGTAATTATAGACATCTAATGCTTAAAGTTTGCTTAAAGTTTTTGGAATGTGAAAGAAAATTTAGAGTTTGAAAGAAATTTTAGAGTTTGAAAGAAATTTTAGAGTTTGAAAGAAAATTGAGAGTTGGAAAGGAATTTTAGAGTTTGGAAGGAATGGATAAAAGTTATTGGAAATGATTGGGGAGTGATTGGAATTAGGGGGTAGCAAAATAAAGCTTTAAGATAAAAACACATTATTATAAAATAAGATAAAAACACATCATCATTAAATCAAATCAAACACATCATAAAATTAAATAAAATGCATCATTAAAAAATAAAACATATCATTATAATAAGATAAAGACACATCATTATTAAATAAAACACATCGTTATAATAAGATAAAATGCATCATTAAAAAATAAAAACGCATCATTAACCATTGATTAAATACCACTAGATACAACACTCCAAGTCATCTTTTTTTCAAAAAAGGGGTAGAAATGGCATTCAATCATTCAATCATTCAATCATTCAATCATTCAATCATTCAATCATTCAATCATTCAATCATTCAATCATTCAATCATTCTGTCAAGCAATCAAGCAACGCTACCATACTTTTATCGCTTTTACCAAAACCGATTTAAAAATCCCCTATTTTTTATTATTCCCCCTTTCATTAACCCTTTTATTCCCCCTTTCATTAACCCGCACCGCAATCTTTTTAAAAAATTTGATTCCATAAGCCCCATTTTTAAACCAGTGGGGCTTACAGAGTTAAATTCAAAGGAGAAATGATGGCAAAAGTAGAAGTAGAGTTAAAAAAACTCTATCAAATTTTAGTGGATGCTGAATATTTTTATCAGGTTCCCGATTACCAACGCCCTTATGTGTGGGATAAAGATCATTTAGGGGCTTTGATTGATGATCTGGTGGGCAGCTATACCAACAATAGAGAAGATGAGTATTTTTGCGGCTCTATTGTGATCGCTGAAAATCCAAAAGATAAAAGATGGGATGTTGTGGATGGCCAACAGCGATTAACGAGTTTTATCATTCTGGCTTGCACGATTTTAAGGCTTTATAAACACAGGTTAGGGCAAAAATCTAAAGATTTTATTGAAGGGAGTATTTATGATAAATACGATAAAGAAAAAGAGCGTCTGAAGTTCTTAACCGCTCAAAATTACAACAGTATTTTTGAAAACACGGTGTTAAACAATTTAGAGTTTGAAGACAACATTAAAAAGAGCGAATTGGATAAGAAATTTGAAGAAAACACTTATTTGCGTAACGCTTATTATTTTAGAGAGCTATTGAATGAGAGCATGGAAAATGGTTCCATAAGCGATATGGATGGTTTTATCACGTGGTTTTATGAACACATTGCTTTGACTAGGATCATTTGTTTTGAGCAAGACAGCGCGATGCAAATCTTTCAAGTGTTAAACGACAGAGGCCAACCCTTAAGCCCTATTGATATTTTAAAATCCAGTTTGATGCAAGAAATCAAACAAGATAGTGAAAAGCGTAAGGATTTTATAACCACTTGGGACAAATTGGTTGAAGCTTGCAAGAGCATTGAAGGCATAGATATTGATTTGGAAGACTTTTTTAACATGTATTTAGAATACGCTGATCCTAGTTCTTCTAAAAAGAGAGCCGATAAGGGATTAAAAAAGGTGTTCAAAGACAGCAAAAAAGACGCTTGCGAGTTTATTTATGGCATTAGCGAGTTCATGAAGTCTTATACCGATTTGTTAAAAAAACAAGACCGATACATTTACTTATTAAGATACCTTCCCTCCAGATATTGGGCCAGTATTTTAACGACAGCCCTTTATGTCAAATACCCTGATTTTGACGCTTTGAAAAGGCTTTTGGTGTCTTATTATTATCAAACTTGGATTGCAGGAGGCACGATCACGCGCATCAAGCAAACGAGTATCAACATTATCAAAAATGTTAAAAGCAATAAAGACATTGAAACCATTCAAGAGCTTATACTGGATAATATAGAATCTTATAACACCTTTAACCAATACCACTATAACTTATGGGATAGTTATTCTGTTTATCCTAGCAAATGGTTACACCCTGTCTTAGCCCTAGCTAACTATTTCATGGCAGATGAAGAGAAACCCCATTTTATCGTTATGGATGCCGAAACCCAAGTGGAGCATATTTTGCCCCAAAAACCCAAAAGAGGCAGTCAATGGAACGCGGATTTTGACAAAGAAAAAAGAGAAAAATGGGTAAATAATATCGCAAATCTAACCCTTTTAAAGCGTAAAAAGAACGCAAAAGCCTTAAATGGGGATTTTGATGAAAAAAGAAAAATTTATGGTGGCAAAGACCCAAGCAAAGTGATTAGCTGTTATGACATCACTAAAGAATTGTATAGCGACTATAGGAAGTGGGACGAGAAGTCTCTCCAAAAGCGACACGACTTTTTGTATGAAATTATCACGCCTGTTTTACACATAGAGGGGCAAGAAGAGGAATATAAAGAGGAAGAAGATGATTTTGATCTAGAATGATTAAAGATTGCTAAGCATAAAAACAACAAAGGGGATAATCAATGCCCAAAAAAGAACCATTAAAGATAGCAAAGAAAAGGATTTTTAAAGACTTCTTAAAAGAAGTCAAACAACACCGCCCCATTGTTTTCTATACAGATAATGATTGTGATGGCATGTTAGCTGGCAGCGTTTTAATGTCTATGTGTTACAGATTGGGTATTAAAGATTTCTTTTTCTTTAGCCCCTTAAGGAATGCGCATGGTTATGGTTTCACTGATTTAGCCATAAATGATTTATTGTCTAAACCTTGTATCTTTAACCCTAAAACCAACCAATTAGTCCGCCTAGATTGCATTAAAAACCAATTTCAAAAAGACCCCTTATTGTTTAGCGCTGATTTGGGGGCGGATTTAGTTTCTAACATAGAATTACAAAAAATCTTATTAGAACATTTTGAACAATGCATCATCACAGACCACCATAAGAGTTTTGAAGTTGATTGGATTGATGGAAATAAAATCGCCTACATTAACCTGAATGATGAAAAAGACGCTAACTATTATAGCGGGGCTTTCACAAGCGTTTTAGTGTTTAGTCAAATCTTTCAAATACAAACCACTCCTTTAGAAGAAGAATTGATCGCTATCACGCTTTTAAGCGATCGCATTGATTTGGATAATGGGGATAATTTGGATATGGTTTTGAATTTAGCGCAACCTAAACATGACCGCATTGAATGCTTTTTCAAAGATAAAGATCTTTCTTTAGCCCAAGACGATTCAGATGAAATTTCTAACTTATACGGCTTTAATTGCATCAATTACATCAACGCTTTAAGCCGTTTGAGTGGGGCTAGAGAGTTTAAGGGTTGTTATAATAGCTATTTGCACTATCTGGTTTTAAAGCATTTCAATCCCCTAAACGATCCGCGCTTAAGCGTCTTAATGTTAAGGAATTCAAAAGATACAACGACATTAAAAAGAAAATGGTGAAAGAAAGCGAAGAAAACGCTCAAATTTTTTCTTGTAACAAAATATTAGTGGCTCTTTTAGATGAAAGCTGTTCTATTAAAGTAGGTGTTAGCGGTTTAGTGGCTAATAACTTTTTAAAAAAATACCCTTCCAATCGCTCCCTTTGTATCTATAGAGACAATAAAAACGGGTATAGCGGTAGCGCTAGAGGTGATAGGAATTTTTTAAGCCAGATTAAAACCATTCCTTTAATACAAGCTGGCGGGCATGAGGAAGCTTTTGGGTTGAGCTTTGCAAAAGAGGATTTTAAAAAAGTGATCAAAAGCTTACAAGCCTTATAAAGTCAAATAACGCTAATGATGAATTTTAAAAAAAGGACTTGACATGTTATTGGATTATGATTTTTTATTGTTATTGAATGATGAGAGCGGGAATCCAACCAGATACTACTATTTGTTACAAGATTTTGAAAAGGATTTTGTGGCTAGTAAAGTGGCTCAAAATGGAGCGAAGCGATTCGTTAAGGAGATCATTGGGAGAGAGCATCTAACTAATACAAAAAACATTGACAAATATAACTAATTTATGATAAAATAGCCACATAATTAAATTAAGGAAAGCTTGTGTATTCGCCTGCTAAGTTTGCTAGTATGATAGGTAAATCTGTTAGGACTTTACAACGATGGGATTTAGAGGGTGTTTTTGTCGCTCATCGTAATCAAAAAAATAGGCGTTTTTACACGCATGATCAATACTTAGAATATCTAGGTATTAAAGCTAGTGAAGATAAAGCAAAGATAGTGGTTTATGCTAGAGTGTCTAGCGCTAATCAAAAACAAGATTTGCAAAATCAAATTGAAGCCTTAGAAAAATTTTGTCTTGCCAATGGCTATGCGGTGAGTGAATGGTGTAATGAGATAGGGAGTGGGTTAAACTATAAGAGAAAGATTTTTAACCGAATTTTGGAAGAAATTGAAATGGGAAAAATCTCTAAATTGGTTATCGCTCATAAAGATAGGTTTGTGCGTTTTGGTTTTGAATATTTTGAAAGCTTTGCTCAAACTCATGGCTGTGAAATTATTATAATGAATCAGATCTCTTTAAGCCCTGAAGCTGAGATGACACAAGATTTATTGAGCATTATCCATTGTTTTAGTTCTAGGCTTTATGGCTTAAGAAAATACAACAAAGAAATTAAAGAACATCTTAAAAATCAAGAATGATGCTAGTTACAAGAATACTCTATGCCAAAAATATCAATAAAGGTAAGTTAAAAGCGTTAAACGAACAAGCCCAAATTTTAGGAAAATTGCGTTCTCAAATATGGCAAGAATATGGGGCTTTAAAATGTTTGAATACGAGCGATAGAAAAATTAGAGATTTATGGGTTAAGGAAAAAAGGGAATTTAAAGTTTTAGCTAACGCTTGGAAAGAGACTTTAAGAGATAGCTTCAATAACATCAAGCTCTATTTGGAAGCGGCTAAAACTTCTATTAAAAAAGACATATTCAAACACTATAAAACCAAAGAAGAGCAAAAAGAAGCCTTTATCCAATTAAAAAAAGATGAATGGCTAAAAGATCATTTTTTACACAGAAAAATGAGAAAAGCTTTCAAGCATGGTAAAAATTCTGTTTTCAATCAAATCATTGTCCGCAGCGATGACTACAAAGTTTTTGAATTGAACAATCAATGTTGGATCTCTATACCCTCTTTAATCAAAAACAAAAGGATTAAAATCCCTTTAAATACCACAATGGAATACAAACCTAGTGGCACTTTAAGACTGATTATAAAAAACAAGGTAGTGGAAGTTCATAGTTCTTATGAAAAAACAGATAATCGCACTTGTGGGAATGAAATAATAGGCATTGATAAGGGTTATAGTGAAGTCTTTGTAACAAGCACTAACGAATTTTTAGGGAAGGATTTAGGTAAAATCCTCACCCAATACAGCGACAAACTAAAAGTCAAATACCAACGAAGAAACAAGTTATTGGCGCTGATGAAAAAAGCTCAAAAAAACAATCAACTTGAAAAAGCTAATCGTATTTTTAAAAACAATCTAGGCAAAATTAAGCAAAACAAAGAAGATCATAAAGTCAAACAAAGATTAAAAACCCTTATTTACAACGCTTGCCATCAAGTAGTGGATAAGGCAAAGGTGGTTGTGTGTGAAGATTTAAAAGAAAACTTTTCAAAAAACACAAGCTATGGCAAAAACACTAACAGAAGACTCAATTCTTGGGTTAAAGGTTTAATAGCAGACGCTTTAAAAAATGTAATAGCGTGCAGAGGTTCTGCATTGCATTTAGTCAATCCTGCATACACTTCGCAATGCGATAGCTTTTGTAACAACCTTTTATTAGGGCGTCGCAAAAGCAATACTTTTTACCTATTTAATGGGGGAACTATTCAGGCTGACTATAATGCTGCTAGAAACATTTTAGCGAGATACTTTGACAAAGAAATTAAAAAGAATACACCTTTTAATGCGGTTAAAGAAATCTTACTAAAACGGACTGATAGCTATCGCTTGACTACTGTGCAAGCAAGGCTTTAGTTGCAAATGAAAAACTTCATTTATCAACAAAGTGCGAATTACTTTAATACATGGGCATTTGTCTATGTTTTAAGGAACAGAAAGCCTCTAAAACTAAAAACAGCGCCATTAAAGTTTCCAACACGAAAGCTTCTGCCATTGAGAGTAAAACGATTGGAAGCGGCGATCTTAAAAAGGTGTGTGAGAAAGTCAAAAGTGGGCTACCCTTTGGGATCATCTCAGCCTTTAAACCCTTTAAAGACGCTTTTTATAGGGATTTCAATCATAATGAGCAAAAATTACTGATAGGGGCGGCTAAAAGCGGTTGCATTCAATCTAGCGCTGACAAACTGGCTCAGTTAAAAACGCGCTTAATCTAGTGGCAGGACAAATCCGTTAAAGTGGATTGGGATAAACCCATTTGGATTAAGGACTTCTTTAAAGGCAATAATTACCTTTATAGGAGGTTTTGTTTTTTACTGGGGAAGTATTTTATAGATAGATTTTTAAAAAATAACGCTCTGATGAGGAGTATCTTAAAGAATTGGATAATGATGAGGAATTGTCTAAAAACTCCGATGAGTGGTTTTCTAGTTTGTAAAACTAACCTCCCCCCATGTGGGGTGGCTCTCTTTTTTTAATCTCTTATTTTTCTTTTTTTCTTCTCCCCCTAACCTGTCCATTTAATTTGGAAGGGCTTTAATCTTAAAACCCTATCTTTGCGCGTTATTTCGCATCCAAAAGGCGTTTTTCCTTAAAGTCTTGGTATTCTTTGATCGCATAATTCACAAAGGGCTTGATCGCAATCCCGCCCCTAGAGGCAAAATCCCCATACACTTCCAAATACTTTGGCTCTAGCAATTTGACTAAATCTAATAAAATCGTATTGATACAGCTCTCATGGAAACTCCCATGGTTTCTGTAACTGAATAAATAGAGTTTTAAAGACTTGCTTTCTACCATTTTGTCTTTAGGGATATAGCGGATGTAGATAGTGCCAAAATCCGGCTGGGAAGTGATTGGGCAAAGGCTTGTAAATTCCTTGCATTCTAGAGTGATTAGGGGGTCTAAATTGGGGTTTGGGTTAGGGAAAGCTTCTAGTAAATCGCTACTGTATTCAAAAATATAGGGCGTTTTAGCACCTAGGGATTTAAGGTTTGATTCAGGGGTCATTGATCTTTCCTTGATTTAAGTTATAATAAGGTTATTTTAACCCATTTTTAGGAAACTCATGAACCAACGCATAGAAATGATTACGGCTTTATTAGATGAAAAAAAGGCTTTTGATATTACGCACATTGATTTATCCAAAACCCCCTATTTGGTAGAAGATGTCATTATCGCCACCACGCTAGCGAACAAGCATGCCCTTTCTTTATTGGACGCGCTTAAAAACACCCTTAAGCCTTTAGGCGAAGTCTTTTACCAGATAGATGAGTCTAATGAAGAGTGGATCATTTTGGATTTAGGGGATTTGATGATCCATCTTTTCACCGAAGAATGCCGTAAAAAATTTGACTTAGAAGGGTTTTTAAACACCTACAAGAAGGAGAGCGTTCATCAAAACGCCTAAGAAACTCATCGCGCTTTTAGGGCCTAGTGGGAGCGGAAAAAGCGCTCTTTCTATTGAATTAGCCCAAGAATTGGACGCTGAAATCTTTTCTTTGGATTCTTTGAGTATTTATAAAGACATCAATATCGCTTCGGCTAAACCTAGCTTGAAAGAACGAAAAAATATCAAGCATTACGCCCTAGATTACCTTAACATTGATGAAAAAAATAACGCCCCCCTTTTTAAAACCCTTTTAGAGGACGCTATGAGGGTGTCTTCCAAAGAAATTTTACTCATTGTAGGGGGGAGCAGTTTTTATCTCAAATCCATTTTAGAAGG
Organism: Helicobacter pylori; assembly: GCA_008032955.1. NCBI lineage: Bacteria > Pseudomonadati > Campylobacterota > Epsilonproteobacteria > Campylobacterales > Helicobacteraceae > Helicobacter > Helicobacter pylori. Next base: position 1,268,269 of record CP032046.1, read on the forward strand.
TTTGAGCAGCATGCCAAAAATTAGCGGTGAGGAGGCTGTAAAAATAGAGCGAGAAATTGCCACTCTCGCTAACCCTTATATATTTTTAAAATCCATTGACCCTAACATGGCTTTTAAACTCCATCCAAACGACACTTACCGCATCCATAAGGCTTTAGAAATCTTTTATGCCACCCACACGCCCCCAAGCGAGTATTTTAAAACTAACCCTAAAAAACCCTTTGAGCATGCTATCTCGTTATTCGCTCTTTCTATTGAAAAAAGCGTGCTTACAAACAACATCAAACAGCGCACCAAAAACATGCTTGATTGTGGCCTTATAGAAGAAATCAAAGCCCTTTATGCTCAATACCCTAAAGATTCACAGCCTTTTAAAGCCATAGGCGTTAAAGAGAGCATTCTTTTTTTAGAAAAACGACTCACTTTAAAGGAGCTAGAAGAAACGATTACCTCTAACACCATCCAATTAGCCAAGCGCCAAAACACTTTCAATAAAACCCAATTCAACAACCTTTACACAGGAAGCGTTGGAGAAGTTAGGCATGCGATTTTAAAACACTCAAAAAGCGATACAAAAAAGCGATAAATGGATACACAAAATTTACCCGATCAAATCATCCCTATTTTTATGAGTTTTGATAAGAATTACGCGCTAGGGGCTGGCGTAAGCCTTTATTCTTTACTTTCACATGCGAGCAGGCACACAAGCGCGATAGATTTTAGCCCCCTAAGTCAAAACAACGAGCTTTTAGGCGCTAACATCGTGTATAAAATCCATTGTTTGATTAAAGGAGTCACTTTAGAGCAGCAAAACAAGCTTTTAAAAACCCTTGAGCCTTTTAAAAAATTCGCTTCATTGGAATTCATAGACATTAACTCGCTAGACAATTCCATAGAAAGCTACCTTAATGAGTCTTGTTCCAAGCGTTATGGCGGGCTTCTTGTTTTGTGCCGGCTTTTGCTCGCTTCACTCTTCCCTAATTATTCTAAAATCATTTCTATAGATGTGGATACGGTGTTTTTGGGCGATGTTGCAAGCGCTTATTTTGCGCTAGATAATGACCCCACTAAATCACTTGGCATGGTGAGAGACACTTTTTCCCACCTTCCTTTTGAAGCCTTTTGCCATTTTATTGAGCGAACATGCAAGAATTTTAAAATTGATTTTTCACGCTTTAGCCAAAACGAATTAAAACGCATCCATCAAGGCTTTAACATGGGCTTTTTGGTAGCGAATTTAGATTTATGGCGCGAAAATGGGTTTGAAAAGATCGCTTTAGAGTTTTTGAAAACTAGGGGGAAAGACCTTTTCTACCCCGAGCAGTGTTTAATCAATATGGTGTTTTGGAAGTGCATTTTAGAATTACCTATTTATTACAATTGCTATTCTGATTCTTTCAAAGAGCACTACCCTAAAAACATCATCATGCTCCATTTCATCAAATACAAGCCGTGGCGTTCTGTGAGTTCTTTGAACGGGCGTTTGATTTGCTATGAAGCTGAAGCGAGTTTTTGGCTCGCCAACCTTTTTTGCACCCCTTTTAAAAACGATTTTTTTAAAGAACGCCTTGAAATGGCTAAAGACCAACAGATGCAATCTTTTAAAACCCACATAAGATCAAAAACGATTAAGGATTATTTTTGTTTTAGGATAAAAAATATTTTGAAAAAAGTTTTCAAACCCACTTAAAGGACATTCATGGAAAAATTATTGAAGTTTTTAAAATTCTTTGCCAGTAGCGTAACTCTAGATGAAAAATTTTTAATATTTCTTCTTTGTAACGCTCTTTCTAACGCTTACAAAAATAGCGATTTGTTTTCTTTCTCTAAAGGCTTTTTAGGCGCTTTTTTAATCGGGTTTGTGGTGTATTATGGTTGCGCGCTAATCCCTAAAAAACGCTTGAAATATTCATTAGAATGGCTGTTTATAGGAAGCGGTATTATTTTTAGCGTGGCTGAAATTTTTACGCTCTTTATGTTTAAAATGCCTTTTTCAAAAGGCTTGACTGACACGCTTTTAGCCACAAACAGCTCTGAAACGATGGCGTTTATAAAAAGCTATAAAAATTATTTGTTTTACTACGCTTTTATTTTGATCGCTTTGTTGATCGCCATTAAAATCATTCGCTTTAGAGCGCTTGTGCCTGGTGTGATAGCGAGCGTTTTAGGGCTTTCTATCCTTACCATAGGAAGCGTTCATAATGTTAAACACCTTACAAATAACGACGCCATTTTAAAAAGATCACTCTTTTCTCTTTCTTTGGCTAGAGGGTTTTATTCCGCCTATTTGAGCTTAACTGATCGCCAACAAGCCATAAAATTTTATAGCTTTTTAAATAACCTTTATTTACCAAGCGATTATCTTTCTAGCACGGGCGATGTTAAAAATGTCGTCTTAGTCATCGGCGAAAGCGCGAGCAGAAATTTCATGCAACTCTATGGCTATAGCGTTCCTAATAACCCCTTATTGAGCCAACTCGCCAACGAGAGAGAGAGAGAGAGAGAGAGAGTAACAACTTGTTCGTGTTTTCTGACACGATAAGCAAAGAAGGCAGCACTTCTGATGTCTTTGAAAACCTGCTCAATTATAGCGATGCTGAAACGAATAAGCCTTGGTATCATTACCGCAACATGATAGACATTTTCAAGCGATCCCATTATGAAACTTTTTGGTTAGAAAAACAAATCGTCGATGAATGGGGGATCACACAAAATCTAGTCTCTAATCGTTCTAAAAACCGCTACCTTCTTCAACGCGATAGAAATCTCTACTTCCTTCCTGGAGAATGGACAGGATATGATGAAGATATTTTAACTTTTTATTCCAAAAATATCCAACCCCAATTAAAAAGCAAGAATTTTATCGTGTTCCATTTGCGTGGCTCACACAAGACTTACAGCGAGCGTTTCCCTAAAAGCTTCGCCAAATTCAAACCAAGCGATTTGTCTTTTTCTAATTTGCATGTGAGCAATGATAGAGACAGGCAAATCGTCGCTGATTATGTCAATTCGCTTTATTATAACGACTTTGTTTTGAATGGGATTTTTAACCTCTTTAAAGATAAGGACGCTATTGTGTTTTATTTGAGCGACCATGCACAAGATGTTTTTGAAAGCGGCCCCACTTATGGGCATAGCTGCTCTAAAGCGGGATTAGAAATCCCTTTTATGATTTATGTGAGCGATATTTTTAAAGAAAAACACCCCGAGAAAGTCAAATTGATTAAAAACGCTTTAAACAAACCTTTCATGAGCGATGATTTAATCCATTCTCTTTTGCCTTTGGTGGGCATTCGCACTAAAGACGAGATAGAGAGTAAAAACCTTTTTAGCCCTAAATTTGACGCCCAAAGAAAAAGGATTACTTGTCGTTGGGGGATTGGATCATGATAGGACTAAATAATAATAAGGCTCTGTTCTCATCAATAGGGATAAGCTTGATTCCACATAAAGCTTTTCAACCCTATCTCAAAATCTTCACTTCTTCTTCTAAATGAATGCCGTATTCTTGTAACACTCTGGTTTTGGCGAGTTCTATCAAATCTAGCGCTTCTTCAAATTCTGCACCCCCCAAATTCACCAAAAAATTCGCATGCTCTTTAGCAAAGCCCACTCTTTTTAAGCGATAACCCCTTAAGCCCACGCCCTCTAAAAGCCTGCCCGCATAATCGTTAGGCGGATTTTTGAAACAGCTCCCAAAATTAGGCAATTTGGGGTGGCTTTTGCGCATGCTTTGACACGCTTTTAAAACTTCTTGTCTAAAGCCATGCGTTTTTTTAAACCTCGCCCTTAAAACAACGCCATTGAATTTGCTGCTGCGATAATCTAATCCTAGCGCTCCACTCCCTAGCCATTCATTATTAATGCAAGCGCTTTCTAAAACATTTTTGATTTCAAATTCTTTCATGCCAGCATTCATTTTAACTAACGCCCCTAAAGTGCCGGGCAATTGCCCTAAAAACTCTAAACCCTCTAAATCATTCGCCCTAAAATAATTAAAAATTTTAGACGCATTAGCCGCTCCCCCTACCTCCACCCACTCACCTTGATCGCAAATGTAATCGTAGTTTTTTCCTAATAAAGCGAGATTTTTCACGCCAGGAGCGATCAAAAGGTTGTTCGCTAAGCCTATGATCTGGTGTTCTTGAGAAATTTCATTATCGTTTTCTAAAACGCTCACTTTTAAAGGCGCGCCGATTTTCACGCTGCTGTAACGAGAAAAATCAATAGTTGTTTCTAGCATTTTCTAGCCTATGATTTTAGGAATGAGCTTGATTAAGGTTTTGGTATAGTCTAAAAGCATGTTCGTCATCCACGGCATGGTTAAAATCAGCACCCCAATCACGGCTAAAATCTTAGGCACAAAAGACAAAGTCATTTCATTGATTTGAGTGGTCGCTTGAAAAATACTGACTAACAGCCCCACCACTAAGCCCGCTAGTAATACCGGTAAAGAAATCATCAAAGTGATTTTATAAGTCTCAATGGCGAGTTTCATGAGTTGTGATTCCATGATATTCCTTTTATCTTAAGATTTCTTCTAATTGCTGAAAGCTTTGTTCAAAAGGCTGTAAAGCGTTTTCATCTTGCGCTAAAAATTGCTCCATTAGAGCCTTTTTCTTAATCGCTTCATCAAGCTCTTTATCATTCCCCATTTGATAAGAGCCGATGCGAATGAGCATTTCATTTTCTTTTAATAACGCATACAAACGGCGGAATTTTCTCGCGCAAAGGTTTTGAGACTCGCTGATGATGTCTTTAGCCACCCTTGATGCGGAGTTTAAAATATTGATGGGCGGGTAGACCCCATAATCGGTCAATTCCCTGCTTAAGACGATATGCCCGTCTAAAATACTCCTGGCCTGATCGGCTATGGGGTCGCTCAAATCATCGCCCTCTACTAGCACGCTAAAAAAAGCCGTAATGCTCCCCTTATTTTCTTCCTTGCCCGCCCTCTCCATTAATTGAGGCAATAAAGAAAGCGCGGATGGGGGGTAGCCTTTGGAAGTGGGCGGTTCGCCTAAGGCTAAACCGATTTCTCTTTGAGCCATAGCGAAACGAGTCACTGAATCCATGATGAATAACACATCTAGCCCTTGGTTTTTAAAATACTCCGCCACGCTCATCGCGCAAAAAGCCCCGTATTTGCGCATCAAAGGGCTATCATCGCTCGTAGCGACCACCAACACGCAAGAGCTTAAATCCCCTTTTAAGTTTTTCTCTATAAATTCAGGGATTTCTCTGCCCCTTTCCCCAATCAAAGCGATCACTTTAATGGGCGCTAAGCAACCCCTAGTGATCATGCCCATTAGCGTGGATTTACCCACCCCAGAGCCGGCAAAAATGCCCAGTTTTTGCCCCTTACCGCAAGTCAAAAGCCCATCAATGCTCTTCACCCCCACGCTAAAAACCTCATCAATCAAGCCTCTTTTTAAAGGGGCTATAGGCGTTGTAATCACAGGCGCTAATCGTTCATAATCTAGCACCCCCTTATTGTCAATGACTTGCCCTAAAGGGTTAAGCACCCTCCCTAAAAGATTACGGCCCACAGGGAAATTCAACCCCTCTTTTAAGAACAGCACCTTATCGCCAGCCCTAGCCCCCTCTATAAAGTTAAAGGGCGTGAAACCAAACTGCTCTTTTTCTGCCACCACCACCATTCCCACGCATTCGCTGCCATCGCTTTTTTCAATCTTCACCACATCGCCCACAGAGGGGTTAAAACCATCCGCATAAACGATATTGGGCATGATTTTTTTCACGCTCCCATAGCGAGGCGATAGATCAAAACGTTGATTCAAGCGGTTTTTTAAGGATTTTAGGGGCATTTAAAGCTCTTTAGTCCATAAGACTTCAGCGATTTGGCGCTCATCATTGATTCTATTCACATGCACAATCACATCAATCGCGCTTTTAAAATACGCTCGCATCAAGTCCTTGTCTAAGGCATGCGTATAACGCATGCTCAAATTCAGTGAAAGGGCTTCTAAAGTGTTTTGAGCGCTATTAGCGTGAATGGTTGAGAGCATGCCCTTATGCCCGGTGTTTCCTAAACGCAAAAAGAGTGCTGCATTCCTGGTGTCAATCTCGCCCACAATGAGCCTGTCTGGGTTTAAGCGCATGGCCATATTGAGAGCGTCTTCATAATTAAAGCGCGTGTTTTCTTGCTTGCCCACTAAAAGCCCCACGCAATTATTAAACGCTTTTAAATCCAATTCTTGGCTGTCTTCAACGCTCACCACCCTTTCATCTTTATTGACGCAATCTAAAAGAGCGTTTAATAGGCTTGTTTTACCGCTTGAAGTCTCCCCACTAATAAGAATGTTATGCCCTTTTAGGGCTAAATCTTTCAAACCCTTTGGATCGCTTGCTTTGAAAGTGAAATCGTCTAAACTTAAGGGCTTAAGCCTAGGCACACGGATATTGAGCGTGATTTGATTGTTCGTGGTGATGCTAAAATGATTCGCGCTCACCCTATAGCGCGTGAAAGGGATAGAGCAATTTAAAGTGGGGTGTTCTTCATCAAAAAACAACCCCCTAAAACTGGCCAATTGCTCGCAAAACCTCAGCAAAAACGCCTTATCAAAAAGCGCATGCCCTCTTTTTTCTCGGGTGTTATTGATTTTATAAAGCCAAAGTTCCTGCTCGGTATTGATTATCAGCTCGGTGATCCCGCTTTCTAAAAAAGGGGTAAAATGGCCGATTAGGGCTTGTAAAACTCTATGGGTTTGTAAAGTTTCCAAAAGCCCTATCCTTTTATCATCGCTCTTTTAAAACCTCTTCGCAACGCTTGCAAGGGGTGTTTTCTAGCTCGCTTTTAAAACGCCAACACCTGGGGCATTTATGAAAGGGGGCTTTAAAGAGCGTGAATGCTGGCGTTTCGCTTAATTTTTCTTTTGCAACCCCTACAAAGCTCACCATCAGCAATTCTTCTACTAAATTTTCACGCAACGCTTTTTCTTTTACTTCAATAGCGCATTCCAACGAATTTTTGATCACGCCTTCTTTTTTCAATCGGTCTAACTCTTCATTAAAGGCAGAACGCAAGGCTAAAACGGCTTCAAAATTTTCTGGTTTTTTAAACTCTTTAAGGTGGAGTTTTTCTAAAACGCTAATGCCTTTTAAATCAAACACATCTTTGGCTTGTAAAAACGCGCGCAACACCTGGCTATGCTCTAAGACTTCTTCGATCGTGTGCGTTAAAATCGGGGCTAAAAAGTAGCACAATTGACTAGCCACAGCGAGCAAGACCATTTGAATGGCTTGGCGTTTTTCATTATTTTTGCTATCGCAATACAAGCTATCCTTACAAGCGTCTAAATAAATCCCGCTCAATTCATTGGTAACAAACGCCATTAAAATATTCAAGCCCTTCACAAAGTCATGCTCTTCAAACGCGCTATTGACTCCAGTGCTTGTTGTTTCTAAAGCCTCTAATAGAAAATGATCTAAAGGGCTAAAGTCATGGGGGTGTTCTAAATTCTTGAGATCCATATCGCTAAAATTAGCGAGTAAGAATTTTAGGGTGTTGCGGAATTTTTTATAATGCTGTTCTGTTTGAATGAAGAAGGTTTGAGAGACCCTCAAATCGTTTTGATAGTCATTAAACGCTACCCACAAACGCACCACATCGCTCCCATGCTTTTTGAGTAAATTATCCAAAGACACCACATTGCCCTTAGATTTGCTCATTTTCTCGCCCTTTTCATCTACGATAAAGCCATGCGTAATGACCTTTTTAAAAGGGGCTTGATTATTTAAAACACAACCGATTAAAAGCGAGCTTTGAAACCACCCCCTATGCTGATCGCTCCCTTCTAAAACCACATCGCTAGGGCTTTGCCCCTTTGCTCCATAGTAGTCTTCTAAAACCGCCTTAAAGGTGCTACCGCTATCAAACCACACGTCTAAAATATGCATGACTTTTTCATAATGCGTGGCGTCCTCTTGATGGCTAGGGGGCAATAAATCTTTCACGCTATACTCCCACCACACATCACAGCCTTTTTTTTCAAAAAGATTCGCCACATGCTCTAAAACTTCGCTTTCAAAACAAGGCTTATTCGTGCGTTTGTCTATGAAAAAGGCCAGTGGCACGCCCCATTTTCTTTGCCGGCTCAAGCACCAATCAGGGCGGTTTTCTATCATGGTTTTTAGGCGGTTTTTCCCGCTGCTTGGCACAAATTCCACCTTTTCAATCGCATTCAAAGCCACTTCTCTTAAGGTTTTTTGAGAGCCGTCATTTTGGATAAAAGGCTCATCCATTAAAATAAACCATTGCGTGGTCGCTCTGTAAATCACAGGCTTGTGCGTCCTCCAACAATGCGGGTAGGAATGCTCAATCTCTTGCTCTAGCAATAAAGAATCGCCCAATTGCTCTATAATGCGTTTTTGAGCCTTAAAAACATGCTCGCCCAGATAGCTTTCATCTAATAGTTGGTTATGGATAATGCCCTCATCATAGCAACCTTTCTCATCTACAGACATTAACACTTCTAAATTATATTTTAAGCCTAAATAATAGTCCTCTTCACCATGCCCGGGCGCGGTATGCACGGCTCCTGTGCCATCTTCTAAACCGACATGCTCTCCTAGAGTGATTAGGGAATCTCTTTGGTTTAAAGGATTAGACGCTTTCAAGTATTCTAAATCATTGGCATTGAATTCATGCGCAATCTCACTATCCACCACCCCTAAAGCGGCTAACTTTTCATGCAAGGCTTTAGCGACTAAATAGCCTTTTTGGGTGAGCGCATAAAGGGCGTCTTTTTTCAAAGCGATCGCTACATTCGCATACAAAGTCCAAGGCGTGGTCGTCCAAATCACCAAGCTCGCTTTTTTAACTTTTAATTTTTCTAAACTCTCCTTTTTCAAACCAAACGCCACGAAAATGGAGGGCGATTTTTTCATCTTGTATTCCACTTCAGCTTCCGCTAAAGCGCTCTCGCATGCATAACTCCAATAAATAGGCTTATGGCGTTCTTTCAAAAGCCCTTTTTTAGCCACTTCCACTAAAGCCCTATAAATGCTCGCTTCAAATTTAAAATCCATGGTTTTATAAGGATCTTCAAAATCCCCCAAAACGCCTAATTGCAAAAACTCGTTCTTTTGGATTTCTAAAAACTTTTTCGCATGATCTCGGCACTTTTCTCTAAACAGCGTGGGGTTTTCTAGGCTCGTTTTTTCCTTTTCCAATTGTTCTAAAATTTGCTGCTCAATGGGCAAGCCATGGCAATCCCAACCGGGCGTGTAATAAATTTTATTCCCTTTAAAATATTCCCTTTTAACGACAATGTCTTTTAAAATCTTATTTAAGGCATGCCCTAAATGCAAATGCCCGTTCGCATAAGGCGGCCCGTCATGCAAGGTGAAATCCCCATGGTTATCTTTCCTAGCTTGCATGCGTTTAAACGCTTGTTGCTTTTGCCATTTAGCGTAAGTTTTAGGCTCATTAACGCTCAAATTCCCTTTCATAGAAAAGGTGGTTGTGTTTAAGTTTAAGGTATCTTTGTATTCTTTCACTGATTGATCCTTAGTCTTTTATCTTTATTCTTTTGTTTTAGGAGCGATATAAAGGTGCGTGTCTTTTCGCGGCACATTTTTTAAAGTGGGGATTTGCAAAATCGTGTATTCTTCTATCCCTTTTAGATAATGCAAACTAATCGCATCGCCTATTTTCACTTCTTTACTGGCCTTAGCACAACTCCCATTGAGCCACACCGCCCCTACATTGCACATATCTGTCGCTAAAACGCGCCGCTTCACTAAACCCACTGATTGTAAAAATTTGTCTATTCGCATGCGTTTATTTTACCCTAATCTTTAAGTTTTTATCCATAACTTATAAGGGTTTTAGTTTTAGCATGTTAGCATTCAGCCACCACTCTTTTTAAGGAATTTGCTTGAAGTTTCAAATTGTGAGTTTGTTAGCCGCTCTTTTATTAGCCTCTTGCTTGCCCCCTAAAGGCCATCATTCTGGTTTGGTGAATATGTATATCGCTCATCAGGGCCAAAGCGTGCGCACTTATTGGCGCAAAGTGGATAGAGGAGTTATCGCCAAACACAATGAAGCGCTTGAAAAAAACCCTAAAGCAAAGCTCAAAGACCCTAGGGGGCCTTTATTCATGCTAGGGAGTGAGCGTTTCATGCTTTTATGGAAAAACCGCTACGCTTTAGCCAAAGTTCAATCGTTCAAGCTAGAGCCTGGGTTTTATTACTTGGATTCTTTTAGCGTGGAAACTCAAAAAGGCATCTTGCAGAGCGCTCCTGGCTATTCATACACTAAAAATGGCTATGATTTCAAAAATAACCGCCCCTTTTTCCTGGCCTTTGAAGTCAAACCTGACAGCACAATCATTCTTCCTAGCGTGGAATTGAGCCTGATTAAAACCCCTAGAGGCTTTTTGGGGGTGTTTTTATTTGACAATAACGAAAAGGGGGCCAATACCCAATGGATTGAAGGGAGCTTGAATTTAAAGCTTAAAAACGCTTCTTTTAAAGACGCATGGGGGTTGGAACCATAAAGCATGAAGTGATCGCTCGCTTTTCGTAAGCTCTTTATGATTAGATTGTAAAAAATGCTTAAAGCATTTTTTAGATTTTATTACCCCTATTCAATTGGAACAAAGCCATTAATTTTTCAAAAACTTTTAAAACCGATAAACATAATCCGCGCTCCAAGTAACATAGCTTTCAAAAATGCCCCTAGGGATTTTTGCTTGTAAAACCCTCACACTTTCGCAAGTCTTTAGCTTTTTTAAAGAACAACTAGGAGCGTCGCCATGAATGCTCGCGCTCAATTCTAGCGTGTGGCGTTTATCGCCCATTCTTAGCCCTAACGAGCCATAGCCCTGAAATTGCGCTAATTGCGCTAATATGTTACCAAAATCTTTAAGAACATCGGCTGTTACGCTCTCACCCCCTAACCCAGCCCCTATAAAATAACCGATGAAAAACTTCTCATTTTCATACACATTGTGTAAAAAATCCATAAAAAGCTGTAAGTTGACATTGTTATCATACCACCATTAAAAAAAGAAACAGGACTTATTGTGTCTATGGGTATCACTCCAAATAAGTATTGTTGGTATTTATCTTTTTCCATGTAATTGCCCGCTTTATAGGAATATTGGAACCCTCCCCTAACGCCAAAACCCATTTTTTTAATCTTAACAGGAGCGGCATACTGATACCCCACTTTAAAATTAAAGCCGTTTAAGATTGTGCTGGGATCTTTTCTTTCTAAGGGTCTTCCACCCAAGAAATGAGGTAGCAAAACAAAACTATCTTTATAAGCTAAATTCCATGAAAACATCCCGCTATAGCCAAGACCGGCAAAAAAAGCGCTTTTATCCGCTCTTTGATGTTTAGCCTTAGCTTTTTCTTTCGCTAAAGCTTCTTGAACCTTCTTTCCAACGAGTTTATTAAGCTCGCTCTCATCTATAGCGTGGCTAAAATGAAACCCTAGCACAGAATAAAAAGCCAAAAATAAAAATTTCTTATTGGGTTTTAAAAAAATGGGGGGGTAACTTGCATACCCTTTCCTTGATTGAAAAATTGTTTTAATATTTTGAATATTGTAAAACATTGAAGCTTAAATTAAAAGTCTTAACAATATTATTGGATAAAAAACTACTTTTTATAGGCATTAATGAGTATTTTAACATTAATGAGCGTTTGTAAAAATAAAAATCAAGCGTGTTGGTTGGATTGGATTTAACGGGTTTGATTAGAATGGATTAGATTTGAATGATGGTATTTTAAAGTCAAAACCAGAGACAACCCTAGTCAAGTTGCCCCTAGCCACACCGATATTACTCGTGATGCCCGTGGCAGCAACCTTCTTCTTGATGATGACTATCGCTAGTGCTGCAACAACCTTCTTCATGATGAGAGCTGTGGTGGTGATGATGGTGTTCACCGCCATGATAGTGGTGGTGGTGGTGTCCGCCGTGTTGTTCTTCATGGTGTGCCATGATGACTCCTTTGATTAAAAATTTAAATTCTAGCTCACTAGCTAGGATTTCATTCTACAATATAAAATCTAATCAATTGTTAATGGAAGGAATTTTAACGCTAATTTTTTGAATTATCGCTTGAATAAAACCAACGCCCCCCAAAAAAGACAAACGCCACAAAAAAAGTTTTTAAATTTGTTGGGAGAGTTTTTTCTCCCTCAATTGCCCGCAAGCTGCTTCAATATCCAAGGCTTTAGATTCTCTAATGGTGCATAATAAGCCTTTGGAGTTTAAAAAATCCGCAAACATTCTAGCGCTCTCCAAACTGGGGCGCTCAAACTTAGAGCCTTCATGCGGGTTGAATAAAATCAAATTCACTTTGGATTTAATGCCGTTTAAAAGTTTTAAAAGTTTTTTAGCGCAATCCAGGCTATCGTTTAAATCTTTGATCAAAAGGTATTCAAACATCACTCTTTTGCGCTGCTCTAAAGGCCATTTCCTCACTTCATTCAAAACGCATTCAATATTGTATTTTTTATTCAAGGGCATTAAAGATGAGCGCGTTTTGTCATCTACGGCGTGTAAGGATATGGCTAATTGCACGCCTAAGTTTTTGCCCGCTAAAATAGGGATTTTATCGGCTACGCCACTGGTAGAAATCGTGATTCTTTTAGGTGAAATTTGCATGCCAGTATTAAAAATCTCAATCGCTTTACACACCTCATCTAAATTGTTCAAAGGCTCGCCCATTCCCATAAAAACAATGTTGAGCGCTTTTTCAATGGGGAGGTTATTGTCTTCTTTAATGAGTAGGGCTTGCTGGATAATCTCGCTCGCTTTTAAGTTCCTTACAAAACCGCCTTTTTGAGTGAAACAAAACGCACAACCCACTTGACAGCCGATTTGACAAGACACGCATACGGTGTATTTTTCCCCCTCTAAAATAGCGTTCGTCTCTTCATCAATCTTTTTATCCTTCATTTTCAACAACACCGCTTCAAAAGTATGGTTGTCTTTTAAAGATTTAAAAAGGTATTTTTTAGAGCCATCAACGCTCTCTCTCACATGCGTGATTTCTATCGTGCGCAAAGTAAATTCTTGCTCCAAATAAGCGATAAAATCTTTTGAAAAATTATTTTGCATGTCTTTAAAGCTTGTTTTATACTTCGCATAGAGCCACAAATAAAGCTGTTTAGCCCTAAAGCTTGGTTTTAAAAGCTGGCTCAATTCCTTTAGAGTGAAATCATAAATGCTCGCTTTCATGCTTTAAGCCCTAATTCTAAAAGTTGGTGCAAGTGCAAGACCCCTAAAACCTTATTGCGATCATCTACGCACACTAAAAGCTGGATCTTATGGCGCTCTAAAAACTCTAACGCTTCTAAAAGAAGAGCGTCTAAATTCTTAAAGCTTTTAGGTTTTAAAGTGGCAAAACGCTTCACTTCGCTCTTTAAGTTAAGCCCTTTTAATAGCGCCCTACGGACATCGCCATCGCTCAAAATCCCCACAAGCTCGTTAGCCTCATTGACTAAAATCGCGCTGCCCAAGCGTTTTTCACTCATTTCTATGAGCGCGTCTTTAAAGCTTGTGCTAGGAGCGATTAAGGGGAGGTTCGTGGTTTGCAGTAAGTCTTTAACCTTGATAAAAAGTTTTTTGCCTAAAAGCCCGCCCGGATGAAAGGAGGCAAAATCTTCTTGACTAAAGTTTTTCGCTCGCATCAAGCATGCCATTAAAACATCGCCTAACGCTAGAGTTAGGGTGGTAGAAGTCGTTGGAGCGGTGTTAATCGGGCAAGCTTCTTTTTGAATTTTCAAGCTCAAATAATAATCGCCGAGTTTAGAGAGCGAGCTGGTGGGGCTTTTAGTGAAAGTGATGATTTTATGGCTTAAGCGTTTTAAATGGCTCACCAGATTCAATAATTCTAAAGACTCACCCCCATAGCTAATCATTAAAACCACATCGTTTTTTTCCACCATGCCCAAATCCCCATGCATGGCTTCTGTAGGGTGTAAAAACGCGCTTTTGTTACCGGTGCTTAACATAGAAGCAACGATTTTTTGCGCCACTAAAGCGCTCTTACCCACGCCCACTATCACAAGCTTACCCCCCTTTTCTTGGCTTTTTAAAATGAGCTTGACAATCGCTTCTAAATCGTTAGGTTTTTGGAATTGCTTAACGCTTTCTAAAAGCGCGCTCGCTTCATCTCTTAAGACTTGCACGGCGATAGCGTTATAATCAAGTGGCATGGACATGGCAAATGATAGCCGGGTATTTTCTAAACTTTTTAAAGAGCGCTTTTCTGATGAAATTACGGGTGTGATCTTCTAATTTCTTAGGGCTATTCAAAATTTCGGCGTTGCTGGATTTCAATAACAACTCTAATCCTCCTTGAATTTCTTTAATCAAATGCTTTTCATCTTTGAAACTCACAAGCCCCAAACTGGAAAATTGAGAGCTTTCTAAAAGCGCTTGTTTGTTTTTATTCACAAAAATCGTAGCGGCAAACACCCCAGCGCTAGCGACTTCTTCTCTTTGTTGCACAATGCTTGTGTCAATACTCAAATTGCTTTGGTTATCCACATAGCTTTTACCGCTTTTAATGGTGCCTACTTTTTTAATGAATGCAGGGCCAACCTCCACTTGATCGCCATCTTCCATTAAATAGATATTTTTTTCAGGCACCCCGCAAGCAATAGCGGTTTGCTTGTGGCGCGCGACATGGTTATATTCCCCATGCACGGGTAAGAAAAACTTAGGCTTGATGAGTCTTAACATGAGCTTTTGCTCTTCTTGGGCGGCATGCCCGCTCACATGGATATTGTCAAATTCTTGATAAGCCACTTTAGCTTCTTTTTTGATCAAGAAATTCAACACCGCTGAAACGCTCGCTTCATTGCCAGGAATGGCTTTAGCGGAGATGATGACTAAATCGTTGGGTTTGATAGAAATGTGGCGGTGTTCATCAGTCGCCATGCGATAAAGCGCGCTCATGGTTTCGCCTTGTGAGCCAGTCGTTACGATTAAGACTTCATTATCCGGGTATTTAGCGACTTCATTGGCTTCAATAAAAGATTGATAAGGCAAATGGATATAGCCTAATTCTCTGGCGATGTCTAGGTTTTTTTCCATAGAGCGCCCGATCACAGCGATCTTGCGGTTGTATTTAATGCCGTATTGTATGGCTTGATACACCCGGTGGATATTGCTAGAGAATGTGCTCATAATCACCCTCCCTTGCGCTTCTTTAAAAAGCGTATCAAAAGCCGGTGCTATGGTGCTTTCACTCGGTGTGGTCCCGGATTTATGGGAGTTAGTGGAATCGCTTAAAAGAAGCATCACCCCCTTTTCGCCATAGTGCGCTAAACGATACAAATCGGTGGGCAAATTATCCACTGGGGTGTGATCGATTTTAAAATCGCCGGTGTGGATGATGGTTCCAGCTTTAGTTTGGATCGCTAAAGCGCTGCTGTCAATAATGGAATGCGTGATATGGATCCATTCAATGATAAATTCACCCACGCTAATAGGGCAGCGCTTTTCTACGATTTTAAAATACGAGCGGTATTTTTTCAAACCATGTTCATCAAACTTGCTCCCAATCAGCCCTAAACTCAAGGGCGTGCCATAAAGGGGGAATTGCAACTCTTTAAACAAATAAGGCGTGGCCCCTATGTGATCTTCATGGGCATGGGTGATGATAATGCCAGCGATTTTGTCCTTGATTTGGTGCAAGTAGGAAAAATCCGGGATCAAAATATCCACGCCAAAGAGCCCTTCTTTAGGGAAGCTCATGCCCGCATCAATCACGATCGCGCTTTTTGGGGTTTCAATGACCATCATGTTCCCCCAATCTCGCCCAATCCCCCTAAAGGCGTGATTTTAACGCTCGCTTTAGAGTTTAAATTCATCTTATAATGCGGGTTTAAATGCTCCACCTGGATCTTGTTATTAGCTTCAACGCCCTTTTTTAGCTCCTTATGAAAGCCTAAAGTCCCTCTCTCATTCACATGCAAAATTTCCGTAACGCCCTCTACTTTATTGTTATCCAATTCTTCTTGGGCGTAATTTCTGGTCTTTTGGGGGGTGTGTTTAGCTTTGTGGTGGTTTGGTTTTTTGTTGGGGTGGCGCTCTTTTTTATGGTGTGAAGGCGCTTCATGGTTTGAAGACTCTGCGTTTTTTTGCGCGTTTTCTCTAAAACGCTTTTTGCGGTTGGTGAATCGCTCAAACGCTCCGGCTCGCATCCCATGATGAGCGTTTGGGTTTTCACTGCTGTTTTCATTGTTTTCATTGATTTCATTGTTTTCATAATGGTTGTTATCAGTCATAACGATTATTCCTTTCAATTTTTTAAAAAGGCATTAGCCTTTTAAAAGGTATTCTAAGAGCTTGAGATAATCTTTTATCTCAGACGCCCTCACGCTTGTTGGTTGGTTTTCTAACGCTAAAAAATCTAACACCTTATCAAGCTTTTCTCTATAAGAAACGCTTTTTTTAAGATTGTTTGAAAGCGTCTTCCTAGGAGATGAGAAACAAGCTTTCAAAAAATCTTCTAATGCTTCAAACCCTTTTTGTAGGGCTTCTTCAAAAAATGGCGCTTGGAGTAATGAAGCTAACGCCTTTTCTTTTAGCGGCTCTTTAATCACTTCAAACACGCTAGAAAACACCTTTGGAGGCGGGCTAAACGCGCTAGGCGGCACATCAAACAAAAGGGTAGCGTTCCCTATTGCTTGAGTTAAAACGCTTAGGGCGTTCTGTGAATCTTTAGCGCAAAATTTGAGCGCCACTTCCTTTTGCGTCATCACCAATAAGCCCCTGCATTTAGGGTCTTTGAGCGCGTTTAAAACAAGCCTGGTAGCGATATAATAGGGCAAATTAGAGATCAAAAAATAAGGTTCTTCTTCTTTTAAAAAAAGAGCGTCTTTTTCCACTAATTCTAATGCAAAAGGCTTTTTTTGCACCTTTAGTTTTGATCGCATTTTTTCGCACAAACTGCTATCTATCTCATAAGTCTTTAAAGGATAGCGATCCAACAACTTAAGAGTCAAATCCCCTAGCCCCACGCCAATTTCAATTAATTTCAATGGGTTTAAGGGGGGCAAAGCATCAACAATTCTGTCTAAAAACGACTCGTCCGTTAAAAAATGCTGTCCTAAAGACTTTTTAGCTACTACCATAAGAAGCGCTTCTAAAACTCCTCATATTATACCTTAAAAAGGGGATTTGTCTTTCCTTTTTAATGCAACTTCTTTATTATAGCTTTTTTCATTCAAAGATGTTGGTAGTTTTGACATAAGAACGCTTAAATTGGTGCTCGTATTAAAAATTAGTATTAAAATCTTTTCCGTTAATAATTGGTTAGATTTCGCATTATAAAATGAAATCCTAGCCAATGAGCTAGAATTTAAATTTCAATTAAAGGAGTCATCATGGCACACCATGAACAACAACAGCAACAACAGGCTAACAGCCAACACCACCACCATCACCATGCACACCACCACCATTACTATGGCGGCGAACACCACCACCATAACGCGCAACAACACGCTGAACAACAAGCAGAGCAACAAGCTCAACAACAGCAACAACAACAAGCACACCAACAACAACAACAAAAAGCACAACAACAAAACCAACAATATTGATTGGGGCGTTTGTGGGGGCGGCCTTAGGGCTACTCCTAGCTTTTAACCCTTTCTTTTAATCCAGTAAATTTATCCATTTAAACTAACTTTTTTAGCTCCGTTAGATTTTTAAACTTTTAAAATCCCTCTTTTTGATGCTTGTCAAATGGCTCTGTTTTCTGTCTAATAAAGATAAGCTTATTCATTGAGTGGTCGTAATGGGGCGTAAAACTTTGTCTTGCGTATTTGGTGCGATCTAGGGGCGTTTTAAGGGGGTTTGTTGTAAAATCTCATCACGCCCCATAGTTACGATATGGGGCAGACCAACATTGTAAGGAGCATGCCATGCGATCAAAAAGTGGCAAACGCTCTTGGAAAACATTATACTTTGAGTTTGCTTTTTGGGGCTTAAAGTGATCGTTTCTGTGAAACGCTGATTTTTCTAAGAGCGTTCCCCTGAGTTTAAAAGCTTAGGGGTTTCCTTATAAGTGGGTTTGTCCTTGACTTTTGGGGCGTTTTATTATTTCTTTATCTTTTCATTCAATTTTTTAATCTTGTTTTTAGCGTTTGTAAAATTAAAAGTTTTAAGGGGGTTTGCTGTAGGATTTCATCACGCCCCATAAGTGGCTTTATGGGGCAGACCAACATTGTAAGGAGCATGCCATGAAACGCAAAAGTGGCAAACGCTCTTGGAAAACATTATACTTTGAGTTTGCTTTTTGGGGCTTAAAGTGATCGTTTCTGTGAAACGCTGATTTTTCTAAGAGCGTTCCCCTGAGTTTAAAAGCTTAGGGGTTTCCTTATAAGTGGGTTTGTCCTTGACTTTTGGGGCGTTTATTGTTTTAAAACCCTAATTTTAGCGCTCATTAAATCGTGGTTTAAAGCTTTTTTGATGTTTTCAAATTGGCGTTTTTTGTTTTTAAGGCTTGCGATCTCATTATCCAAAGCGCTTAAAATGTTAGCGATAGCGATTTGTTCGTTTAGAGGGGGTAAAAGGATTTCAAAATCTTTTAAGGCTTTTAATTGAATATTCTTTAATCCAGACCCAACTCCTAATTTCATAATATCCTTTTCATAACTTTTTAAAATGTGGTATAAACATAAATTATTTACCTTATTACTAATTTTTTGTAAAGAATAGTTATGTCCTCCTGACCAAAAATTGCTTGTCATAAACCTAACATATCCGCATGTGCCACCCTCACTAATTGCTATTGTATTCTTTGAAACATTAAATTTATTTGTGTAGCCCAAAAAATCAATGCCACCATTTATAACGGGGTATTTATCTGTGTTATTTAGGCTAATTTTATTTATTTGTTGTCCTTTAATAATTTCGCATATATCCCCAAGCCTTACTCTTTGCCAAGCTTGATTGAAGCCTTTCAAGCGTTTTCTTTGGCTCAATAGTTCAAAGCTTAAAGCTTTTTTAACGCCCTCTTTTTTAAGAATGAGAGCGTCTAATGCACAAAGATAACGATCCAAAGCGCTTAAAATGTTAGCGATAGCGATTTGTTCGTTTAGAGGGGGTAGGGGGATTAAAGTATTTCTAAAATTATCATTATAAAGTCTTAAGATAGTTGTATGTTCTGTATTCCATTTCACATGAGAATAAACATAAAATAAAAAATCATTTTTTACTAATGTTTCATCGTTGTCAATCCAAACAATATTTGAGTCTTGAAAATAAGCGGGTTTTCCGTCATAAATGACTGCCCTACCAATAGTTCCGGAAGCAGAAATTAAAATATCGCCTTTTTTTGGAAAAGAATATTTCGTTTTGTATTCTAAAAATAGCTTTTTTGAAATAAAGGCATCAGCGGTGTTGCCAAATGTGCCTATTTTATAGAATGGAATTTCACCATATCGTGTTGTTTGGTGCTTCATCACTCTTTTACACATGCATGGTTTGCCAATATCCCCAAGCCTCACTTTTTGCCAATTTGATGGCGTTGTTAATGCATCCATGCGTTCTGTCAAATAATCCTAAAGGGCGCTAATGGAAGCATTCAAAACACCACCGTTTTGTTTTCATGCACAAAGACTCTGTCTTCTAAAACGAGTTTTAAAGCCCTAGCCAAAACCAGTTTTTCTATATCCTTACCCGCTAGGCGCATTTTTTCCACGCTGTAATTGTGGTTAATGGGCAGAGTGTCTTGTAAGATAATTGGCCCGGCATCAAGGCTTTCATTCACAAAATGCGCCGTGGCCCCGATGACTTTCACGCCCCTTTCAAACGCTTGCTGGTAAGGGTTAGCCCCAATGAATGCGGGCAAGAAACTGTGATGGATATTTAAGATCTGGTTTTCATAGCGCTTCGTAAAATCATGGCTTAAAATACGCATGTATTTGGCTAAAACGAGCAGATCCGCGCTCACTTTGTGCTGTAATTCTAGGTCTTTAATGATTGCTAAAACCTCTTTTTCATGCAAGTTTTGATCAATACAAGGCGCGTAAAAATAAGGGATGTCAAATTTTTCCACTAAAGGGCGTAAAATCTCGTGGTTGGAAATAACGCCTAAAATTTGAGCGTTCAATTCCCCTCCATACACCCTTAAAAGCAAATCCCCTAAGCAATGGCTCTCTTTAGTAGCGAGTAAAATAATATTTTTTTTATGCGTTAAAATGACTTCAATCAATAGTTCGTTAAAGTTTTCTAAGGCTTTAAAAAGAGCGGTTTTTAAGGATCGCTCTTCTTGCTCTTTAATTTCAGTATTCAAGGGCTTGATTTCTTTTTGGATTTTTAGCCGCATGAAAAAACGCTGTTTTAAGGGATCAACAAATTCATCGTTTTTGACGATGTTATAGCCCTTGTTAGCGATAGTACTACTTATTGCACTCACCAAGCCTTTAGAGTCTCTGGCTTGAATTTTTAAAATAAATTCTAACATCTTCATCTCATCAATAATTGATAGCCAAAGGCTTGCGTGATGATATTACTTGCTGATTGCGTGGCCTTTTCAATCAAGCGTTCCATAGGGCTTTTTTCTAGCCAATAGGCTTTTTTAACCTTACTCAATTCCATTAAGCGGTTTTGGGCTTGCTTAATCGTGCTGATTTTATCAATGAGTTTTAATTTCAGAGCGTTTTGAGCGCTAAAAACCTTCCCTTCAGCAAAATCCTTATAATCCTTAGCGTCTAATTTCCTAGCTTTTGCGACATCATTCACAAACATTTGGTATTGCTCATTGACTAAATTTTGCAAAAATTCTTTTTCGTTAGGTTTCCACGCTCTGGTGAAAGTGCCTATTTCTTTGTATTCGCCCGCATGCACGCCTTGAGTGGCTACGCCGACTTTATTGAGCAAATTTTCCACATTCGCGCCTGAAAAAATCACCCCAATGGATCCTATCAAACTCGCTTTAGAGGCATAAACTTCGCTCGCTTGCATGCCCGCATAATAGCTCCCGCTCGCCATAACCCCCTAGCATACGCTAAAACGGGCATTTTTTGCTTCAAATCAGCGATTTTTTCGCTCAATTCCACGCTCGCTGACACCGCCCCACCAGGAGAGTCAATCAACAATAAAACGCCCTTAATGCTAGGGGTTTTTAAGATTTTATCCACTTCTTTGTCAAAATCCTCGGTGCTAAAAATCGCCCCATTTAAATAGAGTTTAGCGAGATTGGGCGGTTCGCTTGGCGCGCTTTCTTTAGCGCTAAAAAAGACTAATACAATGAGTAACAGCACAAACGACTTGAAATACTTCGTGATAAAATCTAAAGGTGCGATGATTAAAGCCTTAAAGATTTTTTGAATGAAACTCCACATGCAACTTTTCCTAAACTTAAAATTTCACCATAAGAGTGTATTATACTTCAAATGTTTTAAGGATTAAATCATGGCGTGTAAATTTTGCCCCAAGATCAGAAAAACAGATTGGATTTTTATTTTAATCGCTGCTTTAGGTTTTTATGCAGTCAATAAACTAGGGTATGCGCCCCAATTCAATACCCCCACTTCAAAGCCTTCACACTCTCTTCCACCCCCTATTGAAAAGCCTAACAATATGACCGAAGAAGAAAGGAAAAAGCGTTTTATAGAGTTGCAAAAAGCATGCTTACTCCATAAAGACAAAAAGGCATGCGAAGAGGTTTTTTAGATCGCCTTTGTTGTTTTTGCGCTTTTAAGGTCTGCCGCTTGTAAGTTTTAACGCCCTTTTTGTTTGCAAAAAGGCTTTTTTTAGCGGTGGTTTTTAGCACCAAATAGCCCCTAAAACCCCCAAAATTCAAGCACTCTTAAGCTAAGTCTAAGTCTACTATAATCAAAAGATTTTAAAGAAAACTTAAAATCGTGTTTATAAAGGTTTGAAAATTTCATAAAAATATTAAAGGAAAATATATCATGAAAGCTTTTAAGGTTGATTTAGATGAAAGAGAAAATCGTGAAGTTTTATGCAAGTTTCATTTTGACAGAGGGGGGAAAAGTAAGCTTGAATACGCTTATTATGACAAGCAAGCTGTTTCTAACATACATGAAGTAGCCAATAAGATTAAAACTCTCATTCAAAAGAGTCTAAAAAATAATGAATACACTTTACTAAATCGCAATGAAATTAAAGAAGCCTTTTTTAATCCCTTACAAGAGCGATTAAATAAAACTAAGGTTTTTCTTTCTCATTCGCATATTGACATGAAAAATAATGATTTTTTAGGCGTTAAAAATATCAAGTCCTTTTTAGAACCATCCGATCGTTCTAATTTAATATTTATAGACTCTCTCTTTTGGGATTATAAAAATGATATTCTAAAAGAAATAAAAAAACATCATATTGATGTTAGCAAGATTGAAGACGCTTTCACGCTCATTCTCAGGGAATCTTTAGAATATATGATCAAAAAATGCCCTTATTTCGTGTTTTTACAAAGCAAGAATAGTGTTTCTCTTAATCAAGATCTATTAGGTATCACTCATTCCGCATGGATTTATGAAGAGTTGAAAATCGCTCATTCTATTAGTGAGAGTCGCCCAATTCCAATGATGGAAAGCATGCAACTCTTTCATGATATATCGCTATTTTTAAAAAGTTTTGAGACCATAACCCTTAAAAAACTATCACAACAAATCAATTCGTAGGAGCAAACATGTTTTTTAAAACTTATCAAAAATTACTAAGTGCAAGCTGTTTAGCGTTGTATTTAGTGGGCTGTGGGAATGGTGGCGACGGTGAATCGCCGATTGAGATGAGCGTGAATAGCAAGGGAGAGTTTCAAATCAGCTCTAGAGTGGATAGCGTTACTATTCAAGGCGTGAAGCTTAATCGGGGTAATTGTGCTGTTAATTTTGTTCCAGAAGAGGTGTTTGGCAACATAGTTGCTTTAGGTCTAGTTACTCCAATCTCTATACAGGATTTTAAAGATATGGCAAGCTTTTATAAGATGTTTGGAGCTCAAAAGGAAGGGTTGGCAGACATAGAAAATAAAATTTCTCAGTTAGAGCAAAAGGGTGTGATGATGGAGTCTCAAACCCTTAAATTTGGAGAAAAAAGAGAGGGCATTTCTCAAGGGTGCGATATTATAGAAGCAGAAATACAAACCAACAAAGGCACTTGGACTTTTAACTTTGACAGATAAATATCAAACATGGAAAATACCCCAAAAGACAGAGAAAAAATCCTTGTAGAAGAGCTTAAAATCTTACAAGGCGTTATCAACAGAATGGCACAAAATTCTTTAGAATGCAAAAAATGGACTCTCGCTCTTGCGGTTGGGGTTCTATCCCTTAAAATAGAAGCGATTTCTAATTCTTATGGGTTATGCGTTTTAGGGGTGTTGTTGGCATGCTTTTATCTTTTAGACGCGTATTATCTCATGCGAGAAAGGTTATTCAGGGAGCAATACCAATGGCTCATAAAAAACCGACTTAAAACCGATGAAAGGCTGTTTGAAGTGCTTCCTGCTCACCAAACTTGCCAATTGACGCAATTCTTATCTGCCATGCGTTCGCTTAGCCTTCTCCCCTATTGGGTGTTAGCTCTTTGCTTGGTGGGCTATGGTTTGTTTTTAATTCTGTTTCAATGAAACGCTGGCTATAAAATAACTTGACTCCAACCAAACGATAACTTTTTAAGCGTTTTAGAATTTAGGGTATCGCAAAATAATCCCCACCCCCTTATGATTTTCACTATAAAATAAAGCTTCAAACTATAAAAATAAGGTTTTAAACATCAATGCTTGATGAGAACGGAGTTTTCAAATCCAAACGCATTCAATTACAATCAGATCAGACCCACTAAAAACACCAAAAGCAAAACTCAAACACAAGAAAAACAAAGCAAAACAACAAAAGCCATAAGCAGTAAAAAACAAAATCAAGCGATTAAAATCATTAAACATTAAACAACAAGAAGCAATAAATCTAAACAAAAGAATTAAGAAAGCTCAACGCTAAATCCAACACAAGCAAACTAAACACATTAAACATTAAATATAAAGACACTAACAACTAAAAATATAAGCATTAAGAAATAACAAACAATAAGCAAGCAAATATTAAAAACAATCAAGAAGTAAAAAAGAAAGAATAAGCTCAATCTTTCAAAACTAAGCAAAAGAAGTTCTTTTGTCAGGTAATACTCTTTGGCTTTTAACAAGCGAATGTTAAAAGCTTTTCTCTAGAAAGGAGGTGATCCAACCGCAGGTTCACCTACGGTTACCTTGTTACGACTTCACCCCAGTCGCTGTGTGTGCCGTGGGCAGTAGCCAATTTAGCATCCTGACTTAAGGCAAACACAACTCCCATGGTGTGACGGGCGGTGAGTACAAGACCCGGGAACGTATTCACCGCAACATGGCTGATTTGCGATTACTAGCGATTCCAGCTTCATGCAGGCGAGTTGCAGCCTACAATCCGAACTGAGAGGTGTTTTGAAGATTGGCTCCACTTCGCAGTATTGCTTCTCTTTGTGCACCCCATTGTAGCACGTGTGTAGCCCTAGGCGTAAGGGCCATGATGACTTGACGTCGTCCCCACCTTCCTCCTCCTTACGGAGGCAGTATCCTTAGAGTTCTCAGCATAACCTGTTAGCAACTAAGAAAGGGGGTTGCGCTCGTTGCGGGACTTAACCCAACATCTCACGACACGAGCTGACGACAGCCGTGCAGCACCTGTTTTCAAGGTCTAGCAAGCCAGACACTCCACTATTTCTAGCGGATTCTCTCAATGTCAAGCCTAGGTAAGGTTCTTCGTGTATCTTCGAATTAAACCACATGCTCCACCGCTTGTGCGGGTCCCCGTCTATTCCTTTGAGTTTTAATCTTGCGACCGTACTCCCCAGGCGGGATGCTTAATGCGTTAGCTGCATTACTGGAGAGACTAAGCCCTCCAACAACTAGCATCCATCGTTTAGGGCGTGGACTACCAGGGTATCTAATCCTGTTTGCTCCCCACGCTTTCGCGCAATCAGCGTCAGTAATGTTCCAGCAGGTCGCCTTCGCAATGAGTATTCCTCTTGATCTCTACGGATTTTACCCCTACACCAAGAATTCCACCTACCTCTCCCACACTCTAGAATAGTAGTTTCAAATGCAGTTCTATGGTTAAGCCATAGGATTTCACACCTGACTGACTATCCCGCCTACGCGCTCTTTACGCCCAGTGATTCCGAGTAACGCTTGCACCCTCCGTATTACCGCGGCTGCTGGCACGGAGTTAGCCGGTGCTTATTCGTTAGATACCGTCATTATCTTCTCTAACAAAAGGAGTTTACAATCCTAAAACCTTCATCCTCCACGCGGCGTTGCTGCTTCAGGGTTTCCCCCATTGAGCAATATTCCCTACTGCTGCCTCCCGTAGGAGTCTGGACCGTGTCTCAGTTCCAGTGTGTCCGTTCACCCTCTCAGGCCGGATACCCGTCATAGCCTTGGTAAGCCATTACCTTACCAACAAGCTGATAGGACATAGGCTGATCTCTTAGCGATAAATCTTTCCCCCGTAGGGAGTATCTGGTATTAATCATCGTTTCCAATGGCTATCCCAAACTAAGAGGCACATGACCTATGCGTTACTCACCCGTGCGCCACTAATCAGCATTCTAGCAAGCTAGAAGCTTCATCGTTCGACTTGCATGTATTAGGCACGCCGCCAGCGTTCACTCTGAGCCAGGATCAAACTCTCCATAAAAGTGTTTGTCCTAAAGCTCTTTTTGTTTTTTTGATAGGCTATCATTATTTCTAACAATAGCTTTAGCGTATCACAAGAACTCGTTTTATACTTTATTGAATAAAACGGGTTGTGTTCTTAAGTATTACAACAACAAAACAGAAAGAAACTTTTTAAAAAGGTTTAGCTAAACGCTAACCTGAATAAAATACTCTCATGCCATTCAGTCATCAATCATAATGATATAATCATCATAATCAATGAAATTGATTGGCACTGGTTGGATAAGAATTTCTTATAAAAGAATGAAAGTTATAAAAAACCCTCACTATTTATAATAAGTCATCCTTAAAATAATTTAGAATATCCCTTTAAAAAGAACTTCTATCAATTTGCTTAGTTTTCAAAGATCGTTTGCTTTTAATCAGCTATCCTTGTAAGGTATCAAGCGGCTTTTTAAAAGCCCTTGCTGAAACAAGGAAATGAAAGTATAGTCATAAAAAGCTTAAGGTTTGCTTAAATCTAGGGAATGTTTTGAAAAATGTTTTGATTTTTTAGAGCGCTTAAAAATTTTACGATCTTCTCTTTAGGGATAATCACCAGACTTTCTTGGTTTTCTAAAGTGCTGCTAGCCATTCCCATAAACTCCCCCACTTCGCTAAAATAGGGCCTCCCTCCCCACAACACGCTCCCCTTTTTAAAAGAACTATCAAGCGAAAGAAACTTTTTAGATTTCAAAAGTTCAGCCACAGAAATATCCGTTATCTGTATGGAAAAAGAATTCCCCTCATTCAACGCCGGATAGTAGAGATCAGAGTTGGGTGTTTTTTGATCGGTATAAGGATTTGAATGAAAAGTTTGAGCGTATTTGGCATAAATCCTTGCATGATAATAGCTCTCTTCTCTTTTATGGCAATAATCGTCTCTAAAATCGGCGGTTTTTAAAAGCGAAAGCCCTTGATCTCTATCTATCGCTTCAAGGCGTAGGCTAGCTATACAAATCAGCTCTTTAGCGCTGCTGTCTTGCATTTTGGCTAAAATCGTTTTAGGGTATAAGCCGTTAGAATAAAGCGTTTCAGAAGAAGCGATATAACGCCCGTTTTTGAGCAAAGTCGCATAGCCTTCTTTATAAGTCCCATCGCTAAAATACACTTTCAATAACGCAACAGAATAAACCCATGCAGGGAGCGTTGGATCAAGGGGCGGATCGTCTCTAACGATTTGAATGCTATTAGCGTTCATCATGCATGAAAATAAAACGATACAACAACCAACCGCTAATCTTTTATGCCAAAACGCCATTATCCAACTTACCGCTTAAATTTTAAAAGTATCCCACAACACTATCGGCTAAAATACCATTTGTTTTAATTTGTTGCTATAATAGATCATTTGAATGACAAAAGCTTATCGCAAAGGTTTATGATGGATCCAATTAAAACTTATGATATTAAAGAGGAAGAGCTTGCAAAAACCGCTTACGCTACGATCAAAACCAATAAAGGCAATATCACCCTAGAGCTTTTTTACAAAGATGCGCCCCAAGCGGTGAGTAATTTTGTAACTCTAGCTAAAGAGGGTTTTTATGACGGGCTTAATTTCCATCGTGTGATCGCCGGCTTTGTGGCTCAAGGAGGTTGCCCTTATGGCACAGGCACAGGCGGGCCAGGACACCGCATTAAATGCGAAGTGGTCCATAACCCCAACAAGCACAAAAGAGGCTCTATTTCTATGGCGCATGCCGGAAGAGACACAGGGGGGAGTCAATTTTTCTTGTGTTTTGTGGATTTGCCCCATCTAGATGGCGAGCACACCGTGTTTGGCAAAATCAAAAACGCAGAAAGCCTTAATGTATTGGACAAGATCAAGCAGGGCGATATTATAGAGAGCGTTGTGTTTAGCTCTTCTCTATAAGGAACAAGAGATTAGACATGCTCATACTCAGCCGCAAAGTTAATGAGGGGATTGTCATTGATGATAACATCCACATTAAAGTCATTTCCATAGATAGAGGGAGTGTGCGTTTAGGGTTTGAAGCACCTGAAAGCACCCTTATTTTGCGTGCTGAACTCAAAGAGGCCATTGTGAGCGAAAACCAAAAAGCTTCTGCGTCCGTAGATGAAAGCGTGTTAGAAAACATCAAAAAGGTCATTAAGCCTTGATACATGTTTTTGAAGTTTATCCTAAAGTCAATATTTTTTTAAAAATCCTTCACAAAGAAGGGGCTTACCACAAGCTCATTTCTCGCATGTGTTTGGTCAAAGACAAGCTCAAAGACATTATCAGCGTCAAAAATGCCTTATCTTTCTCATTAAAAGGGGATTTTGACTGCCCTTTAGAAGAAAACTCACTCTTTAAAGCCCTCCAAGTTTTAAAAAATTTTTTAAAATCAAAAAATTTCTCTCATTCTGCCATCAAATCCCTAGACACCCTGGCGATTGAAGTGGAAAAAAACATCCCCACTCAAGCCGGGTTAGGCGGTGGGAGCGCTGATGCTGGGGGACTGTTGTATCATTTAAATCAAATATTTGACTGGCGTTTGAGTTTAGAAGAGCTTTATACTATGGGATCTTTAGTGGGTGCAGACACCAATTTTTTCATCTCGCAATACAAAAGCGCTAACGCCACTTCTTATGGCGAAGTCATTGAAAATTTTGAAGAAGAGCCTTTAGAAAACCGCCTAGAAATCTATGCGCCAACTCATGTTTTTTGCAGCACCAAAGCCATCTATCAAGCTTATAAGCCTAAAACTTGTTTTTCTCAAGCTAAAGAATGGCTTAAAAAGCCGAGTTTGGAATGCCTAAAGACTTATGATAGAAGCGAATTAAACGATCTTTTAAAGCCGGCTTTACTCACTAACCAAGCTTTAAGAAGTATAGAAAGCGAATTAGGCAAGGAGTGGTTTTTTAGCGGGAGCGGGAGCACGTTCTTTAGGCTAAAGCCTGCACTAAAAGGGGGCGAATGAAACTCATTGCCAGCAATAAAAAAGCCTATTTTGACTATGAAATTTTGGAAACTTTAGAAGCAGGATTAGTGCTTTTAGGCTCTGAAGTGAAGGCTTTGAGACAAACTCGGGTGAATTTAAAAGATAATTTTGTTAAAATAATCAAAGGAGAAGCTTTTTTATTTGGTGTTCATATATCATATTTAGATACAATCCATGCGTATTACAAGCCCAATGAAAGGCGAGAGCGTAAGTTGCTTTTACACAAAAAGCAATTATTGAAATGGCAAATGGAAGCGTCTAAAGAACGCTTGAGTATTGTAGGATTGAAATTGTATTTTAACCAAAGAAATAGAGCTAAAATCCAAATTGCTTTAGTGAAAGGAAAAAGATTGCACGACAAAAGACAAAGTCTCAAAGAAAAAGCACTCAATAAAGAAATTCTTGCCGATTTAAAACACCACTTTAAAGGATAATAATGAAAGAAATGGTAGATTATGGGATTATAGGGTTTTTGATCTTTTTATCAGTCATCGTTATAGCGATCGCAATAGAAAGGTTGTGGTTTTTTGCCACTCTTCGTGTAGATGACTACACAGACAGGCGTAAATTAGAGCTAGCCCTACACAAACGCTTGACTCTAGTGGCCACGATTGGCTCAAACGCTCCTTATATCGGTCTTTTAGGAACGGTTATGGGGATCATGCTCACTTTTATGGATTTAGGATCCGCTTCTGGCATTGACACTAAAGCGATCATGACTAATTTAGCCCTTGCTTTAAAAGCGACTGGCATGGGGTTATTGGTGGCGATCCCTGCGATTGTGATTTATAACTTGCTAGTGAGAAAAAGTGAGATTTTAGTCACTAAATGGGATATTTTCCACCA
Organism: Helicobacter pylori; assembly: GCA_008032955.1. Lineage (NCBI taxonomy): Bacteria > Pseudomonadati > Campylobacterota > Epsilonproteobacteria > Campylobacterales > Helicobacteraceae > Helicobacter > Helicobacter pylori. Next base: position 1,297,779 of record CP032046.1, read on the forward strand.
CCCGGTTGACACGCAATCCCATGAGATTTATAACAAAGCCTAAGGATTAAGCGGTGAAAAAAGTAGAATCCATGAATGTGGTGCCTTTCATTGATATCATGCTTGTGTTGCTAGTGATCGTGCTTACAACCGCGTCTTTTGTGCAAACTTCAAAGCTCCCTATTAGCATTCCTCAAGTGGATAAGGACAGCACTGATTCTAAAGACGTGTTGGACAAAAAACAAGTTACGATCGCCATTTCTAATAAGGGTTCTTTTTATTTTGACGATAAAGAAATCAGCTTTGAAAATTTAAAACACAAGGTTTCCACTTTGGCTAAAGACACCCCTATTGTCTTGCAAGGCGATAAGAAAAGCAATTTGGATAACTTTATCAAAGTCGTGGATTTATTGCAAACAAACAATCTGAAACAACTTTACATTCTTGTTGAAGATAAAAAGAATCAAAAAATTAGTTTTAGTCAATTTTTAGCATTCTTTAGCTAAAATCTGTGTTTATGTTTAATTTTTATCAAGGGAGTTTTAAATGAAACGCACTTACCAACCACACAACACACCAAGAAAGCGAACCCATGGCTTTCTAGTGAGAATGAAAACCAAAAACGGGTGCAAGGTGATTAATGCCAGACGAGCTAAGGGCAGAAAAAAGCTTTCCGTCTAAACCCTATGACTCTTTAAAAAACAAGAGTGAGTTTGATAGGGTTTATCAAAAGGGTTTCAAAAAACACAACCCTTTTTTTTCGCTCTTTGTTTTGGATTTGTCAAAAGAGCCGCCAAAAGAAAAAGAGGGCTTTGAAGATCCGCTCTCTTGCAGGCTTAAAGACCGAAATACGCTTTGTTTGTTAGGTTTGAGCGTGTCCAAAAAAGTCGGCAACGCCGTGAAACGAAACCTCATCAAACGCCGTTTGCGATCACTAGTTACAAGGCATGCCGCTCTTTGTCAAGGGCTTGCTTTGGTGTTTGTGCCTAAAAGCGATTGTTACCATTTGGATTTTTGGGTTTTAGAAAAACATTTTTTAGAAATGCTAACTTCCATTAAAGACTATATGAACAAAGCCTTAAAAGATTTGAAAAAAGGAATGACTCATACCCATGCGAAACAATAAAACGCCTTTTTTGAGCGCGATTCTTACGGCATCAATTAGGGGTTACCAACGCTTTTTTTCGGCTTTCACTTTTTCAAGTTGCCGGTTTTACCCCACTTGCTCCAACTACGCCCTATGGTTGCTCTGTTTTGAAAACCCCCTAATCGCTATGGGTAAAATCGCTATAAGGATACTCTCATGCAACCCTTTTTGCTCTGGGGGCATTGCTTATCCCACCACTCGCTTGAAACGCCCTAGCCTACTCCAATCTCATAAAGATTTTAATCGTAATTTTAAAACCATTACTTTTTGGCTCGTTCCCACAAAAAGCCACGCAACTTACTACATCATTAAGGTTTAATCACAATGGATAAAAACAACAATAATAATCTTCGCTTGATTTTAGCGATTGCTCTGTCTTTCTTGTTTATCGCTCTTTATAGCTATTTTTTCCAAAAACCAAACAAAACAACAACCCAAACCACAAAGCAAGAAACAACCAACAACCACACAATAGCAAGTCCTAACGCGCCCAACGCCCAACATTTTAGTGTTACTCAAACCATCCCCCAAGAGAATTTGTTAAGCACCATTTCTTTTGAGCATGCCAAAATTGAAATTGATTCTTTAGGGCGCATCAAACAGGTTTATCTCAAGGATAAAAAGTATCTAACCCCTAAACAAAAGGGCTTTTTAGAGCATGTGGGCCATCTTTTTAGCTCCAAAGAAAACGCGCAACCCCCCCTAAAAGAGCTCCCCCTTTTAGCAGCCGATAAACTCAAGCCTTTAGAAGTGCGTTTTTTAGACCCCACGCTCAATAACAAAGCGTTCAACACCCCTTATAGTGCTTCAAAAACCACTCTTGGGCCTAATGAACAGCTCGTTTTAACCCAAGATTTAGGCGCTCTTACTATCATTAAAACCCTGACTTTCTATGATGATTTGCATTATGATTTAAAAATCGCATTCAAATCGCCCAATAACCTTATCCCTAGCTATGTGATCACCAATGGTTACAGGCCGGTGGCTGATTTAGACAGCTACACTTTTTCAGGCGTGCTTTTAGAAAATAACGACAAAAAAATTGAAAAAATTGAAGATAAAGACGCTAAAGAAATCAAACGCTTTTCTAACACCCTCTTTTTATCCAGCGTGGATAGGTATTTCACCACCTTGCTTTTCACCAAAGATCCTCAAGGTTTTGAAGCCTTAATTGATTCAGAAATCGGGACTAAAAACCCCTTAGGCTTCATTTCCCTTAAAAATGAAGCAAATTTGCATGGCTATATTGGCCCTAAAGATTACCGCTCTTTGAAAGCGATTTCACCCATGCTCACGGATGTGATAGAGTATGGCTTAATCACTTTTTTTGCGAAAGGCGTGTTTGTTTTACTGGATTATTTGTATCAATTCGTGGGTAATTGGGGTTGGGCTATCATTTTTTTAACGATTATCGTGCGCATTATCCTCTACCCCTTAAGCTATAAGGGCATGGTGAGCATGCAAAAGCTCAAGGAATTAGCCCCTAAAATGAAAGAACTCCAAGAAAAATACAAGGGCGAACCCCAAAAGTTGCAAGCCCACATGATGCAGCTTTACAAAAAACATGGGGCTAACCCGCTAGGGGGTTGTCTGCCTTTAATCTTACAAATCCCGGTGTTTTTTGCGATTTATAGAGTGCTTTATAACGCTGTGGAATTGAAAAGCTCAGAGTGGATCTTATGGATTCATGATCTATCTATCATGGATCCGTATTTTATTTTACCGCTTCTTATGGGAGCGTCTATGTATTGGCACCAAAGCGTTACGCCAAACACCATGACCGATCCCATGCAAGCGAAGATCTTTAAACTCTTGCCCCTATTATTCACGATCTTTTTAATCACTTTCCCTGCAGGGTTAGTCTTGTATTGGACCACAAACAACATCCTTTCGGTGTTGCAACAACTCATCATCAATAAAGTCTTAGAAAACAAAAAACGCATGCACGCGCAAAACAAAAAGGAACATTGATGCAAAATTTTATTGAAATCAAAGCCAAAACCTTAGAAGAAGCTCTCATTCAAGCTTCTATCGCTTTGAATTGCCCCATTATTAATTTGCAATACGAAGTCATTCAAACGCCCTCTAAAGGGTTTTTAAGCATTGGTAAAAAAGAAGCCATTATCTTAGCGGGCGTTAAAGAAAGCGTTAAAGAGGTTAAAGAAGAGAGCGTTAAAGAAACCAACACGAAAGAAAATCATCAAAACAATATAGAAGAAAAAAAACAAAAATTAGAAACAGAAACGCCTCAAGAAGAAAGAATCACCCCTAAACCCCCTAAAAAAAACCCTAAAGAAGAATCTCATAATGGAGACAAACTCCATGAAATTAAGCAAGAATTGAAAGACTTATTTTCTCATTTGCCTTATAAAATCAATAAAGTGGAGGTGAGTCTTTATGAACCGGGGGTTTTATTGATTGATATTGATGGCGAAGACTCCGCCCTTTTAATTGGCGAAAAAGGTTATCGCTACAAAGCCCTTTCTTACTTGCTCTTTAATTGGATCCACCCTGCTTATGGCTATAGTATCCGCTTAGAAATTTCCACTTTTTTACAAAACCAAGAAAAGGTTATGGAAGCGCAACTCCAAAGCACGATCATGACCGTTCATGAAGTAGGTAAAGGGCAGATGAAAGCCCCTGATGGCGTTTTAACCTATATCGCTTTAAAGAAATTACGAAAAGCGTTCCCTAATAAATATGTTTCCATCAAAACCAATTTAAACGATGAAAAATACATCGTCATCAACGACTTTAACAATGAATGACACCATCGCCGCTATCGCTACCCCTTTAGGCAAGGGAGCGATTAGCATCATTAAAATCAGCGGCCATAACGCTCTAAACATCCTCAAACAACTCACCCAAAAACAAGACTTCACCCCCAGATACGCTTACGTGTGCGATATTTTTTCTAATGGCGTTTTATTAGACAAAGCGTTAGTCATTTATTTCAAAGCCCCCTATAGTTTCACTGGTGAAGATGTGTGCGAAATCCAATGCCATGGAAGCCCCCTTTTAGCGCAAAATATCTTACAAGCTTGTTTGAATTTAGGATCTAGGCTCGCTAAAGCGGGGGAATTTAGTAAAAAAGCCTTTTTAAACCATAAAATGGATTTGAGCGAGATTGAAGCGAGCGTTCAGCTCATCCTTTGTGAAGATGAAAGCGTTTTAAACGCTCTAGCCAGGCAGCTTAAGGGCGAGTTAAAAATTTTTATTGAAGAGGCCAGGAACGATCTTTTAAAGCTTTTGGCGAGCTCAGAAGTTTTGATTGATTATAGCGAAGAAGACATTCCTAGCGATTTTTTAGATGGAGTGTCTCAAAATTTAGAAAAACAAATCGCCTCTTTTAAAGATTTACTGGATTTTTCTAACGTGCAAAAACAAAGGAATAAGGGGCATGCCTTAAGCATTGTTGGCAAACCCAATGCTGGCAAAAGCTCCCTATTAAACGCCATGCTTTTAGAAGAAAGGGCTTTAGTGAGCGATATTAAAGGCACAACAAGAGACACTATAGAAGAAGTCATTGAATTACAAGGGCATAAGGTGCGCTTGATTGACACCGCTGGCATTAGAGAGAGCGCGGATAAAATAGAGCGTTTAGGGATTGAAAAAAGCCTTAAAAGTTTAGAAAATTGCGACCTTATTTTGGGCGTGTTTGATCTTTCTAAACCCCTAGAAAAAGAAGATTTTAACCTTATAGACGCCCTTAATCGTGCTAAAAAGCCTTGCATTGTTGTTTTGAATAAAAACGATTTAGCCCCTAAACTAGAGCTTGAAATCTTAAAATCCCATCTTAAAATCCCTTATACTTTACTAGAAACCAACACCCTAAATTCCAAGGCTTGTTTGAAAGATTTGAGCCAAAAAATCAGCGCCTTTTTCCCCAAACTAGACACTCAAAACAAGCTCTTACTCACTTCCCTAGCCCAAAAAACCGCCCTAGAAAACGCCATTACTGAATTGCAAAACGCTAAAAACCATTTAGAAACTTTGGAGCTTTTTTCTTATCACATTTTAAGCGCGATAGAAAACTTGAACTTGCTCACCCGCCCTTATGAAACCAGCCAGATGCTTGATAGCATGTTCAGCGAATTTTGCTTAGGCAAATAAAATCGTTTAAGGAATGGATTAAAACCCCTTTTTAGCGCTGCTTTTTAAGACTTTTTACCCATTAGTGCGGTTTAATATCCATATTTACAAAAAACCATACTGCCATTTTTCAAAAAGGGGTAAAATAAGCTAGTTTAAAATGTATACATACCTATAAGCTATTTTTGAGTAAAAATGTTAAAAAAGACAATTAAGGAGATTTTATGTTAAAACTCGTTAGTAAAACGATTTGTTTGTCCCTAATCGGATCATTCACCGCTGTAGAAGCCTTTCAAAAACACCAAAAAGACGGCTTTTTCATAGAAGCCGGGTTTGAAACCGGGCTGTTACAAGGCACACAAACCCAAGAACAAACCATAGCCACCACTCAAGAAAAACCCAAACCAAAACCCAAACCTAAGCCCAAACCCATTACCCCTCAAAGCACCTATGGGAAATACTACATCTCCCAAAGCACCGTTTTAAAGAATGCGACTGAGTTGTTTGCAGAGGACAATATCACCAACTTAACCTTTTATTCTTTAAACCCTGTGTATGTAACCGCTTACAACCAAGAAAGCGCTGAAGAAGCAGGCTATGGTAATAGCAGCTTGATTATGATACAAAACTTCTTGCCTTATAACTTAAACAACATTGAGCTGAGTTATACAGACAATCAAGGCAATGTAGTCAGTTTGGGCGTGATAGAGACTATCCCTAAACAATCTCAAATCATTCTGCCCGCAAGCTTGTTTGACGATCCGCAACTTAACGCTGATGGCTTCCAACAGCTCCAAACTGCCACCACAAAATTTTCTGATTCCAGCACGCAGAATCTGTTTGATAAGCTCAGCAAGGTTACAACCAATCTTCAAATGACTTATATCAATTACAACCAATTTTCTAGCGGTAACGGCACTGGTTCTAAACCCCCATGCCCTCCATACGAAAATCAAGAAAACTGCACGGCTAAAGTGCCGCCTTTCACCTCTCAAGACGCCAAGAATTTGACCAATTTAATGCTGAACATGATGGCGGTGTTTGATTCTAAATCTTGGGAAGATGCCGTTAAAAACGCCCCCTTTCAGTTTAGCGATAACAACCTGTCAAAGCCATGTTATTCTAATTATTCTACATGCGTGAATCCTTACAACGATGGGCTTGTTGATCCTAAATTGATCGCTAAAAACGCTGGAGATGAATACAATATAGAAAACGGGCAAACAGGCTCAGTGATATTAACGCCGCAAGATGTTATCTATAGCTATAGAGTTACGAATAATCTTTATGTGAATCTCTTGCCCCCAAGAGGAGGGGATTTAGGGTTAGGGTCTCAATATGGCGGCCCGAATGGTCCGGGCGATGATGGCACCAATTTTGGCGCTTTAGGGATATTGTCCCCTTTCTTAGACCCTGAAATACTGTTTGGCAAAGAATTGAATAAAGTCGCCATCATGCAATTAAGAGACATCATCCATGAATACGGCCATACTTTAGGCTATACGCATAACGGGAACATGACTTATCAAAGGGTGCGCATGTGTCAAGAAGGAAGTGGGCCAGAAGAGCGCTGTCAGGGCGGGAAGATAGAGCAAATGGATGGGAAAGAAGTGCAAGTGTTTGACAACGGGCATGAAGTGCGAGACACCGATGGCTCTTTCTATGATGTGTGTTCTCGTTTTGGCGGCCAAGGTCAGCCCGCTTTCCCTAGCAGTTACCCCAATTCCATTTATACTGATTGCTCTCAAGTCCCCGCCGGGCTTATAGGCGTTACCAGTGCGGTTTGGCAGCAACTCATTGATCAAAACGCTCTACCGGTGGATTACACTAATTTGAGCAGCCAAACCAACTATTTGAACGCTAGTTTGAACACGCAAGATTTTGCGACCACTATGCTTAGCGCGATCAGTCAAAGCCTTTCATCTACTAAATCTAGCACCACTACCTACCGCACTTCAAAAACCTCACGGCCCTTTGGAGCCCCCCTATTAGGCGTTAATCTTAAAATGGGCTATCAAAAATATTTTAATGATTACCTAGGGTTGTCTTCTTATGGTATTATCAAATACAACTACGCTCAAGCCAACAACGAAAAAATCCAGCAATTAAGCTATGGTGTGGGGATGGATGTGTTATTTGATTTCATCACCAATTACACTAACGAAAAGAACCCTAAAAACAATCTAACCAAGAAAGTTTTCACTTCCTCTCTTGGGGTGTTTGGGGGGTTAAGGGGCTTATACAACAGCTATTATTTGTTGAATCAATACAAAGGGAGCGGTAATTTAAATGTAACCGGTGGGTTGAATTACCGCTACAAGCATTCTAAATATTCTATAGGCATTAGCGTTCCTTTGGTCCAGTTGAAATCTAGAGTCGTTTCTAGCGATGGCGCAACCACCAATTCTATCACCCTGAATGAAGGGGGCAGTCATTTTAAAGTGTTTTTTAATTACGGGTGGATTTTCTAGGGGTTAAAAATATTCTTTAACTCTCTATTGACTCCTAAGAATTAAGAGCGAATTGCCAAATTTCACTAGCATTCTTAGGCTTAAAGTTTTCAGTCGTATTAGGATTATCAATATCTAATAAATCTTTTTTAACTCATCATTAGGAATATATTTATTAGCTAAATTCTCCTCTTTCTTAGCTTGAGAATATTGCTTTTAATCTCTTTCATTTGTGTTTTAATTTCTAAAACTTTACTTTGATATTTAGCTAATTGTTTTTCTAATTTGCCAAGCTTTTTATAAAAATTAGCCCCCATTTCTACATTTTTTAATATCTTATCTCCTTAACTCAATCAATCATAATAACCCCATTATATCCAAACTTAACCACAATAAAATGGGTAACCACAAATAACGGCGGCTATAAATACCGCTTATTCTTGCAATGGGGCAAGCCCCCTTGACCCCCTAAAAATCAAATGAAAAAGCAAGTGGATACAAACAAACAAATCATTAAAAGCCTTAGGTTATCTCAAAAACAATGGCAAACTATCCAAACTCAAATGCAAGAAAAAAATTTAAACTTTTCGCAATT